>CAZBVH010000113.1:0-2509 GCA_964495315.1 uncultured Candidatus Bathyarchaeia archaeon | reverse complement strand
CTGTGAAGGCTTTGAGGGTTGTGGTACGATTCCATCCTAGACTTCCAATAGCTAGCAAAATGCCCATCGCTCTCTCATCGTTAGGAAGATCTGCTACTGCAACGCCGTCATACTGCCCAAACGTGTAGTAATAGCCAAGCCATTTTCCGCCCGCCTTTTCGACAGCGGCTCTAGCAGCTGCGACCCGCTTGGGAGAATCCTTGACTGCCCTTATTCCTTGATCCGTCCAATTCACGAGGACAATGTAGTAGGGCATTATCTCACCTCCTCACATGGTGGGGTTCAGAGTTTGTGCTCTTAAGCTCTCTTGTACAAGCCCAAACTCGATGGCACCTCATAGACTTCGCTGATACCCTCAGCCTATCCGTCAACCTGAGACACTGCTTTCAGTCCAGTTCCTCCCAAGCCTGGCTCCATCATCTTGAACAATTTGATTTCTCTATGTTTCTTCCTCACGGCTAAAACTGGAATCGCCCCCACTGTCTTAGAAATCTCAAGGATGCGGCTCAGCTGCTTGGGCGCGATGCTTGGGTGTTTCCCAGTCTTGCACTCCACGAGCAGTATCTTGCCCTCTCTGATTGCCACTATGTCCACGGGTATCGGAAGACGACGTAGCCCATGGACCTGAGCCGATCCCGCACCGCATACTCCAAACTCCGACCCTTGGAGACGTTGCTCGGCATCAGCTCAGCACCCACAGACCTGCTTTGCGGTAGATCCTCCAGAGCCTCCTGAGAGCCCTGCCCGTGTAGTACTTGGCTATCACCGTTCTGGGAGCCCTTCCCTGGAAGACGTCAACAAACCGGTCGGGCACGCCTCGCTCCCCCATCTCCGTGCTGAACCAGGCTCTGAGACCTTGGGCGGTTATCCTCACTCCACAGCCACTAGCCTTCCTCCAGATCCCCCGAAAACTCCTCTCACTTATTGGGAAGACCTTGGGGCTATCCGATTGCCTTTCCTGCAAGTAACGTTGAAGCCACTGCTCTGCCTCAGAGTTGAAGAAGGTGACCCCAGCCTTCTTCTTTCTCGTATCATGCCTTGGAAAGACAGCCCTCATCTCAAAGTCCATGTCGTCGAGTGTTAGGTTCAGGATCTCTCCCTTCCTAAGCCCCGTGACAGCCGTGAAGAGGTAGAGGGCTTTCTCCTCAGCAGAGTCAAGCCTCTCAAACCCCTCCTTGACCTGCTCCCTGCTCAGGTCCTGGGGATCACCTATCGGGTTCTGGGGTCCCATCCTGAAGGACATTATGAAGCCTATGCCCATGTAGTCCCGCAGAAGCCTCCTCAAGCCGGTTATCTGGGAGTTGTAGGTCTTGGGAGCCTTCAGACTGTAGACCTCAAGATACCTAGCCACTGCATCGTAGGAGATGAAGCCACTGCACGAAGAGAGGAACCGTCTAGCCATAAGAAGGGTATCCCTAACGGTCCTAGACTCAAGCCTCATGTTCAACTGTAGAAATCGCTGGAAGTCAGGGAGCAGAGTCTCAGGATCTACCCTCGTGGAGGTTGAATTGAGACTCTTCTGATCAACCCAAGTATTTCTAAGCGTTGGCATCGCGGAGGACACGGGTTCGAATCCCGTCCGGTCCACCATACCCGAATCAGGCAGGATTTGGGTTCAGGTTGCATCCTAGAGGCAGAGGATTTGAACCCATAGTTCGGTGGACCAACTGAACCTGCTCAGGCCTCTTGCTTCTTTGTGTTGTCGGGCAGATGATATTCCCTTGTCGTTGGCTGACCAAAACTCCTATAGGAGTGTAGGGAGCTTGTAGCGTTTTAACCCGCACTGGAAACTCTGCACGTTGAGGAAAGATTCAAACTATTGTTTGGTTCAGAGTCGGCAGATATACTCAGAGCGAGAGGGCTCACCGCTTCAGAGGTTCTGGAAAGAAGGAAACACTTCGAAATAAACGCTCTTCCGGAGAAGAAGGGTCGATCGCCGCTAAGCATCTACATTTCGCAGTTCAAGAACCCTTTGGTCTACGTGATCTCGGTCGCTGCGCTGATCTCCCTCGTCCTAGGTGAGATCGAGGATACGCTGATTATCGGTGTCGTAGTACTATTAGATAGTATACTCGGATTCTTCCAGGAATATAGAACCGAAAAGACGGTTGTTGCCCTCAGACGTCTTCTGAAACGAACTGCACGTGTGATCAGAGACGGAGAGGTTGTCGAGGTAGATGCCTCGGAGATCGTCCCCGACGACCTCGTGACGTTGAATCCAGGAGACAGCATACCGGCCGATGGTATGCTAATCGAAGCCGTGAGTGCGAGCGTGAACGAGGCGATTCTTACCGGAGAGAGCGAATCCGTAGCCAAGGCCAAAGGCGACTCCCTCTACATGGGAACAACTGCACTATCCGGGAGAGGTGTTATGAAAGTCATCTCCATCGGCGGCAAGACAGAATTGGGCAAGATAGCCGGCTCTCTTGCTGAGATCAAGGAGGAGCCCACCCCCCTCCAGATCAGACTCGAAGAGTTCAGTAAAACCCTAACCTACATCGTCCTGGCT
>CAZBVH010000112.1:0-2751 GCA_964495315.1 uncultured Candidatus Bathyarchaeia archaeon | reverse complement strand
ACACCTCTCTATTCGTCGGCAGCGTCAGATGTGTATAAGAGACAGGTCCAAGGTCCGTTTCCTGTCTCTCGGCGCGAGAAGGTAGTTGTAGTCGACAAGTTCACCGCAGAGTCGGTCCTTCTTGGCGCCCAAGTGTACGCTCCTGGGATAACCCGGGCTCGCGGACTGAGGAGAGGCCTCGAGGTGTCAATCGTTGATGACCTGGGGCAGCAAGTTGGCAATGGAGTTGCGAAGATGTCTGAGACCGAGGTTCTTACACTTCGGAGGGGATTGGCTGTGGAGCTAACGGAGCCGAGGTATATGGTCCCCAGCCTCAGGGAGACCGAAGAGTTCAGCAAAGGATGGATCTACCCGCAGTCTTTCCCTTCCGTTTTGGTTTCACGCATACTCGACCCAGAGCCTGGGGAGACGATAGTGGATCTATGCGCGTCTCCGGGCGGAAAGAGTAGCCATGTCGCCCAGATTATGGGGGACAGTGGCACGGTTTACGCGGTCGACAGGAACGAGGAGAAGATCGCTCACATCAGGCGTACGATGGATAGGCTCGGGGTGAAGAGTGTCCGACCGATCTGTTCTGACTCAAGATACCTTGACATCGACCACCCCACAATTAAGGCGGATCGAGTCTTGGTGGACCCTCCCTGCTCAGCGCTAGGTGTCAGACCAAAGGTGTACGACTTCACGAAGGAGTCTGAAATTCGGGCGCTGGCGGAATATCAGAGGCAGTTCATCAAAGTGGCTTCCAAGATCGTGAAGGCGAATGGTGTAGTTGTTTACAGCACGTGCACCCTAACCACAGATGAGGACGAAGAGATCGCTCGATATGCCGTCGAGGAGTGTGAGCTGGAGCTGGAGGGTCAGGAACCGTACATGTGCGGGTCAGAGGGGTTTCAACTCCCTGTTCAAACCGTTTTGACTCAGAGGTTCCATCCGCATCTTCACGATACGTCGGGTTTCTTCGTCGCCCGCTTTCGAAAGATAGCCTAGAGCTAACAATGGCTTGGATGAACATTCATAGGATACAGTTGAAGAAAGGGGAAGTCTTGGTGACAAACAGTAAAAAGTGTCATCGCGAAGACAGAGATGAGATCGGAATTGGTCGAGAGAACTGGAATTCACAGGAAGGGGGAAGTGTCCTTCCAAGATGTCTTGGACCTTCTTCGTGACAATCCTAGGCTGCGGGAGGCTGGAGCCATCGCTTGCTTCATTGGCATAGTCAGAGGCTTTACTCATGCTGGCAAGAAGGTCCGGCAGCTGAAGGTAGAAGCGTACAAGGAGAAGGTTGAGGATGACCTTCGGAGAATCTCAGATGATCTAGGTCACAAAGAAGGGATAGTGGACGTTGTGATTCATCACAACTTCGGGTCCTTCTCTGTGGGCGATGACCTTGTGTATGTAGCTGTAGCCGGAAGATCGAGGAAGAACGTCTTTCCGGTTCTGATGGAGGCTGTGGAACGGTACAAGCACGAGGCGCCTCTCTGGAAAAAAGAGACGCTAGAAGATGGAAGATCCTACTGGATCAAGGAGAGAGATTCTGAAGGCTGAACGTCCCGCTTCTTGATGTTCTCTAGCCGAGTTGTCTTAGGATGGCTCCTCTGATCTTATCGGACCTAGAGAGGCTCTTCCTGAGGGTATCTAAGTCGACGTTAATCTTGGACACGTCTCCCACTGCGATCCACTCAGCGTTCTCATCCTTCTTCGTTGTTCTGGACTCGGTTGAGAGTAGGTTTACGTTGGCTTCGGCGAGCACCTGGGCAGCTTGCGCAAGAGCTCCAGGCTTGTCCGTTAGCGTGATCCTGAACTCCATCAACCTCGCATTCGGATCGGCAAAGGGTATTATCTGAAGCTCTTTCTCGTCGAGGTTCGCGTTTAGTTGCACGTACATGCCCTCCTTCAGACCGAAGATCTGTCTAAAGTTCATGGGAATTATGATCCGCCCTTTTGCGTCGATCCTAACAACTTCTGAGGTTCTCAACTCGCGCCACTAGCCTCCTTGGTGGCTGGGCAAAGCTTAAATAGCTTGTGGGAAAATTGTGGGAGAAGCTGACCCGGCATGTACACCCCCCGTCTGTATGAACATGTAGGGCAGGGATCAAGCCGCAGTCTTGCGGTGCATCATAAGTAGGTTGCGCCGGGGTCTTTCCGGAGGTCTGGTTGTGTCACAGTCTCAACTGGTAGGTAGCCTTGCTAGGAAGGTTGTGCTCGGGCTTGAGTCATACCAAGCGCCACGTTTCCCGAAGGGTGTCAATAGGCTAGTCTCCTTGAACTCTAACGAGAGTCCCTACGGGCCATCGCCCAAGGTAATCGAAGAGATCTGCGCATCTCTACCGCTTCTGAACAGGTACCCCACAGCTGATGCTAGGGAACGGGTCAAGGGCAAGATAGCCGACTACGTTGGACTGAGCTCCGAGAATGTGGTCTTGGGTAACGGTTCCGACGATCTGATAGATGCTACCATTAGGGTTTTCATGGATCCTGGAGACGAGGTCGTAATCCCGATTCCTACATTCAGTATGTATGAGATCCTCTCGAGGATAGCTGGAGGGGTTCCGAGGACCGTTCAGGCGCAGCCAGATCTGACGTGGAATCCGGAGACGATTCTGGGTGCGATGACCAAGAAGACGAAGATGATCTTCTTTGGTAATCCCAACAATCCAAGCGGGAGACCTGCAGATCAGAGCTCCCTCGAGAGACTCCTCAGACGAGATGTTGTAGTCGTAGTGGATGAGGCATACGTTGAGTTCGGAGCTA
>CAZBVH010000111.1:0-2926 GCA_964495315.1 uncultured Candidatus Bathyarchaeia archaeon | reverse complement strand
AATCCTGCATCTGACACGATGCGACTGATGATGGCGATGGATGACAGGTGGGAGATCAAGTCTCTTCACGGAACGCTACAAGCCAAGGAAGCCTTGATCGGCGACCTGAAGTTGGACTACCTCATCTTTGACACTGCTCCAGGAATGCAACTTCTGTCCGCCAACGCGCTGGCGGTCTCTGATGTCAACGTTGTCGTGACGAAGACAGATGAGTTCGATGTTGAGGGAACAAAAGAACTTGTGAGAGGCGTATACAAGGTTCTCGGACGAAAGGTAAGCATGATCGCCAACAGAGTTCTGGAGAAGGAAGCCTACGACGTAACTCTGAGGGAAGAGCTGAGGATCCGGCTGGAGAGGAGGTTCGGAGTTCCCGTCATCGGAGTCATCCCATGCTACTGCGACCTCCAGCTGCACGGCGGCACCATGATTCACGCCCTAACGGAGCAGGAGCACCCTTTCATTGATCTTATCCGAAGCATCTCCAAGGAGCTGGTTCGCATCGTCAGTGAGGGCGGTGGGACCTAGCTCCCTAATCAGGGACCTCTCCTCTTTCTAAGCCTCTCAACCTTCTCCTCATATTCTTGCTTCAGTCTGAGGTAGGTCGGCTCATCTATCTTCTCAGTTGCCCGAAGCTCCTCTAGTTTGACAACAGCCCTAGCCGCAGCCAAATACTCTTGGCTGAACTGGCTCTCTTCGCGTCTAAGGGCCGACTGGAATCTTCGTCTTGTGAGTGCTAGGCTGATGAGGGCGACTGCAAGGGCTCCCGCAAGCAGCGCGGGCACAGTGAGCTCTGTTGGCCTCTGGGTGATGATGACGGTTGCAGAGGCAGATCTCGATCTCATCCCTGACCATGCCGTGACCGTGATCGAGTAGTTTCCGACAGCTGAGTCTTGAGTGGTTAGAACTAATAGCGTGACGGTCGCGTTGGCTCTCGCAGTCTCATTGCTGAGCCGATATGAGACTCCTTTCGGAGATGCTGACCCGACAGTCAAACTCACCGTTTCGTTGTAGCCAGCGATTCCGACAACGTCGATGTTCAATGTCGCGGCCTCGCCCTGCCTGATCAGGAGAACGTTCGGAGAGATTGACAGATAGAAGTCCTCATGGGCGACGACGAAGGAGGCTGTGTAGTAGGCATCAGCGTATCCCTCTCGACTCGCCGTGATAGACGCCGTGTACTTTCCCACAGTAACCCTCGGAGTCAGTGTGCACCTAGTGGAGAAGCCGCCATTCTTGTCCGTGAATAGTCGGGCCAGATGAATTGTGCTGCCGAAGGGAGATACTACCTGCACAGAAACGACGACCTCAGCCACACCCTCACCGGATGTGAGCGTTACCTTTCCCGATACGGTCACATATTCTGAGACGTCGATGAAGGCGGTTAACATGAGCCTTTGGAGGGGCTGGGCTCGGCTCAGGTTGGAGGCCACCGCCAGAACAATCGTGGCTATGAGAATGTATCTTGAGATCACTGTTGCCTGCCCCTTTCGATGTAGCCGCCTGTTGATACTGATGCTAGTTGTGGACCCCGTAAAAAGACTGTTGCTATATCTGATTCGTGTCGCAGGCGAGGAAACAACTAGTTCTCGTTGTCTGACGAGTCTCAACGCGTTTCCCTTCCGGTCGGTTCGTGTTCTCCCGGAAACATCTGTTTTTATGTACAGGAAGACGAAGCGACCTCCATGTTCCGGGCGATGTGGTGTGGGCAGTGACCGTGAACTCGTCTTCATGGAGGCGTATTCTACAGGTTTGGTGGTCAGGAATCGTTCCGCATCCGAGACTCGACAGGTACACTTCAGCTGCACTCGTCCTTGTCGGGACGATGCTGGTCCTCCATCTCGCGATCATCAACATTCCAGAGAGAGAATACATATTTGACGAGTACCACTATGTCCGACAGGCACAGAGCCTCCTATCAGGCTCCAAGATCACCCTCTGGCACCCCCCGTTAGGCGTGTATCTCATCGCGTCTGGCATGGCATTGTTCGGAGACCGAGGGGTGGGCTGGAGATTCTCTTCAGTGGTCTTTGGCGTCCTGTCCATATGGGTCCTCTACCTGCTCGTCTCTAGATCCACACGGAGTAGAAGTATTGCGTTGTTTTCTTCAACGCTGTATGCCTTTGATAGTTTGACGTTCGTTCAAAGCTCAGTCGCCATGCTTGACGTCTTCTTTGTCTTCTTCATGTTGCTCGGCTTCCTTTTCTATTGGAGAAATAATCGGTCGCTTGCGTTTATCATGATGGCCCTCTCGACGTTATGCAAGCTTGTCGGAGCCGCCGGGTTTGGAGTACTTATTGTTATGATGCTCTTTGACCATGAGAAACCTAAGGATCTTCTGAAGATGGGGGCGGTCTACGTCCTATCTGTGGCGGTCCCGTTTTGGGTCTTTCTTCTTGCGCAGGGGGTTCATGTAGATCCGTTTTCAACGCTAGCAGGGATGGCCTCAGATATCCTGTTCTTTCCTGCTGCAGCTTCGAAATTCTCAAGCCAGCCATGGGATTGGCTGGCGAACCAGAAGCCGATAACGTACTATCTTGGCTGGACCACACGTCCTCGGTATAGGGTTTGGTATCGCGGGGTGGGGAACCCGATGATTTGGCTTCTCATCGTGCCCAGTGTCTTCGGATTGATATATGACTACGTGCGCCACAGGAAGAAGTTCTCACTGTTTTATCTCATCTGGTTTGTCATGGTCTATCTACCCTGGTACCCTGTGGGGTTACTTTCCTTGAGACCGCTCTTCGTGTTCTATTTCCTTCCAGCAGTTCCAGCCGTCACTGTCTCAATCCCCATCGGGTTTGCGAATATCTCGCAGCTTATTGGCCAAAGGCTTACGAGAATAGGTATGTCCATCTATTTGATCGTGGTCCTAGCTTTCTTCATCGCAGAATTTCCAATAAGGCTCTAGGAGGTGTCACACCTTGAG
>CAZBVH010000110.1:0-2965 GCA_964495315.1 uncultured Candidatus Bathyarchaeia archaeon | reverse complement strand
AGTCAGATGTCTGATGCCAATATGTGGGACAGTCATGGCATATTGAGGTTGCTCTCGATCAATCGAACAACCTGCAGGTGAAGAGTGTCCCTGTTCTCAGCCGTTACCTCCAGTATTTCAAGATCTTGCCCCTTCTTGATTTCCTGAAGCAGGGAGTCGCGACCCGCCTCATGAATGGTCGCCAGGAGGGGCTTACCGGACTGGAGGGCTCTTCTGATAGTTTCCCTGAAGATTGGGCTGCTGAGTTCCATTGGCGCAATCTCGTCACAGCACACTATTTCTGACTCTCTGAGAGCCGCCTGGATCGCGCCGACTCCGATATGCTCTAGGTCTTCAAGATTCACCCGGTATTTGCCAACTGAGGGTCCTTCTCTCAGCTCAATGTGAGCCAGTATGCCGGACTTGCCGGATTCAAGATCTGAGATACTAAAGCCGACCCTTCGACCTGAGCGACGAATCTCTGACGAGACCATCCCTCCGACAACCCATCCCCGTTCTCGAAGCAAGTCTATGGCTTTCATGAGAACAGTCGTCTTTCCAATCCTTGGGCGACCCGTAAGAAGAACAACTCTACTCATAGATTCACTGCCTAGACCGATCCACGACGATACGAAGAAATAGGCCACCATGTCCTGAGAGTCGGGCTTGATCTTTGTACCGACACTGAGTCTGCAAGTAGATTGTCGGTCCATATAGGCTTACGGTGCCTAGCAACGCGATTGTATCTTCGAGAACACTCAACACTCTTTGCAGCCTTAAATCACATACCGGTAGTATATGTGTTCCCCTGCTGTCGACTCTTTCCGAGTGATCTTTAGGATATCTCCAGGTCTTGCGCCTATACTGCGAGCTGCAGGATCGTCATATTTGATGTGAGGAAGCTGGTATGGTGCGACTCTAAGCTTCTTCAACAGCGCTTCTGCATCCTCTTTGGAGAGTATCTCGTGCTTCGGAACGAGTTCATGCACGAATATGTTGAAGGAGGGGAAATCGGAGGGTATCAGCTCTATTCCTGCCTCTTCTGCGGTCAGTTTTGCTACGTAGGAGTATTTTCCTCCCCCGACAACCACGGCTTTACCTATTCCCTCCTCTTCCATCTTGTTTCTCAGGACCCTAATCCTCTTCACCCCGATGGTCTCTCCGCTAGGGATGCATTGAAAGAGAATCTTCATGCCTCTAGCGTCTTTGGCAGAAATGTTCACATGATCTTCGAGCGGTTCTTCCTCCAGAATCTCATAGTTTCGAAGCCCAGCGAGCATGTGCGCCTTCTTACTCAGACTCTCTATATTCTCTTTCGTGCTCTTCAAAACAGACACATCGGAGATAGTGGATTCGCTAGTCTCAGCAATAAACCTCGTGCTTATAAAAGTCCCGAATGTGCCGAAAAGAGGGGACAACCTAGAGAAACTGCGAGCCTACTGACAATCGTTTCGCGGAAGGGTGTGAGTCTGAGATCGTCAATGATAAAGGGGCGGTCTTCCATTGGGTGTTGGTATTCAGCTGGTGGTTGGAGGTCGAACAATCAGCTTTGAGGAAGTTTGATGTCCTAATGATGGTTCCGGCCAGTTTCTTCACGGTTTACATGCTGGTATCTCTCTTCTACCTCTTCACAGTACTCAGCAGCTGGTCTCTGGTCTTGGAGCAGTTGCTGAGTCACCGGGTCATCTCGGCCTTCCAGGTGAGTGTGACTTCCTCGACCATCGTCGCCATCATCGCGTTGTGCTTGGGCGTTCCTGCGTCTTGGATGCTTGCATACAAAGATTTCAAGGGCAAGGCGATCCTAGAAACATTGGTCGTTACCATCCCACACGCCTACCCGCCAGGCGTAGTAGGAACGACCTACCTACTCATGTTCAGCACACCCAGCCCTATAGGCGGCATGCTCAGCAAAGCTGGGATCAACCTAGTAAACACCTCCTGGGCAATGGTCCTGGTCAAAGTCTTCGTATCCACACCATTCCTCGTCAGCCTTCTCATCCAGAAGTTCAGAAGCATCCGAGAAACGGACCTAGAGGTCATGGCCAGGTCACTAGGTGCATCAGATCTCAAGGCTTTTCTCACCGTCACACTGCCTCTCTCCTACAAGGCAATCATCGCTGGAACCGCCGGATGTTGGGCTAGAGCCATGGGAGAAATTGCCGGCACAATAGTATTCGCCGGCGCAGTGATACCTGGGATGACGGAGACCATGCCAGCGATCATCGTCTTTGAAGCCCAGCGGAATCTCCCGTCCGCGCTCGCGCTGGCCCTTATCATGTCCACATTCTCGATAGTTGTCTTAGTCTCATTCAGGGTCTTGATGGAGCGACAGTAGGATGACCAGGGTCACACTGGAAGATGTCTCAAAGAGCTTCGGCACGGTCAGAGCGGTAGAGAGCCTGAGTTGCGAGATATGTGACGGGGAGTTCATGGTCCTAGTGGGTCCGAGCGGCTGCGGAAAGACGACACTCCTGAGAATCATTTTAGGCGCCTTGAAGGCGGATACCGGGCACATCTACATGGACAGCGTGATGATCGACGGCTTGCCGATCGAGAAGAGGAACATCGGATTCGTGCCTCAAGACTTCGGCTTATTCCCTCACCTGACTGTCTGGGAGAACATAGGCTACGGGTTAAGAGTTCGTGGAAGCCAGGATACCATGATCCGTGCAAGGGTCGGAGAGATGCTACGTATGCTTGAATTGGAGGAACTCGGCGAAAGATCCCCGGACCAGCTGAGCTGGGGACAAAGGCAGAGAACGGCGCTGGCAAGAGCCTTGGTGATTCAGCCGAGGCTTCTCCTGATGGATGAACCCCTAAGCGCGGTAGACTGGATCGCTAGGGAGGAGATCTTAAGAAAAGTGAAGGGGCTACACGAGGAGCTCAGGATTACTACGATATACGTGACCCATGATGTCGAGGAAGCCATCATTTGGGGGAACAGGATCATGCTGATGAACGAGGGGCGTTTGGAAGAGTGTAGTGA
>CAZBVH010000109.1:0-3113 GCA_964495315.1 uncultured Candidatus Bathyarchaeia archaeon | reverse complement strand
TATAAGAGACAGCTCCAAGTCCACGCCTGACTTTGCGTAGGTGGCTTCCTCACCCATCGATCTCCTCTCCTTGAGTCAGAAGCCGTATCGCATTTTCGACCTGGACTTTAGCCGTGCCCAGATAGCCCCCAGGGTCCATTCGCTCTGCGACTTCGCTTTCAGTGAGGTATCGGAGTAGGGCTCGGTCTTCCAATAGGATCTCTCTGAGAGGCTTGCCGGATTTCAAGGATCTCTGCGCGGCCCCTCTCAAAAGTTCATGAGCCTCCTGTCTCCCCATCCCCTTCTCAACTAATCTCATCATGACGCTCTCGGACATGCAAAGCCCCTGAGTCAACTCCAGGTTTCCCCGGATCTTCTCCGGGTTGAACTCCAGTTTATCAATGATGCCGTGCATCTGCTTCAGCATGTAGTCGAGGAGGATAAACGACTCCGGGATTATGATCCGCTCGTTTGCAGAGTTGGTAAGGTCCCTTTCATGCTCAAGGGAGACGTTGTCCAACGCCGGGAGTACTAGCGACTTCATCATCCTGGCAAGGCTGCAGATCCTCTCGCTCTTGTGAGGATTTCTCTTCTGCGGCATCGTCGAAGACCCTACCTGCCTTTGCCTGAATGGCTCAGAGACCTCTCCGATCTCGGTTCTCTGGAGATTCCGGATCTCCTTTGCTATCTTGTCTAGGGTTGCAGCTATGAGTGCCAGTAGCATTATCAACTCGGCGTGTCTGTCACGCTGGACGACCTGTGTCGAAACGATTACAGGCTGCAGTTTCAGCCTGTCCATCACCAGCTTTTGGATCTGGATTCCCTTCTCTCCGAAGCTTGCCTGTGTACCTACCGCCCCAGTCATCTTTCCCACGAGGACCCGTTTCTTCATGTTGGCGAGTCGTTCTCGGTGTCTGCGAATCTCGCAAGCCCAGACTGCGAACTTCAGACCATAGGTGGTTGGGATCGCGTGTTGTCCGTGTGTGCGCCCGATGCAGACCGTGCCCCTATGTCTTCTCGCCTGTTCCACGAGGGTATCCTCCATCTTCCTCAGGTCTTCCGAGATTATCCTGAGCGCTTCTCGAATCTGCAGTGCCATCGCAGTGTCTTCAATATCATAGCTTGTGGCGCCAAGGTGGACATACTTGCCTGCTTCGCCCTGGCAGACCTCGCTAAGTGCCCTGACCATGGCCATCAGGTCATGGTCTATCTCCGCCTCAATCTCCTTCACTCTGACAAGTTTCACATGGTTAGTGTCCGCTTTCTCCTCAATCTCGGCTGCGGCTTTCCCCGGGATGTTGCCTACCTCTGCTTGAGCATAGGCTAGGGCAGCCTCTACCGCAAGCCAGTAGCCCAGCTTGCTCTCTTCCTCGAAGATAGCCTTCATCTCAGGATAGCAGTACCTGAATTCGATCGGGTGTATCGGCATATCTTCACCCCTCTACTCCTTGGGCTCTCAATATCCTTATGGCGAGATGGGCAGCATTCTTCCCGTTGTCTATTCCAACACATGCAACCGGTACTCCAGAGGGCATCTGCACGATAGACAGCAGCGCGTCCAATCCGCCCAGCTTAGCTGAGACCGGGACCCCGATAACCGGCCTATCGGTTCTAGACGCGATAAATCCTGGCAGCGCAGCGGAGAGACCGGCCACGGCGATGAAGACCCTCGCCGGCGACTCCTTAAGGAACTTCTCAAGCGCCTCCGGGTTCCTATGGGCAGACAGAGTCCTGATATCATACTTGATCTTGGCTTCATCGAGCACATCCTGCACCTTCTGGACTACTTCCATGTCAGACTTGCTTCCAGCAACAACCGCCACCAAAACCTCTTCTTCACCTTTCACCTACGATCTTCCCTCCAAACTTCTCATGACGCTTTTCGGAAGCTCCCCTTCCCGGGAGCATTCAGGTCATATGCCGAATTCTCTCTCAAGGACCTCCCAGAATATGCCATTCTCGAATCTTCTACCGTCAAGGAAAACATTTCCTTTCCCGTCCAGCTCAATGCTGCCCTTCGCGAACAACTCTAGGGTCTTCGGATAGATCACCCAGTCCCCAGCAGCCTTCAGCCTGTTCTGGTGTTCCTCAGCCAGCTGCGATAAGCGCTCAGCATTCTCGGGACGCCTCAATCCCTCTAATGTGAGCTCAGAAGGGAGCTCGACCGGGATCGGTCTAGAGATCAGGATGATCTCGCCGTAGTCAACCTTCTGCCTAACTACATGGGTTGATGCGCGCAGCTCCTTGTTCCCTGCAAGGATCGCGTCTCTTACTGCATGGAGTCCAGTGAACTTTCTCCTTCCATCCTCAGTCTTGATCGAGAGGTCTGCAGGGTGGACGTTGAAGATCCTCCCTGGATAGGCGTTCAACAAAGGTTCGGTGACGATGCTCATGTATCCTGCCAAGGCGATGGCGTCAACCCGGTATTCATGGATAGCCCCAACCGTTCCGAGGTCGAATTCAGGTCTCAGCGAAAGATCCCTCTTATTCTCACGTCCTCTACTGCGGTAGAAATCATTGATGTCTCTGCAGATGTAGGGGACATCGTACTCTGAGGAGATCTTCTTTGCATGGCTATTTTTGTTGTCCGAGAAGATTAAGACGACCTCGTAGACGGATTTCCCTGATCTATCTTGTTGCTCATGTTGTTGTTCTATGATATGTATCAGGTTCGTCCCGCCGCCTGACATGAATCCACATACCCTAAGAGGCGTATTCGAGGGAGCCCGGTTCGATGATGGTGACTTCATATGTCACGCCTCAACGCGCGGTAACCTATGTCGTTCCTGTGGTACTCGCCTTCCCAAGTTATCTCCCTGACAGCCTCATACGCCTTCCGATAGGCAGCTTCTATTCCGACGCCGAGTGCTGTGACTCCTAAGACTCTCCCCCCGCTAGTAACGATCTCTCTTCCCTTTCGGACTGTGCCAGCATGGAAGACGACAACGTCTTCCATCTTCTGCACTTCATCAAGACCGGAGATGGGTTTACCCGTCTCGTACTCTCCCGGGTAGCCTCCGGAAGCCATGACCACGCAGACAGCCGCTTCTCCCCGCCACTCCATTGGTTCCATCTCGGCAAGTTGTCCTTGAGAGCAAGCGACGAGGTATGGGTAAAGATCGGACTTCATCCTA
>CAZBVH010000108.1:0-3177 GCA_964495315.1 uncultured Candidatus Bathyarchaeia archaeon | reverse complement strand
CTGATGCTATTGTGGACGCGACCGTCAAGTATGGGGAAGGCATACTCCCACTACCCGGTTTCCCTTTGGAGAAGCTGGAGGAGTTGAATGGCCGCTTGAAGAGGGCGCAGAGGGAGCAGGATAAGAGCAGACAGATTGTACTGGCTCCCTCGCTGAGGTATCCAGACGGCGTAGGGAGAACCCCTTCCGAATGGTTTGACAACATAGAATCGCATGTGAAAATTGGGGCCGGCTTGATCGTTCTGGATGTCTCACAGAGACCGGTGCCGCCGGATGAGGCGCAACGTTTCCTCAATGAGTTCGCACGCGAGGTCTTTCCTAGGTTCAGAGGATAATAACGTACGACAGAGAGAAAGCGTCTCACTCACCGGTGAAGTCCTAAGCGCTACTTCTCTAGACCGAAGAGCTCCTTTGCGTTCTGCCGGAGTATTCGTGACGCCAGGTAGGACACCTGCTTCAGTTCGAGGTCATCGTCGGAGTACTTTTCCTGCAGTACTGCGGCTATGTTCCTCCTAGCGATGACGAGGTGGCCGTAGACGCCTTCCACGAATCGGTAGTCGCCTCCGAACGCGAGGATCTTGTTTGCGGGGACGGTGTCCAGCCACTCAGAGAGGATGGTTCTTGCCGTGGTTGGTGAGATGACGTGAACCCAGCAGAGGTCGGGGTAGACGTTAGAGAAGTTCTTGGCGAGGGCGGCCAGCTCCCTGAAGTAGGGGTATCCAGCGTGGAAGACATCGAACTTGACCTCATGGTATTCTCTGAAGAGGTTTGTAAGTAGTGTGGGATTGGAGTTGCCTATGATGTTCTCGTTGCCCTCCTGTAGACCTGTGTGAATCTGCACGGGCAGCCCGTGTTCTCCAGCTAGTTGAATGATTCGGTGAACAATGTAGTCTTGGAGAGGTTTTGCCTCCTCGAAGCCCAAGCCTTGAGGAGTGTTGACGCGTATGGGCAGACCCGGAAAGGGCAGGATATCCTTCCTATTGAAGGATTCTGTCCGGTAGATGTTGTTGAAGACTTCCTCGGCCTCAGCATGAGTCGCCTTCTGAAAGTCGAGGGTTCTGAGGTATGCGAGACCGATCTTGATGCCGACGATCTGTTTCGCGACACCTGCGAACTCCGTCTCTAGGGCGTTCAGCAGGTCATCTAGCTGGTGGATTGGTGTCCCGGTTCTCATTGAGAGCGCAGTTAGGTCGTCTCTACTCAGGGGAATCACGTACTCGTCGAAGCGCATGACCGGGACTTGAAGATCCCGATCTACGTCCGTAGTGGATACATCGTTCACAGACACGTCAATGCCTGCCTTAGTCTTGAGGACCCAACTGTGAAACCCCGGCTTCTGCAGTCTCCGCATCGCCTCTTTCAGAGGCTTCCAAGTCTTGGAGTCGAAGCTATTGATTCCGTAGAGGTCCCTTACCGCTATCTTGACGGCTTGAGCGTAACCAGTGTTCTCAATTCCAGGCCAGTGGGAGAGGAAGCTCTGCCATCTCTTTTCTAGTGGCGTCTCAGTAGACCGAATCCTGTTCAGCTCCTTCATCGTCATGCCTGAGGAGACTAGGTCCGACGATAGGTAATGAGAGAGGAAGATGTGTAGCGGGTCGACTTCCATTTGGAGTCGGTCAGACTCTTTCATAAGATGCTCGTGAGTGTCAATCACCTTGACAGCGTCCACAGTCTCCTTGATGTTCACACGTTTGCTCATAGTAGACCGTCTCCAGTTCAACTTCATGACTTAAGCCTTATAATAATAGCTTGCAGATGACTGTGCATCTGTGAACCGGATACGCTTGATTCGATAGACTTAGGATGCGATCACCGTTCCTTCTGGAAGTTCTATTTCCCGCTGTTCTCGATCTCTCGATTGACGCTCTTCGGAGTCTGAAAGACAGTCTGCCCAAACCATGAGAAGCCCATGATTCTCCGGAAGCGCTCAAGCATCCACTGTGAGCGGTCGTATGTGAGCGTGCAGTGTTTTCCAGCCCGTTCACTCGATGAGCCTCAAGAGGTCTTCTAAGATGTAGCCTATGAAGTCGTCCAGGGTGCTTCTGCTGAAGAGGGTCACGACGCCATTCCTCGTAATGCCGACCACGACCCCACGACTCTGAACCCCAAAGACGACGTACCATATCTTTCCATGCCTAAGGTAGTCCTGGTAGAGCCCGGTGTCAGCCAGACCGGACCCTGATAGGCAGAGCTTTGCCACGCCGGGGATATCGACGTCATCGAACCATATGAGGTTGGTCGCCTGGGGGTTTGATTCGTGGAGTACCTTTAGGGTCTCGTTGGGTATCCTCACTTCTACGATCTCCCCGACGCTGCCGAAGAATAGCTCGCTGAGTTTGTTTGCCACTTGACTAGTTAGTAGCTTCTTCACCCCTCGAGCCCCCGATGGTGCCAAAACGATTAGGAAACCCCTATTCCCAGAGCGTGTGATCCAAAAGGGAGCCTCCTCCGTCGTGGTGGTCTTAACTAGTCCGCGCTTGTAGTAGTGTTCGCGTAGAAAGTCTTTGCTGAAGACGCCCGTCACTATACCTTCTTTCTCTTCAAGGTCGAGGACTTCCGTAACCAGGTTTCCTCTATTCCCCTCATCGGTTTGGTAAGGCTCCTCTTCCCGGAAATCCTTAAGTCTCTCAACTATTAGCGGGAAGTCAAAGTCGCCTCTTATCTCGAAGATCTTAGCCGGCAGGACCATCGTTGACACTGTTGGAATGGTTTACATAGTGAGTCTTAAAGGTTCAGCGGTTCACACATTTTTTGGCGTTCTTGGTGCATGCGTCTTGGGGACAACTGCGAGGCTGGAGCTTGAGAGGAAACTTTCAGGGGGGTCCCAATACTTCCTAGCGGCTTCGAGGGTGGTCTTGCTTCGGAAAAGGATTATCAGGCAGGAGGCGATAGCCTCTTCTCGTATGTATAACGAGACGGTGCTAGAACACTTCCAGAACCCGAGGAATGTCGGTGAGATCCAGGGCGCAGATGGCGTCGGAATCTACATGAGTGATTTCTGCGGTGATATCACCAAATTCTGGATTAAAGTTGTGGAAGGCAAGATAGTGGATGCGAGATACAGGACTCAAGGATGCGCAGCCTCAGTGGCATGCGGTAGCGTGCTTACAGAGCTTGTCAAGGATAGGACGATTGAGGAGGCTCTAAGAATCACAAAAGATGAGATAGTATCTACGC
>CAZBVH010000107.1:229-3249 GCA_964495315.1 uncultured Candidatus Bathyarchaeia archaeon | reverse complement strand
CTGTAAGCCGCTTCCTCCCGAACCTATCGCAGTACTCTCCGAAGTACGGTGACAAGACGGCAGACATGAACATGAAGCTCGACGTGAACAAACCGATGGACGCGACCGTAGAGCCGAGGGAGAGAGCGTAGAGCGGGAAATACGAGTAAGGTATGCCGAAGGCTATGGTCTCGACAAGTTGGTTAAGCCCGAGGACGAGGATTGGACCTGAATAAAGGTTCCTCTTGCGCACGGAGAAGCCGCTTACCTGAGACTTCGCATAAGAGGATGTTGATGAAGGAAGAGACGGAGCGGTATGAGTGGTGGGCATGTTCGCGGCATACTCCGGCTGAGAAGGCTTTGGGCAGAGTCACCTTCCTCTCGTCTTTCGCAAGAATTCTCGGGCCCCCTCAAGGAATAGCTCATTTGCACGGGCCTCTACCATGAAGTCCGAGGACACCTTTCTGTCTGCTGTCCGAATTCGTGTGGCTGCCTGCTGGATCGCCTCCATTACCTTAGGGTGGTCCGGTTCGCCGGGCAGACCCATTGACTGTGCCAGGTCGGTGGGTCCGAAGGCGAACAGTTCGAGGTGCTCAACCGTCAGGATCTCCGGCAGGTTCTGGAGGGCTTCGGCGTCCTCCAGCAAGGCGATCGGCAGTATCTCCTCGTTGACCTGCTCCATGAAGGTACGACGTTCTCGACCGCTCACTTGTGTGCTGTAGGCGTTTCCTCGACTCCCGCCGAAACTGCGATTCCCCTTTGGGGCGAAGAAGCAGGCGCTCACGAAGGCTTCGGCATCATCCTTGGTTATGATGTGTGGCCCTATGATGCCCATGATCCCTCGGTCCAGGTACTGCAGTATGGTAGAGGGCTCGATGTTTGGCACATGCGCCAAAGGTGTAGGTCCTGCAAGGTCGGCGGCAAGGCACATCTCCTCAATCTCCTTCAGGGTGAAGGGACCGTGCTCACCGTACAGGATGACGTAGTCGAAGCCAGCCAGCCCCATCAGCTCGATTATTGTAGTTGAGGGGAAGAGGATACGGCACCCATAAGCCTTCTTCCCTGCCCGTATCCTGACCTTTACCTTGTTGGTGCGCATCAGAATCTTGATCAAGGTTGATTCTTCTTTCTTTTTTCTCTTACGTGCACGGCTCCTACTTCAGAGTAGTCGGAAACAATTTCTGTTTACGGTCTTAGACTCAGCACAGGGAAGACTATGTCAACACGAACTCCTGAGCCTGAGGAGCATCTGCTTGAGAGACTTGTGGGAGCTGTGAAGGATCATAATGAAGATAGGGGCAGTAGGTTGAGTAGTCTTGCCTCAGAGCACGGCTTTCATCCGCTGGAAACAGTGGATGGGACCATTACCCGGTGTTGAGGTCGATAGGAGAGGCATTTGAGAGAGGCGAAGTCTACTTGATCGAATTGATGGTAGTCTCCAGAGCATTTGAGACATCGATGAGAATTCTCAAACCGGCACTAGAGAGAAGGGATCAAGAACCTGCGTATCTGGGAGGGATCGTGATGGGAACGATTGAGGGCGATATTCATGACATCGGCAAGAACATCGTAGCCTCTCTTCTCCAGGTAGCAGGCTTCAAGGTGATCGATCTAGGAAAGGATGTTCCCCTCGAAGAATTCACGAAGGCGGCTAGGAAGGAGAACACTGACATCTCGGGAGTCTCGGCACTTCCAACCACAACGATGCGGAGGCAGAGAGAGCTTCTGGAGATTCTCACAGATTCGGGCATCCGCAACAGGATCCGGGTGATGATAGGAGGCGCCCCCTCAAGTGAGGCGAGGGCCAGAGAGACCGGTGCAGACGGGTACGCGCCTGACGCAGCCGAAGCAGCGAGCCTAGTAAAGCAGCTCATATCCTCCGGACAGTCTACGGGAAAAGGAGCAGTGAGTCGACGAGAATGAAGACGGGAGTTAAAGGAGGACAGTACAAGGTCCTCTCAAGAGGTGAAGTTGAAAAAGCCCACGAGGCTGTGCTGGAGGTACTTGAAAGAATCGGTGTGAAGGTATCTCACGACAGAATACTAAGATTGCTTGATCGGTCGGGAGCCGACGTTGACTACCGAACAAAGATCGTGAAGATGCCATCCAATCTTGTTGAAGAATGCATAAAGAAGGCTCCTGAAAGTGTTCGGATCAGCGGAAGGAACCCTGAGAACGACCTAATGCTCGAGGGGATGAACGCATTCTTCGGCATGGGTTCCGGCACTACCTATGTCCTCGACCTCGACTCTGGAGAGCCCAGACCAGGGTTGAAGGCGGACGTGGCCAACGCGGCGAAACTGGGTGATGCGCTCCCAAACGTTGATTTTGTAATGGGATTCTGCTTCCCGTCGGATGTGCCAGCGGAGACAGTTGGGCTGCATGAAGTCGATGCGATGGTCAACAACACGGAGAAGCCCATGCTCCTGTACGGCTACCATGGAGGAGCAGTCACCAAGGACATTATCAAAGTTGGAAGCCTAATCCAAGGCGGACCAGACGGGTTGAAAAAAAGCCCATTGTTCACCCTGTATCTTGAACCCGCCTCTCCCCTTCTCTTCGAAGAGAAGTATCTCGACGCCCTCGTGGAGTTCGCAAGGGTTGGGCTGCCAGTCATATGGACTTCGTGTCCAGGTGCCGGAGGAACCTCTCCAATAACGATGGCTGGGACCGCTGTTCAAGCTACAGCCGAGTCGCTCGGCGGCAACGTGATCGTCCAACTGACGAATCCTGGGGCTCCCTTCATCTGTGGCGGCTGCTCATTGAGCATCGATATGAGAACACTTGTCTACTCCTATGGGTTTGCGGAGAAGGCGATTGCCGACTGCATCATCGCGCAACTCGCTCACTACCACCGAATTCCAATGTTCGGAACCGGAGGAGTAACCAACTCAAAGACCGTGGATGGACAGGCGGTTGGCGAGGCAGCGGAGAGCATGCTTCTCGCTGCTATGGCAGGTCAGAACCTGATCCACGACCTCGGATACATCGATGCCGGAGGCACCGCAAGCTTCGAGATGATCGTGATCTGTGACGAGCTG
>CAZBVH010000107.1:0-219 GCA_964495315.1 uncultured Candidatus Bathyarchaeia archaeon | reverse complement strand
GCTGGCAGCACGAACCTCACGCGTCCTCAGAAGGACCCCGGTGAATGCTGGGAGTCTAGCGGTGACCGCGATTAGAGAAGCCGGAGTCGGCGGGAACTTCCTCGGGTTGAGACATACTCGTGAGTGGTTCAGGAAAGAGCATCTATTAACCGACCTCTTCGATAGACAACCAAGAGAGAGGTGGCGCCGCGCCGGGGGAAAGAGTCTCTCCGATCGAGC
>CAZBVH010000106.1:0-3350 GCA_964495315.1 uncultured Candidatus Bathyarchaeia archaeon | reverse complement strand
AGATACCAAGACATCACAGATCCATGAGCCTAGAAAACCTGCCCCACCTGTGACGAGCACCCTTCTCCCTTCATACGTGACCCCGATCTGAGAGAGGCTTGTAGTGATCCTCTCGATTTGCTGAGCAAGGATCTCTGGAGACAGAGACTGCACCCCTACCAACCACGATCTATACTATTCTGTTACCTAATCTAGTGCTGAAATATGTTTGCCAACTCGAGAACGGCTAATTCTTTTAAGTCTATTTGCAGACCATAGCCGAACTGGAAGGATGAGAGCCTTGAAAGCAGTGATCCTCGCCGCGGGACGAGGCACAAGGATGCTTCCCCTAACATATACGAGACCGAAACACATGCTCCCAGTCGCAGGAAAGCCACTCCTGGAGCACATCATAGACTTCCTCCGCGGCAACAAGATAACGGAGATCACCCTCGTCGTCAGACACATGAAGGAACACATCATCAAGCACTTCAACGACGGCAGCCGATTCAACGTACACATAAGCTACGTCGAGCAGGAGCCAGGGAACCTCGGACTGGCACACGCCGTCAGCTGCGCCAAGGAATCCATGAAAGGCGAAGACGACTTCGTAGTGATGCTCGGAGATGTCCTAGTCAAACTGGACATGGCGAAGATGCTTGAGCAACACAACTCCACCGGAGCGAAGGCAACGATAGCCTTAGCCACGGTAGAGGACCCACGACCCTTCGGCGTAGCCACGCTCGACGACAGACTCAGAGTCAAGAAGCTCGTCGAGAAACCAAAGGTCCCGGCGTCAAACTACGTCGTGGCAGGACTATACGTCTTCAACCAGGAGATACTCGACGTAATCAAGAGCCTAAAACCGTCCTGGCGCGGAGAGCTGGAACTGACCGACGCGATGCAGAGGCTAATAGAGCAGAACAGCCCGGTCTACGGGTTTCCAGCGATCAAGTGGTGGAAAGACACCGGGAGACCGACAGACCTGCTGGACGCAAACAGGAGGTTCCTATCAGAACTCCCATCATTCTACATGCTGGGAGAGGTTGAGAGGGGCGCGGAGCTAAGGGGACCAATCCAGATAGACAAGGACTCAGTCGTCCAAGGAGAAACTAGGATCGAAGGACCCGTCGTCATCGGGGAGAACTGCCAGATAGGACCAAAATGCAAGATCGGACCATACGTAGAGATCGGCAACGGGGTTCAACTCGTAGAGAACGTCGTGCTTGAGAACTCGGTAGTGATGGGCAACACAATCATCTCCAACAACACAGTCCTAAAGGACAGCATCATCGGAGAGTCATGCCAGATCGGACCCAACTGCACAGCCTCAGGGAACAACACCAGCTTCGGAGTCGTGATAGGCGACTACTCGACGGTTGGACCGAACATCCGCTTCCACCCAAACAACACCCTCGGACCACACAGCCAGTTCGAGACAAAGGTCAACAGCTAATAACCCCAGCACGATTCAAGGTTCACGCGAAGAGAGAATAAGAAGGATATCGAACGATAGAGCAAGTTCTTATTCTGGGGTACTCGATATGAGGAGAGACGAAGAGGACGATCACCCCATTCATAGGAGAACAGCCCACACATCAAAGACCGAAGAGAGAACGGCACGAGACAGTACAGTGCACAGCCCGCTCATGCTTGCATTCAGCTGGGGAGTATACGCGGCCTATCTGTACATTAATAGAGAGACGCTGAAACTCGAGATAGGAATTGGACTTCTGATCAAGCTGATCCTCAGACTCCTACACCTTGGAATGTGACCCTCCATGCTCGAGGTCGCCCTAGGATATCTCATCGCGCTCTTCCTACCAGGATATTGCTTGACAAAGATCCTCTTCCCAAGGGGCTGTAGTATCGACCGTCTAGAACTGACACTCCTATCCATCACGCTTAGCATGGGAACACTATCCCTTTGCATGACCACACTCGCCTTTCTCCGGCAGCTGTACTTCATCAACATCCTCAGCATGATCCTCTTGTTCTGTATCCTCTGCTCTCTCATCTGGTTTAGGAAACAAGTGAATATCCCCAAAACGTTGACACTAGAGGAGACTCGGGACCCAGCACCAGTAGAGCGCCCCTTCAAATGGGTGCTTCTCCTCCTCATGCTCGCGATATACTCGATGTGCTTCTACCACGCGGTCTTCTTCCCGGTGACAAGCTGGGATGCACTCATATATCATCTCCCCGTAGCCAGAGGACTCTACCAAGAGCACTCGATCCCGGACATAGGAATACTGAGCGGCTACCCGATGCTGGTTCCAATGATTTATTCTTGGTTTTTCTTCGTGACAAGCTCAACGAACGACCTCTATATCCGCACCCTCCCACCGATACTTGGCATGGTAAGCCTGCTCGAGGTCACTATCATCTCACGATCCTTCTTCAACAGGAGAAGCGCGTTCTACTCCTGTTTCATCTTAGCTGCTATGCCGATTCACATCGCCCACTCAATAATCTGCTACTACGAGATGCCTGCCGCGATATTCTACTCCCTCGCAGTATTCCTCCTCTACAAGAGCAGAGTAGACCAAGAGAAAGACAGGCAGACGGGCTACCTAGCAGCCAGCGCCATGCTGACAGGCTTCGCGATAACAACACAGTACTACTGTCTCACGGTCTATCTAGTAGCACTGATACTATTCCTCTCGCTCCGGAGAGAGGGAGAAACCTTCAGGGAACCTTCTATCTTCTTGATCGTCTCCCTGTCCGTGGGGGGATTATGGTATCTTAGGAATTGGATCGCCTACGGGAACCCCGTCTACCCATTCCTCTGGAGGGTATTCGGAGGGAGAAGCCTCAGCTTCTATGGCTTGATGTCCGTGGAATACTACAGCCAACAAACCGTGTTCGGAGGGATACCTTGGCTCAGAAGAGCGATCACACTCCCGTACTCAATCCTGATGGAAGACGAACTCAGAACATCACAGGGCTCAGGCCCATTCCTCGCGTCCCTCGGGCTCGCAGGTCTACTGCTCCTGATAAGGAGAAGAAAGAGAGGAGATCCTGCAACAACATCCATTCTGACGGCTATCAGCGGCCACCTTATCCTCTGGACCATCTTCGCCAACTTCAGCGAGAGGTACATCTTCCCCGTCATGCCTTGGATGGCGATGAGCGCCGGCTATGCCTTCAACGAATTCACATCAAACACGAGCATCGGTTTCACCAAGATGAGAAACAGAAGAATGATTCTGACTTTGTTTCACGTGTTACTCGTGTTGGGTGGCGTCCTGCCGGGCCTTTACGCCGCGTTCTATGGGTACAAAGGGTTCTCGCAGCTGATCATCGCCCGAGGCTTGCGCCCTCCCGAGAGCATGGAGGAAGCCCTTGAGCAGAGCGGCTGGAAGTACCTC
>CAZBVH010000105.1:2035-3440 GCA_964495315.1 uncultured Candidatus Bathyarchaeia archaeon | reverse complement strand
TCTCACGACTGAGTCTCTTGATTGAGAAGATAAGAAGACTTTGCCTCAGAGCACCCAACCACTTTTTTCTCATCGACCCCCTCCCTCAAAGTGTTCAGCTCTGTTACGGCAAACGTCTCTTCTCTCTTCAACTCAACTCCTGAGCCCATCAAACCTTAAGTCTTCTTATCCCTAAAGACGTGGGATCAGGCACATGACTGTCTTTGAGGTTGAGAGCTGGCTTGTCGCTGAGGGAAAAGAGACACAGCATCAGGAAGCAATGCGACGGTGGCTCAGATGGGTAAACGCCCACCTGGAACTCTTCCTAGATTGGAAGAGCGTACGATACTTCGTCAAGACGATAGCGGGTGAAGAAACCGACCGCCACTTCGTCGTCTGGGAGTACGAGAGCTTGGCAGCCTTCGAAGCATACAAGAAGCGTCGAGGCGACTACACGGGACCGTACGAGGAGTACAAGAAGAATGACCCATACTATCAGGGCGTCTTCAGCCATGGAACCATGAGACTCGAGGTATGGAAGGACCTGGAAAGGGATCTCTGGATAGAATAGGGAGCATCTTCAAGCCAAGGCTCTCCAGAAGCTTTCTTGCTGTTCGAACCGGCGATTCAGACCAAAGAGTACCCCTGCACTTAGGAGCCGAGGCCACTAGAGCCTGTGGAATCGCCGAGAAGGAACCGAAAAACCAAATATGGAATTCCCCCATTCTAACCTGTGATGAAACTTGACTAAGGAAATAGCAGAGATCGGCATCATAGGCGGGTCAGGTATCTACGACCCTGGCCTATTCGAGGAGATGGAGGAGATCAAAGTCCACACTCCTTTTGGTGCACCGTCGTCTCTTGTATCAATAGGGGTCTTCGAAGGAGCAAAGGTCGCTTTCATACCACGCCATGGACAAGAGCACACAATCCCCCCGCACAGAGTCAACTACAGGGCTAACATCTGGGCCCTTCGTGAGCTAGGTGTGAAACGAGTAGTCAGCTCCTCAGCGGTAGGTAGTCTCAGACAGGACTACATGCCCGGGCAGTTCGTCATACCAGACCAATTCATAGACCGTACTCGGAAAAGAGTTGACACGTTCTACGACGAGGGCCGGGTCTGCCACATCTCTCCTGCTGATCCCTTCTGCCCTCAGCTGAGGGAGTTCTTCGTAACTCTGGCCAGAGAACTCGGCTTCAGAACCCACGGGCAAGGAACCTATGTCTGCATCGAGGGACCAAGGTACTCCACAAGGGCTGAGTCACGCGTGTTCAGATCTTGGGGCGCTGACATCATTGGCATGACCCTCTATCCAGAGTGTGTCTTGGCTAGAGAGCTGGAGCTCTGCTACGTGACGGTCTCCATGGTGACAGACTATGACGTGTGGGCAGAGAAACCAGTCTCCGCGGAGGAGGTCATGAGGAC
>CAZBVH010000105.1:1318-2025 GCA_964495315.1 uncultured Candidatus Bathyarchaeia archaeon | reverse complement strand
CAGAACTTCAAGAGACTGATCATGGAAGCTATACCGAAGATGCCAAGAGAGAGACTCTGCGAATGTGGGTCGGCTCTAAAGGATGCCCTAGTCTAAGCTAGTTTCCCAAGAGACCTTCTTCGCGCGATCTCTCCCAGGACCTCGTCTATCTCATCCTCGCCTACATCTACCTTGAAGTCCTCTTTCAACCTGGCCTTTATCTGCGACGGCCCAACAGCTCCTTTTTCCTGTACCCTTGACACCAAGTTGCAGAGATCCTCGACAAGATTCCAGGGGAAGATCACCCACCTCCAGCTTATCTCTTCGCCGTAGTAATCGGGAGCGAACCCAGATCCAGTTATGTGGCGAAGAGCCGCGGTCCTAAGGTCCAAGGGTCTCAGGGTCTTCACGTATTCTACGGAGATGCGCATACTCTCCCCCGTGTCGGTTATGTCATCAACTACGAGAACTCTCTTTCCTCGAAGATCTATGTTGAAGGGATACTTCAGCGTCGCCTTACCGTCAGGAGTCGCGGTTATCCCCCAGTGCTCAACCTTCAGGCTGAGAAGGTCCTTGACTCCGAGATGATCGCACAGCACTCTAGCCAGAGCCCAGCCCCCGCGAGCCAAACCGACAATGATATCAGGTTGGTATACAGAGGCCCTGATCTCCTTCGCTACCCTCTTGGACAGTTCATAGAAGAGCTCCCATGTCATCCTCTCGCACTC
>CAZBVH010000105.1:0-1308 GCA_964495315.1 uncultured Candidatus Bathyarchaeia archaeon | reverse complement strand
GCATGGAACACCAGACTCTAAGCAGGTCACAACTGAAGATAAGAGTTGTCTCGATACCTACACTTAAGACAGCTAGGGACCATCAAGGAGACAAGTGCTAGACCAGAAAGATCACAGTTCATCGAGAAAAAACTCACAAGAAGTCGCAAAACTCGCTTCAAGCCCGTAACTCACTAAGACAATGATGCTTACATTACCGGACACTTGAAACCCATGGAGAGACCGTTGAGATGAGCCTCACCACTATGTGAACTAAAAGCCTATCGCGCGAATTCCCCCCTTGCTTACATGAGACCACTGTCGGATAACATAGGTAACTCCAGAAGCACACGCTCTTACCGCTTGACATGCTCTGGGACGCGCGTTTGTGCCTCTGAACTGGAAGGTGGGGCTTGGCAGAGTCTACCTGTGAACTGCCTCCTCAGAGCGTTTTCGGTGGAACATTGTTGAGGAGACGCTTCTTCATCAAGAGCGGCTTCTAGGGAGCCCCTTCTATCATGGCCAATCTCCTCAATCAGACCGGATACAACCCAGAGGCAATCGGAGAGGTAAAAAGAGAGTTCTCGATAATTAGTTGAGAAGGAGAAGGAACAATGACTGAAATCAGCTACCGAGACATGCTGGAAAGGGCTCACGAGCGGCTACCCAAGAGGGTTGAGAAGTACGAGCGGTTCGAGATCCCGAGACTTCAGATAATGCAAGCGGGAAGAAAGACCGTCTTCTTGAACTTCAAGGATATATGCGATATTCTCAACAGAGACTCGAAGCACATCCTCAAGTTCCTCTCAAAGGAGATGGCTACTCTGGCAACGGTGGACGGGGCGAGGGCAGTCTTTCAAGGAGTATTCAAGCAAGACACCATAAGCAATCTCATCAACACCTACGTTCAGAGATACGTTATCTGCCCCGTGTGCAAGCGCCCGGACACGAGGATCGTCAGGGAGAAACGCCTCTCATTTCTCGTCTGCGAGGCGTGTGGAGCAAGGTCCTCCATAAGTGAGAAGATCTAGAAGAGCTCTATGGAGACGAACGGTGCAGAGGGTTGAGCCAAGAAGTCTACGTCAAATCCACGATACACAACCGCGAGGTCCTCGTCGCCATCTGCGACGCAGAGCTTATTGGAAGAACTCTTGAGGGAGGGCGAGTCCCCTTCAGGGTCAGCGAGAGCTTCTATAAAGGGGTCTTGATGGAACTCGATGCAGCGTTGGACTTCGTAAGAAGAGGCACCATAGTGAACCTTGTCGGAAAAAGGGTTGTCGAAGCGGCTATAGGATTTAAACTAGTGCACCCGGAAGCGGTTCTCTACAT
>CAZBVH010000104.1:0-3573 GCA_964495315.1 uncultured Candidatus Bathyarchaeia archaeon | reverse complement strand
GAGACAGGCAGCCTCAACTAGCCTGCCGTGGCACAATTCTTTCAGCAAGACCTGCCGACACTGCTTTGAGGGCTTTTGCATAATATGTGGCGTAGCCTAGGAAGAAACCCACTGAGATGACTGTGTTAATGTAGACGTTGAGAGGAAAGGGACCGATAACGGAGTCTGCAGCTTCTCGGATGACAGACTCCGCATAGTAGATGGGAGGATGGAAGAAGCCGCAGAACGCGACGTAGAATAGGAAGGGGATGGCGGAGACTGCTATGAATAGGCGGTTTTGATTTCTAAGGAACACGTCGATCAGGAGAAAGACCACAGGAAACACTAGATATTGAGGCGCCACGCTCAGAGAAAGACATACGAAGGAGGCGGAGGGAAGCAGACAGCACAGGTTGAGCTCGGCTCCCTGATCCATCTTGGAGTAGTATATGAGGGGGAAAGAGAGGAGTTCAAGGACAGCCAGCAATATGAAGCCTAGGTTAAGGATGAGGCTGGGAACCCGGAACTTCTTCCAAGCGTGAAGTATGGAGAC
The DNA here is from genome assembly GCA_964495315.1 of uncultured Candidatus Bathyarchaeia archaeon. Lineage (GTDB taxonomy): Archaea > Thermoproteota > Bathyarchaeia > RBG-16-48-13. The sequence goes on along the minus strand of CAZBVH010000104.1, from coordinate 3,041 downwards.
CAATTGGTATATGCCGGACATCTCCTTGCTCAAGCTGGGAAAATGAGTCTCAGTGTGCAGAAAGAGCGACACAATGTAGTCATCCCAGTCGTAGATCAGGAAGGGAAGAGAGATCAAGCTCATAACGGCGACCGATGCAAGCAGAAATTTGGCGAAGTCTGCCCTGTCTCTCTTTAGGATTGAGGCGAGCAGGAGGGGGTAAGCGAGGAGGCTGTAATGTTTGGTCATGACGGATAGACCGTAGGAAAGACCCGCCAGAGTCGTCCGTCGGGTGAGTATGAGGTAGATGGACAGGAGAAGGAACATGACGCAGACAGAGTCAGGCATACCCCAGATGCTAGATATGAAGAAGACATGGGGGTTGAGCAGCCACAGTATCCCTGCAAGGGTGGACTTCCTCTCGTCTCGCGTCACCGCCAGAACATATCTCTGGGCGAGAGCGGCGACCACGATATCTGAGACCGTCATCGGCAGCTTGGCTAGGAAGCGAAAAGCAAGGTCATCGGAACTCGATGCGGGATGGAGGCGGTAGATGGCGGCCAGGTAGAACGCCCAAACCGGCGGGAGGGCGTAATGCATCGAGGGGTTAGAGGTGTAGAAATCGAAAACCTGGTGCTTGAGGACGATGTTCTGAGCAGTTTCAAGCCATAGGTACATGTCCCAGCTGTTGGCGCTTATCGGAGATACTAGCAACCTAAGGGCAAGAGCTATTACACCTACTTGGAGAAGTCGAGATCGGAAGAGCAGCTTGAGATCGACCTTCAATAGTCCTATGTCCCCGCAGAAGCCCTTGACAGCCAGTAGCAGCTTGCTTCTCCAAACCAACACTTTAGCGTTATGAGTAGACAGCCTCGAGCAAGGAATCCCAGAGACAGTGAGACATCAGGTCTCAGTCCTTGACCGAGATTGTCACGGCGTCTGGCTCGGAGAACGCCTCACCACAGATACGGCAGCTCCTAACGCCTTCACCGAAGTTGTAGGCACCACACTTGAGACAGATGATGCCTTTACTATCTCGAATCATCCTTCGATTTCCCCTCCACTCAACGACACGAGTTATCTTCTTGGTCCTCTCAAGTCTCTGCTCAATCTCAGGAACAGGCTGAGGAACAGGATCCATGTGCGGGACAGGCAAGTCGTGAGGCAAGACCCTCGAACCATCTTTCTCTGGTCGGATTACCGCAGGAGGTTGAGGCAATTCCACCGGCCTCTCTGTGATGGGGGAGGGTTCGGATCTAGGTTCGTCTAGGAACTGGATCAAGTGTTCACTCTTCCCCTCACCTATAATCTTGCCATCCTTCATGAAGAAGACCCGGTCGGTAAGCTTGGAGATGCTTGGGTTGTGCGTGACGACGATGACTGTGGCACCCTCTTTCTGGGACGCCTCTCTGAGAACATTAATGACCTCCTCGCCCGTACGAGTGTCCAAGTCGCCTGTCGGTTCATCGGCAAGTATTATGGATGGGTGGTTGGCCAGCGCTCGGGCTATGGCAACACGCTGCTGCTCCCCGCCGCTGAGCTCATCGGGCTGATGGTTCGCCCGATCTGAGAGGCTGACCATATCCAGCAGTTCCAGTGCTCTCCTAGATCGCTCCCTCCTCGGTATCCCCGCGATTATCATGGGAAGCTCGATGTTCTCTAGAGCGGATAGCACTGGGATCAGGTTGTAGGACTGAAATATGAAGCCGAGTTTGTTCCGTCTGAGACCGGTTATTTGACGCCCTTTCATCCGGGTGAGATCCTGATCGTCAATAAAGATTCTACCCTTCGTAGGCTTGTCGAGCGTGCCGATCAGGTTGAGGAGGGTTGTCTTCCCGGATCCAGACGGACCCATTATGGCAACCATCTTTCCTTTCTTGACGCTGAAGTTCACCCCTCGCAGGGCGTGAACCTCGCCTGACGGAAGCCTGAACGACTTGTACAGGTTCTCGGTTCTAACGACGTAATCGGATCTTTCTCCTGTGTCGGGGGCCCGGCTCGTCAATAACCCCTCCTTTTGCGGTTCGTCCTTCCATTAGGGCGTCTCGCAGCGATGTCGAGGCTAGGGATCTGGTTGCAAACCCTTATCCACGGCTTGACAGAGGACGGGGGAGGAGATAAGGGATAGTAATTTTTCAAGTTCAAAAAGGGAGTAGTGATACCCGAAAAGAGACATGAAAGGTTAAAGTGAGGGAGACGGCGGCATTACGCCTCGATGACTCTCGCATATCTTTGGGGAATACGCTTGAGCCTTTCATCTCAAATCGTAGTCTTCGATTAGAGAAGACGCGATCTCGAAAGCACCGGTCGCGGAATAGGCGGACTGGTTCTCCCTCTGATCTTTGAACGCTTCCGACAGTTCCTTGATGTGCCTTAGCCATGAGAGCCCTTCGAACTCGCTGAACGGCATAGACGTAGCAAGCCCCTTCGAGGTAAGTTGCTCCAGGTTCGATCCCCATTCGGGGTGCCCTGTGGGAAGCGTCAAGATTAGAGGAACCCGATAGGCGACAGCCTCAGAGATTATGCTGTGACCTGGCTTCGAGACAACTAGACCGCTTGCGGCAACATAGTCCTGTGTCTCCAAGTCACTGGGGGGGATCTTCCTCAAACTCTCCGAGTCCGGAATTGGCGCGTTACTTGAAAGGATGATCTTAACCGTACCCAATTTGGAGAGGATACTTGGAAGCCTCTTGACGATACTCGGCCAAGGAAGGGTGAAACCCCCTGTGAAGAAGATGAGAAAGTCATCCTCCTCGTATCCTAAGGCTTCCCGTATCTGCTGTGGGCTCCTGGTCGTCTTCTTCACCAAGAGAGACGCATCCCGGACGTCTCTCAGACTTGAGAGGTCGCTGGAGAATGGTAGGGCAAAGCCCCTTGAGGCTAGGTTGTAGAACTGGTCCATTCTCTCGATAACCGCCCTCACCCGAGAATCTCTGACACCTAAGAGCTGCCGGAGAAACCAGCTCCACAGAAAGCTTGCAACAGCTATGGAGGGAATTCCCAGTTGCGAAGCAAGGCAGAATGGATAAGCAGCTATGTCAGAGATAATCAGATCCACTCTT
>CAZBVH010000103.1:0-3575 GCA_964495315.1 uncultured Candidatus Bathyarchaeia archaeon | reverse complement strand
ATTCTCAGTCAATAATTCTCAGTCTTATTCCATGAGTACATGTTCTAATGCAGAGTTGCGTTCAGGTCCCAGGTGGTGAGGCTTGACCGCTTCTTCAGCGTCCTAAACCAAAAATAATATCTTTTCAACGAGAAAACAGAGTACTGGTGTCTATATGTCTGGTTCTGAGGAGAGGATTGGAAGCGTAGCCAACTACTACTCGAAGATAAGTGTGGCGGCTGTTAAGATCGAAGGGGGAACCCTAAGCATAGGTGATACGATAAGGATCAAGGGATCCACGACAGACTTCACTCAGGCGATAGAGTCCATGGAGATCGATCGGAAACCGGTCACCTCGGCCTCTAAGGGACAATCCGTGGGGATCAAGGTCAAAGACAGGGTCAGACCGAACGATATCGTCTTCAAACTCTAGAACCAAGTGACGCGTGCCGGTCGATTTCCAGTTTCCCCTATGGGCTTGAAGGATGCCTTTTTCCTACCGTATTGCCGGCGTGGTGTCTCTAAGGATGCTCTGACGCGGTCCGTTTGAGTTACATTTTCTAGTCTGTTTGTGCTTCTCTATTCTTAGGTAGCAATGATTCGGATAGGTCTTATAGGGAAGACGAATACTGGAAAGACCACTTTCTTCGATGCCGCAACACTGCTGAACGCTGAGATCTCCGGTCGTGCTTTCTCAACCAGAGAGCCAAATCAGGGGGTTGCCTATGCTCGTACTGTCTGTGTCTGCCGTGAGTTCGGTGTCTCGGATTATCCGAGAAACTCTGCTTGCATCGATGGTTGGCGGTTCGTGCCGATCCAGATCATCGATCTGCCGGGGCTAATTAGGGGAGCGCATCTAGGTAGAGGGCTTGGAACACGCTTCCTAAACGTGGTTTCCCAAGCAGACGCGCTTCTACATATGGTCGACGCGTCTGGAAGCGTAAATGATGACGGCAATCTGACCGCCCCTGGGACAGGTGATCCGGTTCTTGACGTGCAGGATATTGAGCATGAATTGGTCATGTGGTTCGTTAGGATAATTGAGAACAATCGTGAGGCGATACTCCATGGCCTGCAGTCAGGAGATAGGTTGGACAGAGTTCTATACAATTACCTTGCAGGTCAGAAGGTAGCAAGAGAGCATATCAGTGAAGCTCTCTCTCGCAGCGGGCTCTCAGGTAAGGGCTTCTCGTCTTGGGATGAGATGGATCTTGCCCGGTTTGCCCGAGAGGTGCGGATGCTCTCCAAGCCAACCATCTTCGTTGCGAACAAGATGGATCTGCCTAGGTCGGCGGAGAACTTCGAGCGTCTTGTAGAGGCGCTTGGAACCGCCTTAGTCGTTCCTTGCTGTGCGGAGGCAGAGCTTGCCTTGAGAAGGGCTGAAAAGAAGAAGTATATCAGGTACACTCCTGGCGAAGAGATATTCCGCATCTTTGATGAGAGTAAGCTCTCTGAGGAGCAGTTGAGAGCCCTAGGCTATGTCGACCAGAGGGTCTTCACACAGTGGTCGGGCACAGGAATACAGATGGCCTTGAATGTAGCTACTTTCAGGCTGCTCAGGATGAACGCCGTGTACCCGGTCGATGATGAGGTAAGGCTGAGCGACAAGGATGGTAGGGTGCTTCCCGATGTCTTTCTTCTTCCTCCAGGATCGACGGCGGAGGATCTTGCATACGAGATCCATTCTGAGCTGGCAAGGACGATGATATTTGCTATCGATGCCAGGACTAGGCTGAGGTTACCGAAGGACTATCCTCTCCGTGACAGGGATGTCATTAAGATCATCGCGGCTGGTGAGAAGAAGTAGCCTCTCGACTCCGGGACTAGACTCGAAGGTTCACGATGATGCCTAGAGGCTACTGGGTGAGTCTGAGCTGATCTGAACTGGGTGCGGGGAGACGAGTTGGGCTGCGGGATGGCTCCTAAGCCATGTGCCAACCCTTGTGCCTTGGGTTCATGTGAAGAGTTCAGGGAAGTCCTGCTTGATGAATTCGAGGCATCTTAGGGCGGAGTCTGCGCAGAGGTTCCCTCCATTTCCCCATCCTGCTGTGTCGGTCCCGACAACGTATAGTCCATGTATCCCGGTCTTCTGCTTCGGGAGGGTCCAGACATTCTTCTCTCTGTCTTGCAGGCACTTCTCTGCGAGGCAGACCTGCTCATGCCTCGTGATGATGTGTCTCTTATGGTGGGGTAGTGCCTCCTCGACGGCCGCCTCGATCTGGTCGATCTGCCTGCTCCTAGGTTTACTGGTGAGTATGGTGCTGACCACGAGCAGTTTGCCTTTGGGCGCGACGCCGGGGTCAAAGTCGCTGGTGAAGACCACCCATTTCGGGGGGTCTGTGCTCTCCTCTATCTTGACTATCGATTGGCGGCTGAAGCTCTCTATCCCTTTATCGAAGCCTATCCAGAGGCTTAGACCGTAGTATTCTTTGAGGCTGGAATACTTCTTCAGGTCTTCCCTAGGAAGGTTCTTCCTTCCGAGCAGTGTTGGTAGATCTTTGAGAAGTCCGCCGTAGACCACTATCTCTGCTGGATAGAACTTTCCATCAGCCTCTATTCCTTCGACTATGCCGTCTGTGACGCAGATCCTATTCACTTCTCTCCTAGTTCTGACATCCAGTCCGGCTGAGTCTATCAGTAGCCGCGGAACGCTTGCGGCTCCTCCGATGGGGTAATAATCCTCTTCTGAGGCGCGTCCGGTTGGCGAGACATGTCTTATCACGTAGCTTGGGGATAGCCTCCTGTTCCTCACGAAGGTATCGACGATTCTGGATGCGGGGGCATGATGTATGTCGCTGCCGGAGCACATCCAAGTTATCGCGTTCAACCAGAAGTACATGTCTTCCCCAGCGATCTCCGGTTCAACCAGGTCATAACTTGTGAGAGACGAGACCTGTTTGGTGCCTTCTCGCCCCATACTAAGGAATCTCAGGAGCATGTGTATTGTCTGGCGTCTCTCGCGTGTTGAGAGGATCTTGAAGTTAAGTAGCTCAATCAGGTTTCGTGGGAGTCTGGAGGTTCTTCCTCTCAAGGTGAAGTTGTATGATTCCTGCGGTGAGAAGTGTCTCTCAAAGACATCATGTGAGACGTATCTTCTCAGGAGCTGTGGCAGTTCTCCGGTTCTTCCCCTAGTCAGTAAGTGGGCGCCGGTGTCGACCGAGAAGGAGTCGATCCGGTATGTGCTGAATGATCCGCCTATTCTCTCCTCTCTCTCAAATACTGTCGGTCTACGACCTGTCTCCTTGGCGAGCGCCGCTGCCGTGCATAGGGATCCCATTCCCGAGCCTACTGTGATTATCTTGGCGTCACGGCTCATAGCTCGTTCTTCATCTGTTTACCAAGATAAGGCTTCAGAATAACCTTCGACGGTTCTCAGAGCAAGGTCTGGTCGAAAACATGAAATTGTCTCCCTTACTGCTGAGTAGCTAGAACAGGTTGTGAGGTAGGGTCTCGGTGGCGAATAGTGTCAGCGATAGGGTGAAGTCCATCCAGTATTCGGGTATTCGCCGGTTCTTCGATCTCGCTCAAAGCACCTCCGGGGTCGTAAGCCTCGGTATTGGTGAGCCTGACTATGAGACGCCGAAGCACATTATTGA
>CAZBVH010000102.1:0-3596 GCA_964495315.1 uncultured Candidatus Bathyarchaeia archaeon | reverse complement strand
GAGCCTCTCCTCTCTGGGTCTAATCACTACAAAGATCTCAGGTTCCGGCGTCCGAGGAAAGACGACCCTCATTGGATTGCCTGTCTCAGCTGTAGACCTAGAGAGAGAACTCTCCCACATCATGAGAGGGGGTTCCTGATGGCGTCGAGAACGCACCTGGAACCACCTATCGAGGATGTGCTCTCTTCCAAGGGAAGAACCAAGATTCTCAAGGTCCTGGCCGAGGTGGATGAGCTTAACATCACTGAGATAGTGCGAAGAGCCGGATTGAACTATACGGCTGCAAGCCGCCATCTCGAGGCTCTGAGGACGATGGGGCTTATTGAAGAGAAGACCTTTGGAAAGATCAGGATTCTTGGTCTAAAACCTGAGGATCCGCGAGTAGAGGCTATAAGAGCTCTGGTAGTCTCATGGCACCCTCCAGCAAGCCACTAGAAGAACGGGTTCCTCCCGCCTTGCCCTTCCCCATGGTTGAAAGGCTCATGGTTCTCAGGAGTAAGACTATTAGTAAGTTCGTTATAGCTACGATTGCCAATCCCCTACTCTGTCCAAATGATTGACTGTCTGGGGTCTAAGAATTGTCTGGGCGTCGGATTGAAAGTTCGATGGTCGATGTAAGCGGGAAAACTGTGGTCTACCGTCAAGCCTCAGCGATAGGTGAGATGGCTCTCAAACCGAGCACGGTAGAAGTGATCAGGAAGGGTAAGCTTGAGAAGGGAGACCCTTTCCCTGTGGCCAGAGTGGCTGCAATCCTGGCAGCAAAAAACACTAGCTCGATCATCCCCTTGTGCCACAATATCCCTTTGACCAGCGTAGAAGTCAACTTTACCCTCCTCGATGCAGGGGTAAGGGTGCAAAGCGTGGTGAGAGCATCCTGGAAGACTGGGGTCGAGATGGAGGCACTCGTAGCAACGACCGTCGCTCTCCTCACAGTATGGGACATGGTCAAGCAGTATGAGAAAGACGAAGAAGGGCAGTACCCTGAGACCAAGATACATGAAGTCCGAGTCGAGCAGAAGATCAAGAAGGACTCCTAATGAGCAACACGTCGAAGAGCCACAAGAAGGATGCTCCTACACGTCTCAGATTCGGAGTTGCGATCATTAGCACTTCTCGCTCCCGTGACGTAGAAAGAGGTCTCACCGTGTCCGATGTGTCTGGGGATCTGATCGTCAAACTCTTAGTCGGGGCAGGTCATCAGGTCCTCGACCGATCAATCATCCCAGACGACCAGAACAAGATCCGAGAATGGGTTGAAGCCAAGCTTCATGACCCTCAAATAGATGTGATCATCACCTGTGGCGGTACCGGGGTCACACCATCTGATGTCACGATCGAGACTGTGCGAGACCTGCTGGACAAGGAGCTTCCAGGCTTCGGAGAGATCTTCCGGATGCTCAGCTTCAGGAAGATGGGCTCGGCAGCTGTAATGTCTCGGGCGATCGCGGGCACATCGAATGGTAAGGTGATCTTCTGCGTCCCGGGGTCACCTGATGCCGCAGAGCTAGCCGTGACTAAGCTCATGTTGCCTGAGTCAGGACACATAATAAAGCACATCCGGGAGTGAAGCACCTTTGGTCGAGTCCCTTTCTTTGTGTGATTCCTTCGGTCGCCCAATACATAATCTGCGGGTGCTCATTACCCAAAGGTGCAACTATCGATGCCCCTACTGCCACCGAGAAGGAATGCTTTCTTCGGCGACAGAGATGACTCCAGGAGAGGTAGGCAAGCTTGTCAGCCTGGCTGCCGAGTTTGGTGTGACAGACGTAAAGCTCACCGGTGGAGAGCCTCTCTTGCGGGAAGACCTGGAAGAGATAGTCGGACAGATCTCTTCGATTCCAAAGATCCGAGACCTCTCAATGACAACGAACGCTTCTTCTCTTGCTACACGTGCGGAGGCTTTGAAGAAGGCGGGTCTTCAGAGGGTCAACGTGAACCTACTCTCTCTAAACCCGTCACTCTATCGACGTTACACAGGAGGAGACCTCAAGAAGACGAAAAAAGGCATCGAGTCTGCGCTCAGTGTTGGTTTGAACCCCGTAAAAGTGAATATGCTAATCCTGAAAGGTGTCAACGATCAGGAGATCCCCTCCATGATGGAATACTGCCGTAACACCGGGACGATTCTCCAGATCCTAGAACTCGAACGTGTCAACATAAGTGATGATTACTATGAAACCTATCACTTCGATCTCTCGGGGATAGAGAGAGTGCTGGAAGAGCACGCGCGGAAGATCGAGGTCCGGAGGAGAATGCAAGGTCGAAAGATATACCGTCTTCCTAACGTTAAGGTTGAGGTAGTCCGTCCCATGGAGAATACGACGTTCTGCACGTTCTGCTCCAGAATCCGCCTTACGAGCGATGGGAAGCTGAAACCCTGCCTAATGAGGAACGACAACCTCGTCGATCTCTTGACACCCTTGCGAAGGGGCGCTACGGAGGATGAGCTTAGGCAACTCTTCATCCGTGCGGTGGAGTCTAGGATTCCATTCTTCCAGAGCAAACAAGACTAGTGGTACAGGGTGCTCCCGTGAGCATTGATCTTTCAGGTCATCTTCAATGGGCTACTGTCCTTATCTCTTTGCTAGGGCGGAGATCTTCTTTGCCGTCGAAGGGTTGCTTGAGAGGAATTCTATCTCTGCCTCCGTAAGTCCTAACCATGTGCTGACTCGTGCGGCCTCCTCGGCCGAGCTTGAAAATATGACCCTGATATACGGTAACTCAACATTGAGGGCGGATCTTGTGGAACAAGAGCACTTCGAGGCGATCTTGCCGCCGATTCCTCGGATGATCTCTCTTCTCCTCATCGAGCCTTTCAAGTCTCGAATCCTGCCAGGAAACTGATAGGGCACCCATCCTCTCGATGTTTCTTTACGGGAGAGCGCAACGCCTCCGGTCATCATCTCTAAGGCGTAGGGCAGGAGTCTCCAGTTCTGCTTCTTCCTGATCCTATTGAAGATTACATCGGCTTTTGCAACGGCGTCCATAGCCTTGGAGAACTCACTTGGCCTCTCATATTCTCTAGGGATGTTCTCATATATCCACTCGAAGAGCATTTCATAGTCTACCTCGGATGAGTCGACCTTTTCCACTGCTGTGGTTATGCTCTTTGAGCTGAAGATTCCCCTCAACGTGTTGAAAACCGACTCCTTGTTCTCTCTTGAAGGCAGGGAGGCGGCTTCGTCGATTGTCACTTTCTTCACGCCCCCAGATAATACTTGAAGGTCTAGAACGGCTGCTCTTATGTCTCCGCCTGCTCGCTTCGCCATGAGCTGAAGGGCATCCGTATCCACCTCCACGTCTTCGACCTGGGCGATTCTTCCTAGGAGGGCTGATATTGTCCTTTGGTCGATCGGCTCGAACTTGACCATCAGACAACGAGACCTGAGAGTTGAGAACTTTGGGTGCCATGGATCGTTTGCTGTGAGAATGATTGGCACATTGGTCTTGTTCTGCAGTTGTATGATTGCTGCCAGTCCGCCTCGGTCCTCTTTCCCGTGGACTCCTTCTGCCTCATCTAATAGGATTATCCTTTTCTTCCCTTCCAGGGTTGAACTCTGAGCTGCTCTTTCTGCTATCCTCTCGATCTTCTCAGC
>CAZBVH010000101.1:0-3848 GCA_964495315.1 uncultured Candidatus Bathyarchaeia archaeon | reverse complement strand
GATCCAGCCCCATCGCTTCAGCCACCACTTCCACGATGTCTAGTACCCGGATGTCGCCTCCGGTCTCCATCACGGCATCTGAAATGTTCAGCTTGCAGGTTGGGCAGCTGGAGACGATTAGATTGGCGCCGCTCGACTTGCACTCATCGAGTTTCTTTGAGGCAAGCCGAAGCGATAGACTGGGGTTCGTTATCTTTAGGGCTCCACCCGCCCCACAACAGCGGGTAAGCTCCTTGGACTTACCCAATTCTAAGAGTTTGAGTTCTGGGATCTTCCTCAGAACATTCCTGGGCGGGTCGTAGATGTTAGAGAGCCTGCCCAGCTCGCATGGATCGTGGTATACCGCGGCCTCCAACGCCTTCTTCTTGAGCTTCAATTTACCCTCATTGATCAGCTGCTCGAAGAACTGGGAGACATGTAAGACTCGGAAACCGAGGTCTCCCACGAACTCAGGGTACTCGGTGACGAAGGTACGGTAACACCCTGGACAAGGAGTGATCACGAGCTCTGCACCCGTATCATGGATTGCATCCACATTGTGTGAGACCAATTCCTTGGCTTGGCTCTTCTTTCCTGCCAGCAGTAGTGGGTCGCCACAGCACCATTCTTGATTCCCTAGGGTCATCCAGTCTACTCCCACCTCATTCAGTATCTTCGAGGTCGCTGCGGCTAGGCTCATTGCCCTGCCGGAGTAGGAGGTAACGCATCCGACGAAGTAGACGAGCTTAGCGCTGCCTTTTGTTGGAACCTCGCCTGTCATGCCGACGTAATCTATCCAGTCCGCACGCCCCTGAGCCGGCAGACCGTATACGTTGTGTTCGCCCTTTATGGAGGAGCTTATCTCATTGAGGGACTGCGGGTAGCAGCCTTTCTCTACGAGTAGAGCCCTTGCAGACTTGAGGATGTCTACGGTCTTCACTCCTGGGGGGCACCGCCAAGTGCAGTATCCGCAGAGCGTACAGTCGAAGATTCTGTCAGAGATGAATTGGCTGGGCTCAAGTGAGCCGTCCAAGATCCCTTTCAAAGCCAGCATTCTTCCGCGGGGGCTGCCTGTCTCCCATCCGATCTCTTCCCAGGTTGGGCAGAGGGCCCTGCAGAACCCGCAGCGCATGCAGCGCTGGATGTCCTCTCGGAAGCGTGTTAACTCAGAGGCGGCCGTCACATTCTCATCCTCCTACTCTAGGGGCCACGGTCCGCCTTTTCCTTTGCCCGGATTCAGGATGAGGTTGGGGTCGAACAACCGCTTTATGTCTCTCATCAGCTTCACGGCTTCCCTGCCATGTTCAAGCTCGATGTATGGTGCGCGGATCAGGCCGATGCCGTGCTCACCGGTGATGCTTCCCCCGAGAGGGAGGACTATCTCTCTGTAGAGCATGTCGAGGCCCTTGAAGAAGGCTGCTCTTTGCTCTTCAACGCGTTCGTCGAAGAGGAAGGTGGGGTGCATGTTTCCGTCTCCTACGTGACCGAAGTTCCCCAGTTCAACCCCTTCAACACCAAGCCTATCAGGGATCTGCTCTATTCTCGATGCCGCTTCAGGCAACTTGGAGAATTGGACGGTGCAGTCTTCCATGCATGTTGTCGGTCGAATCCTCGCTAGGGCGGGGAGTGCTGCCTTTCTTGCAGATATCAGTTTGTCCCGGTAAGACATGCTCTCCGCCCGTTCAAAGTGGGTAGGTTCCTCCTCTCTGCAGAGGGATACGCATCTGTCAAGATCCTTCTCGGCGGCCTCTTTTGCACCATCGCAGTCCACTAGGAGGAAGTTTCCTTCAGGCAGGTCTTTCATACCTACGTACTCGAAGGAGCTTGCCGCGGTGTTCGTCGCCATGAACTCAAGCATGTTCGGAACTATCCTGGCTCCCCTAATCCTTGCGGCTGCCTTGGCGAGTGCTGCGACAGAATCGTACAGAAAGAACGCGGTGGCATAGCGCTCAGGTAGCGGGGTGAGTTTGAGACCGATCTTCGTGATGACGCCTAGAGAGCCTTCGGAGCCCACAAGGAGACGAGTAAGGTCGAATCCGGAGACGGACTTCAGGGTTTTCGACCCTGTATTGATGACCTCCCCCGAGGGGAGGACTACCTCTAACCAGAGCACGTGGTCGCGGGTTGTCCCGTACTTCATAGCCCTATTGCCCGCGGCGTTTTGAGCCACCATTCCGCCGATCGTGCAGGCAGGGCTACTGGCGGGATCTGGGGGAAAGAAGAACCCGTGTTTTGCCAGCTCGTCATTCAAGCGGTCGCAGACCACACCCGGCTCGGTGATGACCGTGAGGTTGTCGAGGTCGATTTGGAGAATCTTATTCATCGAGCAGAGGTCGAGGAGAACTCCGCCCTTTACGGGTAGGGGACCACCCGAGGTACTCGTTCCACCGCCGCGCGGGGTTACAGGTATTCTCTCCCTATTTGCGAGTTTCAAGATCGATGAGATTTCTTCGGTCGTCGAAGGACGAACCACGACATCCGGTCGGGACTTGTATAAGGTGGCATCTTGGGAGTAGCAGAGGATCTCTTCAGCCCGGGTCGAGAGGTTGCCTGAACCTACAATCTTCTCCAGTATTTCCAAAGCGGAATTATCAACGCATCTATACGTAGCGACCACCAGAGCCTATTATCACGTTCCTTTCTCGGAGAGTCTTCTTACGTGGAAGTTGAAGGCATATTGATCCAGGTCGCTTCAGAGTCTCCAAGATACGAATATGTATTTTGCGCATTGAGAGGGCTGCCTTATGGGGTACTGAGCATACGTAGACGTCTTGACCCTCGACCAGTCTTCTTCCTGGAGATGATCTCAGATAGGTCACGTATCGATATCCTGCAGCCATCTAGATAGTGAGACTGTTCGTAATGCCTCTGATTAGCTTTTGATCACCGCATTTCTCGCTTGCCCGGTCACTTGGAAGGGAATGAGGAGGTCTACTCGTGTTCAACTACGTTGTCTATGGCTGTGCCCATTGAGGCATCTGTCTGTCGTTCCACGATGATATCTATGATCGCTACTTTTCCGGAGTCTATGCCCCTCTGGAAGGCGCCTTTTATCTTGTCGGGTTCCGTCACACGCTCACCGTAGGCCCCGTACGCCTCCCCCAATTTCACAAAGTCAACTTTCTCCTCTTCGTACCAGCATTCCACCTGGAACTCCATGTTGTACCCATACTTCTCTGCCTGGCGGATAAGGCTGAGATAGCCGTTATTGATCACGATGATTAGGAACGGGATCTCGTACATCGCTGCGACCCCTAATTCCTCTATGCAGAACCCTAGACCATAGTCGCCGGTGACTTGAACGACTTGGCATTCGGGCTTGGCGAGTTTTGCTCCTATCGCAGCAGGCAGATCCCATCCTAGTGGTCCGGCTCCTCCCGGCAGGATATAATGTCGAGGTTTGAATATCTCCTGGAATTGGGACGACCATATCTGGTTGAGACCGATGCAGGTCACGAAGATGGTGTCCTCGCCAAAGAACTCGTTTATCTCTTTGAACACTCTCTGCGGCTTTATAGGAACCTGAGCGTAGTCCGTTCTCCGAGCCATCTTCCGGCGCAGTTCAGGTATGCTCCAAACCCTCTCAGGAATTCTGACTTTTCTCGGCATCTCAACTACTGCCTGGGCAGGGGGATCGTCCGGATCTGAGGTGATCCCACTATGTGCTACCGCCTCCTTCGCCTCTTCGAGCATTGCCTGCAGAGCCAGCTTGGCATCGGAGACTATCCCTAGGTCGACAGGTATGATCCTACCTATCTGGGTGGGTTCAATATCGATGTGAATGAACTTCCTGCCCCTGGTATAGACATCGAGGGCCCCGGTGTGTCGGTCCGAGAACCAGCTGCCTACCCCGAGCACCAAGTCGGATT
>CAZBVH010000100.1:871-3923 GCA_964495315.1 uncultured Candidatus Bathyarchaeia archaeon | reverse complement strand
CCTCTCTATTCGTCGGCAGCGTCAGATGTGTATAAGAGACAGGTATTTCTTTGTGAGGTTGTCCTCGTTCAACTCTACGCCAAGCCCCGGTCTGTCGGGGACCCTAAGATACCCGTTCTCAGGCAGGATCGGAGGTTTGAGAAGATCCTTGTAAATCTCTAGACGCTGGGGTCCCATGGACTCCGAGATGAGAAAGTTAGGTATCGAGGCACAGGTGTGGGCGGTGATGACAGCATTCAGAGGACTTGAATGGACGACGTGCGGTGCCACGGGTACATGGTAGATGAGAGCCATATCCGAGATCTTCTTCACCCAAGACGGCCCCATTCTGCATAGATCCGGCATGATGATGTCCGTTGCGTTCTGTTCGAACAGTCGCCGAAACTCGTCTACGAAGTATCTGCGCTCGCCGACGCAGATAGGAATGTTCACCCTCTGACGCACATATGCTAGGGCCTCTATATTGCCCGGTGGAATCGGTTCCTCATAGAAGAAGAGGTCATACGGCTCAAGCAGCCTCCCTATCCTTATGGCCGACTCCACATCAAACCGTCCATGAATATCAAGACATATCCCGACCCCAGGGCCCACGGCATCCCTAACAGCCTTGACCAGCCCGATAGCTCGAGGTACGAGTTTCCTAGGATAGCTCATCCCAAAGTCCCTCTGAAATCTCGCCGACCTGACCACGCCCTGGGCTGAGATCTGAGGGTCATCCACCTCTTCCCAGTAGACAGTAGTGAAGGGGTCGAACTTCAGGACGGTAAAGCCGTGCCTGACCTGCTCCATGGCGCCCTCAGCAACCATCTCAGGCGTCGTCTTCCTCTCCTTCTCGTCCTTTCTCTTACCCCCTGCCCCGACAAGAATATGACAATACAGTCTGATCCTATCGCGGAACTTTCCTCCGAGGAGGTTGTAGACGGGCGTCTTGAGCGCCTTCCCCTTAATGTCTAAGAGAGCAGAGTCGATGGCGCCTATCGCCGACATACTCCCTTGAGGGTTCCACATGTGGAAGGTCTGCGACAGGGTGTACCAAGCAAGCTCGGTGTCGAATGGGTCCATTCCGACGACATACTTTCCCAATGTCTCTATCGAGTTGGCAAAAACCTCTGGTGAGGTGTACCCGTACATGGATTCTGCTTCACCATATCCGACGAGACCATCGCTCGTTATGACCTTTGCGAAAACAAAGGGAATGGGGGTAGCAGAAATGAGAGATTCTACCTCAGTTACCTTCAACCCAATCTCCTATCGTCTATGGACTGACAATGAATACTTATCGCTTGCCGCTTTTTCAAAACTTGATGCAAACTGCCCAGCACGCGTCAAAGTCACGAACGCATAGCTTGGGTGCAGATAGTCCTTGAAAATGGAAAGAGTTGATCCTAATGACAGGCGCATGTCTTCGTCTCCCTTCGTTTGGCAGGATGTCCTCCGTTGCAACGTTCCATAAGTCCGATGGCCTTCTCGATCTGACTAGGATATGGAGCCGTCAGTTTCTCTATCGCCTCCGATCTCGTGGTCGAATCCCTGAGCAACTCGAGGAGTCTTAGCAGGGTATCCCAAGCATTATTCTTGCTGCAGGGCACTTCCAAGATCAGGCAGAGATCGAAAGTATACCGTGAGAGTAGGTAGGGTGAACTTGATCCGATGAGGACTTTCTCCTCAACCTCTATGAGGGGAGGGACGCCCCTCTTCTTTCTTCTATCAGGATCCATTAGGAGGTCGTAGCCGCTCCTCGCGTAGCAATGGAGTTCGACATAGATCTCTGGCAGATGATAGTCTATCAGGGAGAGAAGCCGCTTACCCTCATTCGTGGACCAGTAAAGATCCCTAAGGGTACTGATGTGTTTCGTGGGCCTTCTGGTCATACTTGAAACAACGACCAGACGCCTGTTGAAGGGGGACCGGAGCTGATCAGCCTCCTAAGAATAGGCTCTGTCGCCTTTCCTTCTCGACCGTGTATCCCCCAACAAAGAGCCGTACAGGACCCGTCCTTGACGAACTCATGCAATAGATCTCTCTCCGATCTGGTACACCTTGCCCTCGGAGGCGTGACCTCGTTCGATGAACCTACGTTCTTGACAACCCAGGACTCATAGCACCTGCCCCTATGCTATGTTGAAACAAGAGAAAGAGGGATGAAGACAAGACGAACAGGAACTGATGCTCGCGCGGCCGAGCGAAGCTGCTGAACCGTAGGAGGAGAAGCCCTCCTCCTCTCCCCGATACAGCTTCCCCTCCTAACGGCTTTTGAAACCTGAGACTCACTCAACTCTTGTAGAGCCTACTTTCGGTATATAACTTAACCGAAAGATGGAAGAACGCCAGAAAACTGCGACCGAGAGCTGGAAACAACGGTCAGCCCATACCAGAGAAGTAGAAGACAATTGACGGAAAGAATCGCTCTGCTTCGCTGACCTAAACATTAATGCCGTCAGCAGAACAAAGACAAACCTCGGTGAAGACCATGCCTAAGAATAGGATATTGATCGCCTACGGTAGCTCATACGGAAGCACCCAAGAGATCTCCCAGAGAATCGCCGAACTATTGGAAAGCAAGGGATTGACAACGGATATAGTCGACCTGAAGAATAAGAGAGAAGAAGACTGGCCTAAGCTAGAACCGTATGACGGAGTTCTAGTCGGCTCAGGCATAAGGGCCTCACGGTGGCTCAAAGAACCGAGAGAATTCCTCAACAAACACAAGGAAGAGCTCAGGAAGAGAGAGAAGATCCTTGGTGTCTTCGTCAGCTCCGGCTACGCCTCAATTCCCCAAAAACAACCCGAGATAAAGCAGGAGTACATAGGACAAGTCATGGCTGAACTCGGAATAGAACCCCACATCCACGACGCCTTCGGCGCAGTCATAGACTTCTCCAAATCCTCAAGACTGGGATTCGTCGACAAGCAGATACTCAAGATGGCAGCGAAAGGAATAGCCAAAGAGACAGGCTTCAAGATAGAAGAAAATGCGAGAAACGACCTGAGAGACTGGAACCAGATCCAAAGCTTCACTGAGCAATTCGCAAAACTGGCAAAAGCGAAAAAC
>CAZBVH010000100.1:0-861 GCA_964495315.1 uncultured Candidatus Bathyarchaeia archaeon | reverse complement strand
GACCAGAAACGAAAAGAACGATCAGCTGAAAGTCGTAGAAGCAGCCGAATAACCAGGAGACAGCACAGAAAGCCCAGGAGCAGTACCCAGCTTCTTGTCCAAATGGGACCTCACAAGACCGTCACGCGGAATCAGGACGACCCCTAAACTCAGGGTGGAACCGCGTGGCAAAGAAGAGGTCGCAGGGAAGCTTGGATCTTAACCTGACCTCATCCATCGTCGTTCCTGAAAATAGAAGGGCAACAGTCAACGTGAAACACGTTCACCATTGCCTGAAGCCCCAGTAGAAGTACCTGCCAGTCACCCACGCAAAGACCGCGAACAGAACAGACACAACTATAACAATCATATCACGCCTCGACAGGCTAGGCCTTACGTAGCGAGTCCTCCGCTTCAAAGCCTCCTCAGTCAATACAATCCCACGGGAGTCCAGAGACAGCGAGGCATCCTGGGCAATCTTGAACGTGCAATAGAATAAGGGAACCATAGCCGTAACCAAGTGCTTCAAAGACCGGAGCGCATTCGGAGAGAAGATAAACATCCTCCCAGCGCCCAGAGCACTACCCCTGACCCTCTGCGCCTCAAGAATCTGCAGGTAAGCACCCAGCACACCAGGCAGAAGCCGAATAGAGGTGGCGACCCCAAAAGCAAACCAATACGGGAACCTAAACCTCTCAAGAAGATCCGTATAATCCCGCTGACTCATCGTCCACAACATCGTCAACCGTGAGAAGAAACCCGCCCAGCCACGGAAGAAGAAACCCAGCATCACCCATATGATCGACCACTCACCGTAAGGCGGTGGACCCTGATTCGTCACGAAGATATTGTAGAACTGCGGAGGCGTAGCCCAAACAGGCA
>CAZBVH010000099.1:0-3925 GCA_964495315.1 uncultured Candidatus Bathyarchaeia archaeon | reverse complement strand
GCTCTGAGCTCCTCCTTGACGCTGCCCTGCACCGGCGACCTTGAGGTAAGGATCGTAACCTCATGCCCTAGCCTCACGAGTTCCCTTGAGAGGTAGTACACGTGTGACTCAATTCCTCCGTAGGGTGGAGGAAAATAGCTCGCAACTTGGACAACCCTCATCTCTCAAGCCGCCCCTCGACACACGTCCTTTCAAGGACTTTGCCATACGTCTCGATGGTTTTTGTGAAGACCACTTGCCAGCCGAATCGATCCTTGACAAGCCTTCTGCCAGCTCCACCCATCTTCCTCGCCAGCTCCCTGTCACGTTTGAGGAGGCGAATCGCTTGGGCCAGACCCTCGTCGTCACCCTTCTCGAAGAGAACCCCCGTCTTCCCTTCCTGGATGACCTCAGTAAGCCCAGGGAGTCTGCTTGCTACCACAGGATTCCCGGCAGCCATTGCCTCCAGAATTACATAGGGCATCCCCTCAAAGATCGAGGGCAAGACAAAGACATCCGATGAGGCGAAGGCGTCCAATAGGTCCTCACGCGCAATCTCCCCGGTGAACAGCACGTTGTCAACGTTCAGTTCTCTGGCGAGGGTCCTGTACTTCTTCTCCTGATGCCCTGAGCCCACAACGACGAAACTGACACCGTCTCCTCTCAGCCTCTTGGCAGCCTGCAGGAGAACTTCTACCCCCTTCTGTTCGTGAAGTCTACCGACGAACAGGGCGAGAAACGCCTCAGGTGAGATCCCATATTCTTTCCGAAAGCTTCCAGGGCGAGTCCCCTTGAACTCATGAATGTCGATGCCGTTAGGTATCACATCGATCCGTTCTCTAGAGACTCCAAGCTCAGCCAATCGGGCTGCGTCGCTATCCGTCAAGGCCACGATCCGTGAGTGATCGAGAGAGCAGAGCCACAGAATCACCCCCTCGAGAAACGGGAAGACCGCGCTTGAGATGGGTTTTCTGGGTCTAGGAATGCCGTGTACCGTCAATACTAGCGGAACCCCGAATATCCTTGAGAACAAACCCCCAACCAGTGCAGGATCCCAACCATGAGCATGAATGAGATCCAGCCTATCCTCAAGGAGAAGCCTCAGCAACAGGAGAAACGAGGAAGCCATGTAGAGAACCCGTTTTATCCCTATCGTCTCAAGCTCCGTCGTCGTGGCGGGTAGACCGAGTCTGTGCACTTGGATATACCTCGCCGGCTCATCTGGCGTCCGCACCCGTGACCGGATCGTGATGATGTGCGTCTCGATCCCTTGCTTCTCGAGGAAGCGACCTAGGTGGACTGTGTGCGTCACATCCCCGCCTAGGAGCGGGGAGAACTTCAAGGTGAGCAGAGCGATCTTCAAGAGCTTCCTTCAGCCCTATGTTGGAGGATTTAAGAAGATTTCAATCTCAACTTCCTCGCCACCGAAGCATAGTTCCCTTGAACCAGTGTTCTTGAAGTCTCTTCGAAGTGGTTCACCGTCTTGAAGTACGATATACGCTAGACGTAAACGAAGGGTTACTGAAACAGGAAGCGGACGACATCCATTCTGGAAGAGTCCATTATGGTGAGAAGGTGGGCGACTTCTCCGACTTGAATTCCTTTATGTGTCTGGTTCTTCCTAGGAACTTTTCTAAGATTTCTAGATCTGTAGTATGGAGGGTAGCGTCCGTAAGGTTTGCCAGAACCACGTACGCAGCATCGTGGACCGTTATATCACGGCTCACACTGATCTGAGCGATCTTCTCCAGCATCTCCTTAGTCGGCTCCATGACCTCAAGACCGTACAGGGAAGTGCTCCTCCCACCATCGTCAGCTCCTCCTCGCTATAAACCCCGCTGTACTTAGAGCGTTGAGCGTCTCGTAGTAGAGTAGACTTGGAGCAAGCATGCTCACCCTTCCGGTTCCGAACGCGTCCCTGAGCTCCGTAGCCTGCCCCGAGAACTCTTCCTCAAGGTACCATTTCGCTATGACGGAGGCGTCTATGACGATCTTCTCCTTCTCCACTCCCTTATCACCCTGGCACTATCCCATCCCTCTGGTGCCTTCCTCCTAAGCCGCTCATTTATGAGAATCGCCTTGACTAGGTCGGTCTCCGACTCCCGTTCAAGCCTCTTCCTAACGAAATCCCTAAAGACCGCGCTCCAGTTCACGTCGACTTCCTCCATCCTTTTCTTGAGGGATCTTGGGAGCGTTATACTGGTTCTGACCAGCGTTTCCTCGTCTCTCATATATACCGATATTACTGGTATGCTGAGTAATACTTAGACCTTCGGTCGCAGAGAATCCCTACGCGAGTCAGAAGATCGCACCTCCCCAGCCTCACAGCCACCCATTGTGGCTCCAGCGATAATCCACATCAGATTCAAATAACCTCCAGATTCCATTAGTCTATCGAACTTGAGGAAGAAAGAGCCTGTCTCGCTACCGCCTACGATCTCTGTTGTGGTCCTCACCCTGAATGAGGAGGCAACCATCAGCAGTTGCCTAGAGTCCATCACGAATCAGCACTTCCCCAAGAGCAAGTTTGAGACCGTAATAGTGGACGGGGGCTCAGAGGACCGAACTAGGGAGATAGCAGGACACTACACCTCAAAGATCATAGTCGAGAGTAGACACACCTTTGGCCACGCCCGTAACCTCGGCGTCCAATCGGCAAGAGGAAAGTACGCTGCCTTCATAAGCGCAGATGCCTGGGCTGAGCCTGACTGGCTTACAAACATCTGCAAGGCGTTCTCATCTCAAGAGACAGCAGGTGTTGTAGGCAGACAAGTGCCGATCACGTCGCCCGGATGGGTCTCCAAGATTAGAAGCATAGGATTCAAGAGAACCTACAGCGGTGAGGCGAAACCGATGAGGATGGGAGACAACTTCTCGACAGTAAACTCAGCATACGCGAAGAATGCAATCCTAAGCAGTGGAGGGTTTGACGAGGCTATCCCTGCCTGCGAGGACCAAGACCAAGCCCACAGAATCCTCCAGAGTGGGTTTAGGATAATCTACGATCCAAGCGTGATTGTTCATCACGTAGCCGAGGACTCTCTCCAAGAGATCATCAAGAAGACCTTTCGACAGGGGATCGGAGAGGGGATCTGCAGCTCACGTTACCAAGTATGGTCGGGGAGACTATATCTCTCAATTATTCTTCTACTCACTTTGATGAGTCTACCACTAGCTCTCACAGCCGGTTCTCTTAGAAGTGTTGCAGGTATCATGTTCGGCTCACTCATCACCCTACTCCTTCTATCGATGACCTGTCTTGCGGCGCGAGCCTTCCAAGAGACAAGAGACTGGAGGACCTTCCTAGGATCCTACCTCTATTACCCCTCCGTAGCGATTGCCGAGTTGCTGGGCTTTCTTCTTGGACGATTGACCGCCCACAAGTTTCCATCCGTGAGAGCCCCTCGGACGTGACCCGGATGAACCCGGCGACCCGACTCCTCATCAAACTTCTCGACTACCTCGATAAACAGGGTTCCTCAGCAGCCATCCACTTGACAAGAATTACCGGCAAGAGCCCTGTACCTATACACCCCAAACACCTCACCAGCCAAGACCCATACTTCCAAGGAGTCCTAGAGGAAAGGGATCTGCTCCTAGATGTTGGCTGCGGAAACGGCATGAACACGCTGAAATCGGCGAGATCCGTCGGATTCGCGGTCGGATTCGACTTGAACCCAGTTGAACTCAAGAGAGCCAGACACCTCTCCAAGACTGAGGACGCGAGGAACATAGATTTCGTTCTGTCAGACGCGGAGACGAGCCGCCCTTTCGTAGAAGACTCCTTCAACAAGATTCTGCTGATCGATGTGCTCGAACATCTGGAGAATAGAACGGGACTCCTCAGATCATTATCAAGACTCCTCAAGAGGGATGGAACACTCATCCTCTCAATCCCAAACAAGAACACTCAATGGAAGAGAATGAAGAGAGATGCTGGCCTCTC
>CAZBVH010000098.1:0-3935 GCA_964495315.1 uncultured Candidatus Bathyarchaeia archaeon | reverse complement strand
GGCTTGAGAAGAGAGACATCATCAACACATTGGATGAATGCCCTCAAGCCCAGACGTGAATATGAATAACCCTTCAGGCTCAATAAACTCGTCGAAGCAATCTTAGATCCCTCGGGAAGCTATAGACGAGTCTGCAGCCTTTGCTGATAACCTAGAAGTGGAATATTCTCAGAAGACTATCTCGACCTTCACTGAGTTCGTGCCCTTATCAGCTGCTGTCTTGAAGGCCTCATTTATCTCATCGAGAACGAACTTGTGGGTTACCAGATCCTCAAAATCAAATCTCTTGCTCGCCATGACCTGCAAGGCAATATCAAACACCGGCCTGTAGTTCCATAGGGAATAGCAGAAGGAGCCCATCAGACTTACCTCTTTCCGGTAGAGGGAGGGAATATCCACTTCGAGAGAGCCGGAAAAACCCCCAGCAACGACGATTCGCCCCTTCTTCTTCACCACACCAACCGCCTGACCCATCGTTGACGCAGCCCCGCCAACACACTCTATCACCGCGTCCGCACCCTGCCCATCTGTCAGTTCGAGAACCCTCTTCACGACATCATCTCTTCTATAGTTCATCACCTCGTCGGCTCCAAAGCTCTTTGAGAGCGAGAACTGCTTCGGGTACCCACCAGACACAATTATCCGCCCAGCCCCCATCAGCTTGGCACCGACCAAGGAGCAGAGGCCGATCGTCCCCGCTCCCAAGATGACCACGGTATCCTCAGGGGTGACATCAGCGGTTTGCGCCGCGTGAAGACCGCAGGCCACGCAGTCAAGGAGTGCCGCAGACTCGAAACTTACGTGGTCAGGAATGGCACGAGCCTTCTCAGCAGGCACATTCAGATACTCTGCGAAGCCTCCGGGCAACGCATACCCAATGATTCTTAGATCATCGCATAGATTCGTTCTTCCAGTCTGGCAGAAGATACAGTTGCCGCAGCCTACCAGCGGCTCCACCGCCACACGGTCTCCAGGAGAAGGAGACTCAACGCCAACCCCTGCATCCGAGATCACGCCAGAGATCTCATGGCCAAGTATTTTCCCAATCAGCCCAGGTCTTTCCGACCTCCAAGCATGGAGATCACTGCCACAAATGCCAGTGACTTTAGTCTCCAGCTGTACCCAGCCCTTCTTCGGCTTCTGTCTAGCAACCTCTTCGACATGAAAGTTGCCTGAACCGTGATAGGTGGCTGCCTTCATAGTTCATCACCAGATCGAGAATCGGTGGCTCGATACTTCTGGCCGATTTAGAAAAGGTTTGTCTTCTCAAGACGATACAATCCCGCTCACTTACTTTCCTGCTCCATGTCTATTTTGTTTAAGTGATCGAGGAGGATTCTCCCTTTCTGTTTCAGATCGAAGTCGCTAACACTGCTGCTCATTGGACATAGATCGTCCACGCCGATGCCCTCTCCGACGATGTAGACCACAGGATAGATCCGGCACCCAATCGGGCGGTAGGGATACACGCGACAGGTTCTCGAGGAAGGTCCGTAGAAGAAGCAGTGCCCATCGATATTCTTTAGCCTGCAAGAGGTACTGTCTGAGGATACTGAGAACTCGTCCCGGGAGTAGCCAAGCCTCTCAAGCCGTCTCATATCTTCGGTAGATAACTCCATCTCCGTATCCTGACAACACTGTCCGCATCGGGAGCATCTCAACAGATTCGTATCTCCAGCAATCGGCTTCTCGAATTCTTTGGTTTAGGCTAGAAGAGCCGAGGAATGTCTGATGGCGCTCAAACCAAACATAGGGCGGGATGAATCACTAGAATAGAAGCCCCATTCCGGTCCTCAAGATCTCTTTAGTAAGTTTATCTATGTACGGGGTGAAACTCTCTGCCAACTCCTTCGGACCAACTATCCCGTATAGAATCCCATTCTTGATTACGGGAAGCCTTCTGACGCCGTGTTCCCTCATCAGCCTCACCGCTTCATATAGGTCGGTGTCCGGATCGACCGATACTAGCTCGCTGGTCATGACATCTTTGACTTTCAGCTTTTTCGGATCACGACTTTTCGAGATCACCTTGTCCACGAAGTCTCTTTCAGTAATTATTCCTATGGGCTTCGCCTTCTCCAAGACAATTACGGAGCCCATATCCTGTTCTACCATCGACTTCGCGGCATCAACGAGCGGCGCGTTTCCGTCAATGGTCAGGACGTCCTTTCGCATCGCCTCCTTAACAAGATAGGTCAAAGGAACCCCCCAAACCATCACCCTATCTCTGATCCTTAGGATATTAGCATTTTTCTCTAAGAGTAAAGGCGCCTTTCTCCCGGTCAAGCTATCGGACGAGGGTGTAACATGCCGACAATCCTCCTATGACACCGCATGAAGAGGCTCTCCCCTACGAGATCGCGGGGAAACGACCTTAGAAAGAGGAAGCAGAGACTGCTCAATTCGTCTGGAGGACCTTCAAGACAGCTTCTTTACGACGATCTATCAGGGCATCATGGGTGGGAACCCATGTACCTGCGTCAGTTCCTGTCCTTCACAATTAGGGTTCTTCTTCCGCGGCACTAGGCTTTGAGTCTGGAATCATATCTGAACCTAAGTCGGGGCCAAGTTCGCTTTCAGCTGCGGGTCTAGGCTCCGGTTGCGGCTCGGCTGTAGGAGGCTTGATCTCTTTTCTTGCAGGGTGCTCAGGATTAGAGATTGGGCTTCGGCTGCTATACTCGATCGTATCCTCCTCCTCCCGGGGAACCATGTAACTGGGGGAGGTTACACGTTTTCCGTCGACCGAGATATGACCGTGAACGATGAGTTGACGTGCCTGCACTGGAGAAGCGGCGAGACCGAGGCGATGGACCATCGTCTGCAGCCGGCGATTCAGAAGATCCTCAACCCTGAGGTTGAGGACATCATCTATTGTTGCATCCTCGCCGAGCACCCCAAGCCTATGCAGGCCGCCAAGTAGATCCTGCTCCAGTCTACGGCGCCGTTCAGGAGGCGCGATCAACAGGGCTCTTGCGGTTTTTCTGTAATTCGATAGATCCGTGTTCGTGCGCCACAGTTCGCGCTTGTTTCGGAGACCAAACTCACCAAACACGGCTAGCTCAGATCCGAGCCTATCTCCTCTCCAAGGGAATCTCGGAGTTTCGTATCTCTTGCGCTGTCTTTTCGGGTCGCCCATACCAGACAACTCCATAGGAGGTTTCTATTCCTGGGCGGCGGGTCTCTGTTCAGCCAGAGCTTTACGACTGACCCCGACGGACCGTCCGGTTCTACCGGTTGTCCGGGTCTTTTGCCCCCGCACCTTCAACCCAAGCATGTGACGAATACCCCTCCACGACCTTATCTTCTGCATGTTCTCTATGTCGGACCTAACCCTCAATGTGAGATCAGCGCCGGTATCATGAATATCCTGCCCACTCTCATAGTCCTTCTGCCTATTCAGATACCAAGAGGGCACACCGTACTTCTTCGGATTACTTAGCGCATCCTCAATCCGCCGGATATCCTCATCGGAAAGAATGCCTATCCGCGTCCCGGGGTCGATTCCAAGCGCACGGATAATAGCTGAGGACAGGTTCACTCCAATCCCCTTCACCTCAATCAGACCGAAGGCAACACTTTTGGATCCAGCGACATCCTTACCGCGAATACGTACAATATGACGGAATTCTCCAGACAACGCCATAACCTTCGACTAGGCTACCTATGGAGAAAAGCAAATTCTATTTAAGGGTTTACTCGGAATCACTGGGAACAGCCTTCCACCTCTCCAAGATTGTGAGGTGTCGACTGGGGAAAGAGGCAGGACGCAGATCCACTTGTACTATTTCGTCACTTTGACCGATGAATGCAACCTCAAGTGTCGATACTGCCACGGGAAGTGGTTGGAAGATCTCAACACCGAGATCGAAGGTTATGAGATCGATTATTCTATCCCTACACACCTCAACTATGACATCTTGACCCTGAAGGAATTC
>CAZBVH010000097.1:0-3993 GCA_964495315.1 uncultured Candidatus Bathyarchaeia archaeon | reverse complement strand
TACTCTGTGAGTCCAACTGAGCCGATCTCGAAGTCAAACATCTTAGAGACTGCGGTGCAGATCACTCCCGGGAATGTGGCGTAACCTCCAGCAGCATTTATCCCGGCAACTTTTCCCTGTCTCACAGCGTTTGTACCGAGTTGGATGAGACATGGCAGCCCGGTTATCATGCTCCGGGACTCCACACAGTCCCCTGCCGCGTAGAGATTCTTCACGTTGGTTTCCATCCTCGGGTTTACCATTATTGCCCTTGTCATCCCAAGCTCTACGCCGATCCCCGTCGCAAGAGATGTTGCAGGTCTTACTCCGGTAGCCATGACTATTATGTCTGCCTCGATCTCCTCCTCAGCGGTCTTGATGCCCGTTACATTGTCATCGCCAAGTATCTCGGTGGCTCTGGTGCCCATCAGCATCCTCACACCATGTTCTTCTATCTTCTTCTGGACGTAGTCGGCGATGTCCTCGTCGAACAAGCCAGGAACGATATACGGTGCGACCTCAATGACCGTAGTCTTTATCTTGTTCTCCGCGAACGCGTGGGCGGTCTCCAATCCGACAAAGCCAGCTCCGATGACCAACGCGGATTTTGCGGTTTTCATCATCTTTTGAATCTCCATTCCATCGTTAATGGTCCTAAGGGCGACGACACCCTTCTTGTCATTCCCCTTTATCGGCAGTATGAATGCGTCTGCGCCGGTTGCGAGGATTAGCGAGTCATAGCTGAGAGATTCTGTTTCCCCGTTCTTGCTCTCCAGCTCAGCCGTCTTCTCTTCCAGTTTGATGCTCTTCACTACGGTTTCAGTACGAACGTCAAGTTTCATCATCCTATAGTAGGATGGAGGAAAGACGACCAGATCCTCGAAGCTCGGTATCTCCCCAGCCAGCACATAAGGCAGGCCACATCTAGAGTAGGCTAAGTAGTTCTCACTGGTTATCAATATGATCTCGGCCTTCGGGTCCGTCTTCCGTGCGGCTGAAGCTGCGTGGACGCCTGCTGCATTTGCACCAATGATCAGTATCTTTCCCGGCATTGCTCAATCTCCTTTTTTCTTAAGTCTGTCAACTGATTGTAATCTGGGGATATAAGTGATTCGACAAAAGAAGACTTCTTTTTGCAGGAAATAGGTGCTGTTTTTCCGCTCTTTTGCTCGAAAGCCTCAATGCAAACAGTCATCCCGGTGCTGCGCACTTGGTTGATCGGCGTTGCCAGAAGATCGGTGGAAAGGACTGAGTAGCGTTCGGGGCGATGCTTCGTGACGCGATTGGTTTGGGGTTGTTCGGCATGTTCTTTCTGATATGTGCCGCGTAGAGTGTGAGACACTAGAGGAGCGATCCTTCGGACAATCTCCGAAGGATCCTGATAGTCGATTACCGGCATTAATCAAGCTCAGATTGCGATGCTGGCTGATCTGAAGTGCCTTTGACAGTCGGGCTCTGGAGCCCGACATTCGATGACCGGAGAATCTCCGTTCGTGTGCGAGAAAGCATACTCAAATCGTATTGTGGACAGCTTACCAAAAAGCTATATGACGCCGTCATAGAAATTCCAGCCAAGAACAAGAAAAATGTTAAGAATTGACCGGCTAGTTAGGTGAGAGGGATGCAATCTCATGACCATCAAACTCAACCCCAGATTCAAATATGAAGTCGCGACAACGCCTGGCGGTCAGAACATAAGGCGCTGTTTTCAATGCGGGACATGCAGCGCAGGCTGCCCGGTCGGAGAGATCGATGAACGATACAATCCGAGGAAGATCATCCGAATGACCCTACTGGGCATGAGAGAACGAGTGCTTGCGAGCGATTTCATCTGGCTATGTACCGCATGCTTCACCTGCCAAGAAAGGTGCCCTCAAGATGTCCGCATAACTGAGTTGATCCGTGCCATAACAAATCTGGCGGTGAAAGAGGGCTACATCCATCCCTCGCTGAAGGAACAGGTCAAGGCTGTTGGAACCTCAGGCAGACTTCATAAGGTAAGTGACTTCGTCAACAAACGACGGGCAGATATCGGACTTCCCCAGGTTCGCCCAGAGTTTCAAGACGTTAAAGAGATCTTCAAGGCTGGCGGGCTAGCCAGACTGGTTACAACGGAGGGAGGAGCGTAGAATGAGGTACAGCTTCTTTCTTGGATGTGCAGCACCCGTGCTGGCAGGAAACTATGAACTCTCAACTAGACGGGTGGCGGAAAGTCTCGGGATAGAGTTAGTGGACGTGGATGATTATGCCTGCTGCGGCTTCCCGATGGAACCCTTGGACCATGAGACAGCGCTTCTACTGGCTGCTAGAAACCTAAGCATAGCCGAAGAGCGCGGTCTGGATATTTGCACTATATGTCCAGGATGCGCATCCACACTTATCGAGGCGGACAGGGAACTCAGAGAAAGTAGAGAGACGAGGGAGAAGGTAAACCAGAAGTTGGGAAAGATAGGCAGAGCTTATGAAGGCGAGGTCAAGATCAAGCACTTCCTCCGTGTCCTGTACGAGGATCTAGGGGTGGAGAAGATAAGGGGCAGTGTGAAGAGGAATCTGGAGAACCTAAGAATTGCTCCCCACTATGGCTGCCACTACTTGAAACCATCCGTCCTTTTCAATCAGGCAGAGAACTCGGAGTTTCCGAGCTCCTTAGACGAGCTCATATCTGCGGTCGGCTCGAAACCCGTTGAATATAAGGACAAGATGGACTGTTGCGGGGGCATCATATTCGGGGTAGATGAGCACATCTCACACATAATGACCGGCAGGAAATTGGAGAACGTGAAGTCAGCGGGCGCTGATGCGATCTGCCTGATCTGCCCTCTTTGCAACGTGATGTATGATAGAAACCAGAAGACGATCGAAAGGAAGCTGAACGCCAGCTACGACCTACCCGTGGTCTTCTACACACAACTCTTGGGGATTGCACTGGGTCTCAGCGAAGAAGAGCTGGGGTTGAAACTCAACCGAGTAGATACTTCCAAGTTGCTGGCCAAGGTATAGAGATGTCGGTGAACGCGGAGAAGGGGAAGTACATGGACAAGGAAATCATGACCTTTGAAGACCTGAACAAGGAAGTGGTCGATCGAGGGCTGTGTGGCAAGTGTGGAGGCTGTGTCTCATTCTGTTCAGCAGGAGACCTCAACGCGTTGGAGATGGGTGAGAACGGCTTACCCAAGTACGCCAACAAGGACAACTGCTTGAAGTGTGGAATATGCTACCTGATCTGCCCTCAGATAGGTACCCTGGATGAGGAGCTCAAGAACAAGTTCGGGTGGAAACCACCGATCGGAGACTACAAGTACGTCTCATCGGCGCAAACCACGGATAAGCAGATTATGGAAGTCTGCACCGACGGTGGAGTCGTGACCTCTCTTCTGGCATACCTGCTTGAGAACGGACTGGTCAGCGCCGCAGTGGTCTCCAAGAAGAAAGGACTATTCTCTAGAGAACCGATTATCGCCACCACTCGAGAGGACCTCATATCTGCAGCAGGATCGCAGTTCTCGGAATCGTATCACTTGGAGGAACTCGGAGGAAAATACACGACATACGCCCCTATACTCTCCACGGTCAAAGCCCTGGAGAAGAGATACCTTAGAGACGTAGCGATCGTTGGAACCCCATGTCAAGTCAATACGATAAGGAAGATGCAAGTCCTCGGAATAATCCCAGCTCACTTAGTGAAGTACGCGATCGGACTCTTCTGCGTTGAGAACTTCTCTTTTGATGACCTTGCCAGAGAGAGGCTTGAGAAAAGACTCTCAGTGAATATGGAGGAGGTTCGAAGACTGAACATCAAGGAAGACCTTATCCTGACGCTTCAGAGCGGGATCACTGTTCATGTCCCGCTTGAAGAAGTGGACGAGGTAGCGAGACCCGCATGCTTCACCTGCAAGGACTTCAGCAATGAGTTCGCCGATGTCTCCGCGGGGGGACTAGGATCTCCAGAAGGATACACCGGCCTCCTAGTTAGGACAGATGCTGGGGAATCCATGTTTTCTGGAGCAGTCAATC
>CAZBVH010000096.1:0-3997 GCA_964495315.1 uncultured Candidatus Bathyarchaeia archaeon | reverse complement strand
CAAGAGGAAAGCCGACGATCTCCACAAGACCTACTCAGGGCTGACCTCCAGGATCAGGGAGATCGAGTTGTTGATCCGGCAGATCGATCAGAACGTTCACCGAGAACAGATAAGAAAGGCCCTTGAGTCACGGGAGAAGGTAAGCAAGCAAGCCCAACAGAAACTGCAGACCGGCGAGAAACTCACTTTTGAGGAGTTCAAGCTCCTCATCGAGCGTGGAGAAGTCTGAGGAACAGCAGAAGATCCGTTTGATGAGCACTTTCTGCTTCTCTCCAGCTGAAGGCATTTCCTTCTCTCTGCGGTTAGCTTTTAGGTGACTAGGCGATATATAAGGTAAAAATCTCTCTCAATCTAACCAGAAACCTGACCGAGAGACCGATGATGAAGACCGAGAAGCCTTCCAGGCGCATTTTGATATTGTGCGTGGATCGAGACAACGATGTTGGCATAAAGGCTTCCATCAAGACGCCTCTCTTGGGGCGCGACAAAATCCTGGCTGCAGCCACGCAGTTGGCTGTAAGAGACCCTGAGGAAGCTGATGCGAATGCCATGTTCGAGGCGGTTCGGGCGTATGACAGTCTCTCCGTGCAGCGTCCATCTTCGGAACAAGAGTTCCAGATCGCGGTCATTGCCGGATCTGAGCAAGGCGGTTTCGAAGCGGACGAGCGGCTTTACAGGGAGCTCAATAAGGTTGTGGAGGTCTTCCCTGCCAACGAGGCAATGCTCATAACCGATGGCTTCGCGGATGAAACCCTGATTCCGATTATACAGTCACGTCTTCCCGTGATCTCAGTCAGGAGGATTGTCGTGAAGCACAGTGAGTCCATAGAAGAGACCGCTGCCATCTTCTCAAGGTATGCAAGGATGCTGGTGAACGATCCTCGCTATTCACGCATAGGTCTCGGGGTGCCAGGACTCATACTAATAATTCTCGGTATCCTCTGGTACTTCAACCTCCTTGTCTATGGAGGAATCATCTCGCTCATCATCCTTGGACTTGCACTCCTGATCAAGGGCTTCGGCATAGACAGAAGACTGCTCGCGCTGAGAGTTCCTGAGCCGCTCGAACAAGTCAGAATTCTCGCGGCTTTAGCGGCCGTAGGCATGATCGCGATCGGGATCTACTCCGGAGGGTCCTTCATCGCAGGGCATGGGTTGCTGCCCTATCCCTTAACTCTACAAGACCTGTTGGGACAGCTGCCATATCTGTTCGGTGTATTCACACAGCAGTCTATAGATCTGTTTGCCCTGGGTGCCTGCACCTACCTCATAGGATCAGCAATATACTTCTACTTCAAACGGGATGCGAGAATGTGGCGCATGATCGAGGGGGTCATAGTCTCGCTCTGGGCAAGGGAAATCGGAACGCGGGCTGCTGTCATGCTCGTGGAACCGCACTCCCCAGTGCTACCTCTAGTTGTATCTGTACTCCTAGGAATCTCGGTGTCGACACTGGCAATCTTCTTGGTCTTCGCGCTTTCTAGAAGGTTTTCAGACTACTTCCTCAAGGAGGGATAGACTTGAATCGCGCGAGAGTCGGAGTCATGTGCGGCTTGGGCCTAGAAAGCCTCTGTCCCGAAGGAAGAGACGTGCGTGTAGGCACACCGTACGGTCCATCCCCCGTCATACGTTTAGCCTCGGTGGGGGATGTTGATGCTGCCTTTCTCTTGAGAGGCGGTAGTAGGCGAACGCAGGCTCCTCACCGGATAAACTGTCGTGCGAATGTCTGGGGTCTCCGTGAGCTTGGTGTAGAGCGGATCATTGGAACCGATGTCGCCCAGACGCTAAACGAGGGCTCAAGAGGAACCGAACTTGCGGTTCCAAGCGATCTAATCGATCTTACGGGGCGCCAGGATTCGACCTTCTACGATGAGGCTCTGATAGTGCAGATCGATCTAGAACGTCCCTTCTGCCCTGAGGTTCGATCTGTTCTCTTCGATTCTTCGCGCAGAGTAGGGATTGAGCTTGAAGAGAGTTCCGTATACGTCTGCGTCGGCGGTCCCCGTTTCAGGACGCCCGCGGAAAATCAGGCGTTCAGAATGCTTGGCGGAGATCTTGTCGGGATGTCTCTGGCTCCCGAGGTCTTTCTAGCAAGGGAGCTAGGCATATGCTATGCTGCAATAACCGTCCTGTTCGATGGGACCCGTGGAGCGGAGGATTCTGCTTCGGCTATTCGGCTCATTGAGGCTGCGATGAAGTCATCAAAGACACTGAACGACATCATAACAACGGCTATTAGGGAATTGCCTGGTAGGAGGAAATGCTCCTGCTCGAGTGCCCTTGAAGGGACCCTCGTCTGAGAGGCAGCGAGGCAAATCCGTTTGCGTTTCACCGATTTGGGTAGGGATCTCAACAACCGTCTCACCTACAAGATCTACGAGCTCATACTCTGGCACCAAATAAAGGACGGACCGAAGCCCTATCATGTTGCCGTCATACTCGACGGGAATCGTCGCTGGGCGGAAAAACGCGGTCTACCGAGGTGGATGGGTCACCGGTTTGGTGTGGAAAAGGTTGACAATCTGCTGCATTGGCTGAAGGACTTAGACGTCAAGTCGTTGACGATTTACGTCTTCTCGACAGAGAACTTCAGCCGCCCTGAGGAAGAGGTGAACGAGATAATGAAGCTCGTGGAGGAGAAGCTCTCCGACCTCCTCTTTAGCTCAGACATTCATAAGATGCGTGTGAAGGTCAAGGCGATAGGTCGCTTGGATCTGCTGCCTGCAAAATTGAGGGAGATGTTGGAGAAGATCGAGGACGCTACCTGTGATTACGACAACTTCTACCTCAACATCGCCATAGCGTATGGAGGTAGAGCCGAGATAGTTGATGCGACCAGAAAGATCGCGGAGAAAGTACAGCAGGGTGAGTTGAGTCCGGGCGAGATCGATGAGGAGACGATTGAACGTCACCTCTACACTTCGTATCTCCCCCGGTCCGAGCCTGACATGATAATCAGAACCTCCGGTGAGGAGAGATTGAGCAACTTTCTCCTGTGGCAGAGCGCCTACAGCGAACTCTTCTTTCTAGACGTTTACTGGCCTGACTTCCGCAGGATAGATCTCTGGAGGGCGATCAGAACATATCAATGCAGAGAAAGACGATCAGGGAAGTAGCCTCAGTCAGGACACAGACCGATTCCGTGAAGCCGAAAAGGAGACATTACAACTCCATCTATACCTCAAGGCTCCTCGGAGCTGATGTGAATCTCTCACAGCCACTTCCAGCCACGAGGATCATGTCTTCGATCCTGACTCCTCCTATATCCCGTACATATATTCCCGGCTCGTTCGAGACTACGTTACCCGTTTCTAGGACATCCTTGCTACCGGGCGAAACCGTTGGGGGCTCATGGATATCGAGTCCGATACCGTGACCCAGACCATGTATGAACTGTTTTCCGTACCCCCTCCTCCTGATCGTCGATCGTGCCACCCTGTCCACGAGAACGCATCTCTCCCCGTCCCTGTATCTCCTCAAAGCAGTTTCTTGCGCGTCAGTGACTGCGTCAAAGATCTTCCTCTGGGTCACAGAAGGTTTTCCTGCGACGACTGTCCGTGTTATATCTGATCTGTAATGCTTGAAGGTCGCACCTATATCCACAACTACAAGATCTCCACCCTGAATCTTTCGGGTTGTTGGGGATCCATGGGGAAACGCGGATCTTGGACCGGAGGCGACTATCGTCTCAAAAGCGGTTCCTTCCGATTGTCCTATTCTCATTGCGTACTCTGCCTCCGCTGCAACCACATACTCTCTGACGCCCGGGGCAATAGTCTCGATTGCCACCTGAACACCTATGTCGGCGATTCTCGCCGCTCTTCTCATCCTCGCTGTCTCTTCCTTGTCCTTCACTCTTCTAAGCGTCCAGATCATTTGCGCTTCGGGCTTCAACTCCCCCTCCCAACTCCTAGTCAGTTCCAAGAACTCAGCCACGGAGACCTCGTCGAAGCCAGCTCTCTTCACCCTGTCTCTTATACACATCTCCGAGCCCACG
>CAZBVH010000095.1:0-4120 GCA_964495315.1 uncultured Candidatus Bathyarchaeia archaeon | reverse complement strand
AACATAATCTCAGGGAAGAAGGGAACCGGAAAGTCACACCTCGCGAAGACCCTCCTCCTCGGGCTTGTGAGCCAAGGATGCGTCTGCCTCGTCTTCGACATCAACGGCGAGTACACTCGATTGGGCTTCAAATCCACAGGAGAGAGGAATCAGTACTACGAGAAGATTAGGGTCCTTACACCCGGCAAGAACTTCCAGGCGGACATAAGGTACGCAGGGCTCGGAAGCATAATTTCGATCATGCACTCGGTCATGGATACCCCTGGAACCTCAACATGGCAGTTCAGAAGCCTCTGGAAGGATCTTGAGAGGAGAAACGCGATATCAATCGGGCAGATCTTCAAATCGATCGATAGGATAAACCATGAATATGTCAGAGACGCACTCTTCCGCAGATTTCAGAGCTTGGTAGACACGGGGTTCTTCACTGACGATCCCAAATCCACTACCGCCTTTGAAGAACTATTCGCCGACCTGGAAGGAGGGGGAGCAGTCATCCTGAATATGAGAGATCTCCCATCCATGGTTCGAAAGATCGTCGTCGAGTTTGTCCTAAGTAAGCTCTCCCAGTTGCTGAAACGGCAGATGGTAAGGGCAGTCTTCCTCTTCGCAGAAGAAGCCCACCTCTATCTCAGGGACACCTACTGGGAAGACATCGTGACGAGGATGAGACACCTTGGAGTCTTCGTGACCTTTGTGACAAACCAGCCAGAGACCATAAACCAGAACATCTACCGGCAATCGGACAACATCTTCCTCTTCAACTTCACGAACGAGAACGACATAAAGACGATCTCAAGGGCCTCGAGAATAGATTCATATACGATAGAGTCCATCACCCGCGAACTCCCAACCTACCACTGTCTGATGTTCGGCAGAGTAACAAGAGATCTACCACTCGTCATTGGAGTAGACGTATTGGACGTCCAAACACAGGGAGAGACCAGATTCTTCTTTGAACCAGTTGAAATCCCTGAGAAACTAGTTGAAGCCTAAGAAAACAGAGCAAGCATATTTCATGACACTGTTACAGATATGGCTGAAGACTTAGCCAAACCCTCTTGACGAAGACTTGAACGTTTGGCGAGGGTTATGATGAACCTCAAGAGATAAGTATCAGCCCAGAGCAGAAGAGGTACGACGAGCATGGGAAAGAAGAAGGTCCTGACAGAGGAAGACATGGCTAAGAGACTGTATATTCCTTCGGAGGGACAGGTTCTCGGCCAAGTGGTCCAGCAACTAGGATATGACCGCTTCAGGGTTCGCTGTCAGGACGGAAAGGAAAGGATTGTCAGAATCAGAGGTAAGCTGAAGCGCAGGGCTTGGACCAGGGTTAATGACTGGGTTCTCGTAGAGCCATGGGACTTCCAATCCGACCGTGGAAACATACTGTGGAGATACACGAGCGGGCAGGTTGAGCTGCTGGAGAGCAAGGGCTACATCCGGCGATGAAGCTCGGAGCCTGCGGCCGACCAGTCGATCTTATGACCTGAGTTTCCTTGGACTGTTTTTGAGGATAGATTTATAGTAGACACGTGTAAACTATATTCGATCCTCCATGGGTCGACAATGGAGATACAAAGCCTTCTGCAACTCAGTCCTGCGCCTACAGGACGATGCGACCCGTTACCTGGTGGTCTACGACTTCAAAGGCAAGAGTTCTGGTGAGCTGCCCAAGATGTTCTTCAGACACCTCTCAAGAGGAATAGAGAGGGGACTGGACATCAACCGGGTCCAAAAGTCGGTCTGTGAATGCGATCTAAGCGGAGCCACCTTCCTAGGACGCATCCTCGAGGACTTCAACGCAGACTTCGTCACCTATCAAGTAGTCAAACTACTCGAGTCCTAAGCCACTCAGATCGCTGTATTCTCCCTCTGCTGATAACACGCTCAGCAATTAAGTTGGACATATACTCCTGCATCTTCACGCAGGGTTGCCAGACCGGATCCAGGGAGCGGTGTTAAGGTTGATCTGCCACTTCGGAGGCTTCCCGCTGAGATATCTTACCACGTTCTCACAGGCGCTCCTCCCAGTCTCGTTGAAGGTTGCCACGGTAGAGGAGGCAATGTGCGGCGTGAGGACGACGTTCTCCAACTTTATGAGTGGATTGTCAGGCTTGATCGGTTCCTCCTCAAAGACATCAAGACCAGCCCCCCTTATCCTATTGGACTGAAGGATCCGAATGAGGGCTTTCTCGTCGATCACCTTTCCCCTCGCAGTGTTCACAAGTAACGCGGTATCCTTCATCCTGCTCAGCTCCTCCGCGCCGATGAGGCCTTGGGTCTCCCTCGTCAACGGACAATGAATCGACAAGACATCGGACTCCGCCATCAGGACCGGCAGGTCAACCAGCTCTGCACCTACCATCTGAGCCGACTCCGCATCCACATACGGATCGTAAGCCAGAACTCTCATGTCGAAAGCGTGCTTCCCCTTCAACGCAACCCTCCGACCTATCCGACCTAGACCGACAATCCCAAGGATCTTCCCCCAAAGGTTCACCCCCATCAGCCTCGGCCAACCCACACCACGAATCACTCTGTCCCCCCGAACTACCTCCTTGGACAACGCGAGGATGATCGCCCAAGTATGTTGAGCCACGGTCTCCGCCATCACCTCAGGCACATTACAGACTATAACACCCTTATCCAACGCGGCGAAGATGTCTATCTGGTCGAAGCCGACAGATACGGTCTGGATCATTCTAAGCTTATCAGAGGACTCGAACACCCTTCTCGTGAACGGGAAGCCGCCCGCAAAAGCAACCTCAACAACCTTCAGGCTCTCTACCCACTCTTCCTCGCCCTTAGGCTCGCTGCAGACGATCTTCACACCCGGAATCTCCTCGACCATCTTCAAGGAAGACTCCAAGTGGAACGGCGCCTTCTTCATTGGTACCAATACTACTCGTTCCATGGGAAACACTGATCATAATCCGATGAAGCAACACTCAATAAGTTTATGGCAAGCCCAGCACATCTGGATCGTCACAGGCGCCGAGAGAACAGCACCTTGAACCCACCGAGACCGCCTTCAACACGATTGACTGCTCAGAGGCTTTCCACGGTCTTCCTTATGCCGTCTAGGGCTTGGTCGATCTTCTCAACGGGCGTCGCATAGCAAAGTCGAAGATAGCCCTCCCCGAGACTCCCGAAAGCAGTCCCTGGAACGGTCGCAACCTTACCAACCCGGAGAAGAGCCTCAGCGAACCCCATAGAGGAAAGCCCGGTCTTTGATATGCCGAGAAAGACATAGAATGCACCCTTTGGAAGCGCACAGTTGAACCCGGCTATCTCGTTCAGATGCTTCACCAGGTATCTACGCCTATAACCGTACTCTCTCACCATCTCATAGACGAAGTCTTGCGGACCAATGAGCCCGGCTAAAGCCGCCTTCTGAGCCACAGCAGGCGCATTCACCATGGTATTCTGCTGCACCTTCACCATCTCCTCTATGAGCCTGGAAGGACCAACGGCGTAGCCTACCCTCCAACCGGTCATCGCGTAAGTCTTTGAGAAGCTGTTAACGGTGACGGTGCGTCCAGCCATCTCAGGGAAGGATCCAATACTGAAGTGCTTCGCCTCATCGTAGACAAGTTTCTCATAGACCTCGTCAGAGATTACGGTAAGATTATTCTCGATCGCGATCTCGGATATCCCCTTGAGATCCTCCTCCAACAACACCCCGCCCGTAGGATTCTGAGGAGAGTTAAGAATGATGCACCTAGTCTTCTCCGTAACACGCCCCTCGAGATCGCGAGGCAGCATACGAAACGAGTTACTCTCCCTCACAGGTACGGGTACAGCTTCAGCCCCAGCCAAAGCCACACACGGCTGATACGTGACAAATCCAGGATCCGGGATCAGCACCTCGTCGCCAGGATTCAGGAGTACCGCTGTCGCCAGAAAGATAGCACCGGCTCCCCCTACCGTGACTATGATCTCGGTCTCAGGATCCGCCTCAATACCATTCTCCCGCTTGAGCTTCTCAGCAATCCCGATCCTGAGGTCGAGAAAACCTGCATTCGGAGTATAGTGGGTATAGCCAGCGTTGAGCGCTTCCTTTGCCGCTTCAATAATGTGTTTCGGCGTCTTATAGTCAGGCTCACCGATACCGAGG
>CAZBVH010000094.1:0-4164 GCA_964495315.1 uncultured Candidatus Bathyarchaeia archaeon | reverse complement strand
ATAGTCGCCAAGGGGTGCGATGCCCGCTCGATCGTTGTAGAAATAGTTGAGAAACAAATCCCGAGAGAGAACGTTACCATAATCGGGGTCCCATGCCAAGGAGTCATCGACCCAAAGAAAGTGGAGACAGCGTTAGGAGGAAGAGAGATCCTAGAAGCTTTGATCAAGGATGACATGGTGATCGTTAGGGGAGACGGATTCGAACAGTCCATTCCTAAGGGGGAGATCTTGTCCGACTCATGTTTGAGCTGCAGACATAGGAATCCCCTGGTCTACGATGTCCTGGTTGGCGATGGGCTTCCGGAGACGGCGGAAGGCGACGAGTTCACTGCAGTATCAAGGCTGGAGGCGAAATCACCCGAGGAACGTTGGGAATATTTCAGTAAGGAACTTGGCAAGTGCATAAGATGCTATGCCTGCCGGAACGTCTGTCCACTCTGTTACTGCAAGGAATGCTTCGTCGACGAGACTATGCCATCATGGTGTGGCAGGACGACCGATCTCACGGATACGGTAATCTACCATGTCGTTCGTGCTTTTCATGTAGCTGGACGGTGTGTCGATTGCGGAGCATGCAGCAGAGCGTGCCCGATGAACATAGACCTGAGGGCTCTCACAAAGAAGGTGGAGAAGATCGTCAGGGAGCGGTACAACTATGAGCCTGGACTCAGCCCCGAAGAACTCCCTGCACTAGGGACCTTCAAGCAGGAGGACCCCGAGGAGTTCATTAGGTAGGAGGGTGGTGCCGAAGATGACGGAAAAGACCATAGAAAAGGGGCTTCTGGCGAAGCTCATCGACTCACTGCTTGAGAAGTACGAGGTCTTCGCGCCCATCGAGCAAGACAACCTCCTTAATTTCAAGAAGATCTCCTCAGGCAGCCAGCTCTGCTCTGATTCTCCAAGGCTTGAGAGATCACCAAAAGAGATGCTCCTCCCCCAGTGTGAGACCCTCTTCACTTACCGCCTTACCGGTCGGGAGAGAAAGCTTGAGGAGCCCCCGGGTATCGAGGGTGAGAGAGTACTCTTCTTCACGCGACCCTGCGACGCGAAAGCCTTGACCCTGATCGACAGGGTTTTCACATCCTGGGAGCCCGAAGACACCCTCTATCGGGATAGGCGGAAGAATACACTTGTCATCGGCAGAGCGTGCAACCATCCTTGGAGTACGTGCTTCTGCACATCTCTCGGAGGAAGCCCATTTGGGAAGGAGGGCATGGATCTGATCTTCGAAGACGTAGGCGACAAATACGTGGTCGAGGCCCTCACTGAACGGGGGGAGAAGCTCATCGAGAGCAGCGACCTATTCAAGGACGCTGAGAAAGCAGACTTGGAGAGGTTGAAGGAAATATCCAAGCAAGCGGTAGACAACATGAGGTTGAATTTGGACGTAACAGGGATCGAGAAGAGACTAAAAGCAATGTACGATGATCCATTCTGGGATGTTGCCAGCCGGAAATGTGTCGGCTGCGGGGTTTGCACATATCTGTGCCCAGTCTGCAGCTGCTTCGATATCTTCGATGAGGGGACGGATATCAAGGGGAGGAGGATCCGGATCTGGGATGCCTGTCAGTTCCCACTCTTCACCCTTCAAGCATCTGGCTACAATCCCAGAACCTCTGAGAAAGAGAGAGTGCGGCAGAGGACGATGCACAAGTTCAACTATTACTTCGATAGCTTCAAGGACCTTGGGTGCGTCGGCTGCGGTCGATGCGTTAGAGAATGCCCAGTGAACCTAGACATCAGGGAGATACTCAGGGAAATCATGGGTAGGACGATGGATTGAAGATGCAGAGTCCCTATACGCCGAGCCTGACGGTCATCAGTAAGATCATCAGAGAGAACGAAGCGAACGACATAAAGACACTCAGACTAGTCTTCGAGGACCAAAGAGACACACAGGACTTCAAGTATAACCCGGGACAGTTCGCGGAGATCTCACTTCTAGGTGTAGGCGAATGCCCAATTGGCATCGC
The DNA here is from genome assembly GCA_964495315.1 of uncultured Candidatus Bathyarchaeia archaeon. Taxonomy (GTDB): domain Archaea; phylum Thermoproteota; class Bathyarchaeia; order RBG-16-48-13. The sequence goes on along the minus strand of CAZBVH010000094.1, from coordinate 2,191 downwards.
ATCTTCGCCAATGGACGAGGGTTACATCGAGTTCACGGTCAAGAAGGTCGGATTACTGACAACCGCGTTGCATGACTGTGTAGAGGGAGACGCCGTGGGTGTCCGAGGACCATACGGCAATGGTTACTCCCTAGCTGCCTTGGAGAAACGCAACATTGTGATCATCGGAGGCGGCTTCGCCTTCACAACGCTGAGATCCCTGACCAAGTATATCCTGCATGACGCCAACCGGAAGAAGTTTGGGGAGCTCACAGTGATCTATGGGGCCCGGAGTCCGGGCGAGTTGATCTACAAGTACGACTTGGAAGCTTGGAGCAAAAGGAGCGACATTAACCTAGTTGTCACCGTCGATAAGGGCGATGCCAGCTGGACAGGCAGAGAAGGATATGTGCCTTCTGTACTCAAGGAGGTATCTCCCAGTTCCGAGAATTCGGTAGCATTGGTCTGTGGACCTCCGATAATGATCAAGTTCTCCATCCCGGTCCTTGAGGAGCTGAAGTTTCCTCCGGAAGACATCTTCCTTTCGCTGGAGATGAGGATGAAGTGTGGCATCGGGAAATGTGGAAGATGCAACATCGGAAGCAGATATGTCTGCAAGGACGGCCCTGTATTCTCCCATAGGGAGCTTCAAGGTCTACCGAAGGAATATTGAAGAAAAAGCAACCATATTCAACTGGACTGCGGAGGTTATCATATGAGGGTCAAGGGATACAACATCCCTGCAAGACTACTCTACATGAAGGAGCATGCTTGGCTTTCCCTCGATAAGTCCAACCTAGCGAGAATCGGCATCACAGACTATGCCCAGAAAGTTCTCCGCGAGATCACCTTCGTCTACTTGCCGAGGAGAGGATCCAGAGTCCGGAGGTTGCAGGTGGTTGCGACCGTTGAGTCAGTGAAAGCCGTGTCGGAGGTATATAGCCCGATCAGTGGACAAATCGTTGAGGTCAACGATGAACTGGTCTCGAAGCCTAAACTCATGAATCAAGATCCCTACCGCAAGGGCTGGATAGTGGCTCTGCACCCCGAGACCCTAGAAGAAGAGTCGAGCAAACTGTTGAAGCCTAAGCAGTACGCCGAGTACGTGAAGAGGCTCACAACGATGGATAGGGACCTATTGATCCACCGCTGGAAAAGAAGGGAATAGAAGCCGATCCAAAGACCGCAGCTTGGAAAAATGCCGCTGCTGAGGTTGATTGTCAAATTGAGTTCTTTGAGGCGTGACCTCAATTGTTTCTGCATGAACACGGTACTTGCGCTTATCTTCAATCGCGATTTCTCGGAACGTGGACGATAGTTTTGGTGTCGTTCTTTTAGCAGAAAATAGTTTTCGCCGGAATCCTTACTGGTCTCCCTCGTCGTTTTGCATCGATCTCGGATTCCAAGCGCTTGGATGAATTCACACTTGCACCTGCGTAGGCTATGGAACGGCGAGAGAACAGTGCCGCAACAATGAAGACGCTACGACTTCGCTTGAGCCACGGGTGCTGCTTGCAGGGGTGGCCCTGCGACGACCCCTTTCCTTGCAAGCATTCTCTCCAGTATGGGCTTCGCCTTCGCGTTCTCCGCTTTGATCCTCTCGATTCCTAGGTCCTTCATGGTCTGAACCATTTTCTTGATCAGGTTGCTGTAGATCAATCCCTCGGCAGCAGATATGTATTCGACTCTGAATCTCTCGGGGCTGATTCCCAGTTTCTCCAAGACCTTTGCATGGGTGTCCATCCGTTCCTTCATCCTCCAGTTGCCTGATATGTAGTGGCAGTCTGTCGGCAAGTGGCACGCACCTATGAGCACCATTCCTGCGCCAAGGCGGAAGGCCTCTGAGACGAAGTCCTTGTCGACACGCCCAGAGCACATCACCCTGACGACCCTGACATTCGTGGGGTACTCAAACCTACTCGTGCCTGCGAGGTCTGCCCCGGCATAGCAGCACCAGTTGCAGGCAATGGCAAGTATCTTCTCTTCGGGGTTTTGCTCGAGGGCTGCCCTGATCTGTGCTAGGATCTGTTCGTCTGTGAAGTGCATCTGGGTGATAGCGTCGCTTGGGCAGTCGGCAACGCAGGTTCCACATCCGTGGCACATCGCGGGGTTCACGACTGCAGCTTTTCCAGGCTCAGCGGTTATAGCGGTGTAGGGGCATTTCTGAGTACAAATGCCACATTTCGCGGTTACATTCCTGCATCTTTCAGGA
>CAZBVH010000093.1:0-4309 GCA_964495315.1 uncultured Candidatus Bathyarchaeia archaeon | reverse complement strand
TCTGGGTTGGGCGAGATGGCAGAAGAAGAATCTCCATGAGATCTATCTAGATCTCGCAGAGTCGACAACCTGGACAGCGATCTTCGGAGACCAAGACACAGGCATAATCGGGACTGCCGAGACCATAATCCAAGGGTTAGAGCGGAATGAGAGTCCCATTATTATGCTTGACTTGGAAGGGAAAGGAGGGTCTCAGAGAGGCTTCGATAGAATACTGAGAATAGGTGATGAGGAGAGTCCTCTGGCGCTGAACGTTCTTGAGATGGGATACTCAGAGGATATCAGCGAGGAGAGCGAGATAGTCACAAGGGTCTTCACCGAGTCACTCGGCTTGTCGCCCGAGCAGTCTCAACTCCTTTGGGAGACATTTCGCTCAATATACAGGCAGAGAAAGACAGAAGGCAGAACTACGCGACGTTACGCGATCTCATCCATCATCGCAGAAATTCAGAGAAACAGCGATTCTCATGGGGTTTCATCCGAGTTGCTCACACTACTAAGAAAACTTGTGACACTTGCCGAGGGTAAAGCGGGAGAGATCTTGAACAAAGGGAACTCGATCAAGGTCGCAGAGATTCTCAAAGGGACAACATTAATCGAGCTGAGAGAAGTCACGGATCTGGCAGTAAGGAGATTGCTACTCTCATTGATCCTCGTATCCTTGACTCAATACATCAAGACCCAGGCCTCGGAAAAGAAGGAACCCCGCCTGTTCTTGGTCTTGAAAGATGGCGGATCGACACTTGAAGAAGATGAAACAGGCCGGAGCATTATGAAACAGTCTCTGCTGGACTTGGGAATGAGAGGTATCGGTCTGCTCATCATTCAAGCATCTCCAAGAAGGACCCCTCCCTATATCGTAGACCTGTGCCAGACGAGGATCTGCCACCGACTGGCGAATAGGGGGGATAGAGACCTCGCTCAGAAGATCCTCAACCTAGACGAGACTCAAACGGGCTTGCTCCAAGAGCTCTCCAACAAAGAGGCCCTAGTGAAGACCCCAGACTATGCACTCCCCATCCTAGCCTGGATACCCGGCGAAGTCCCCCCTGCAACAGAAAGGACAGAGAAGGCACCTTCTTATGAAGAGGACCTACTGGAAATCATGTCAGAGACATACGAGAATGAGGAAGAAAGATGCTAACTGCCATCGATTCTGACGCTACGTGAAGAAGTAGCTTAGACGCCCTTGCTCCGAGACCGATGAAAGCCAATCTATTCTTCCAACCATACGTTCTAGCCGTCCGGAGAGAATATCTACCATCTCTTCCACAACATCCTCAGGAGAACGAGAGGTAGTATCGACCTCAGCCACCTTCTCCTTGCCGAATCGTCCCACCGCATCCCAAAGACAGATTCCGAGAATCTCAGACGCAGCATTCTCCAGTGCTTTTGGCTCGGAGAAACCCTTTTTCCTTAACCTTAGAATCAGCTCGTCTGGATCACACCTCAGGACGTAAGTTAGTTCAACACGTGGGTGATCCAGCACGTAGGGTGCGAGAAGCCCCTCGACTACAAAGTCCTGGCGAGAGGCCTCAAGAACAGTAGACAGAGAGGCAGACAACCCGTCAATATCTGCAATGGCAGTGCCTCTCTCAGGATCCACCCCTAGGGTAAGATCCTGCTCCCGTACAAACTCCCCCAAGTCGATATGGCGAGCTTCCAGTCTGCTCGCAAGCAGAGAGGAACAAACACTCTTGCCGACACCAGGAGTCCCAGTGACTACTATTACCCGATGAAAGATCATCGCCCCCAATCCATGACAACAGCCCGACACTCAAAACTGTATCTGGAACCCAAGGAGAGGACAACACACGGCTATAAAGGGAGTTCTTTCACCGCCGAACGCCAAATGCCAAAGACAGACACTCACTCAATCAAGGTTCATCAGGACAAAAGAAGCCTAACCCATCGATCAGAGACTCATAGTAAGACCATGCACCCTTCGATCATCAGGAAACACAGAAAGACAAAAATAGTCTCAGAACTTCTCGTTTGCTTCAGTGCTCCGGTAGTATAGCCCGGTCAAGTATACGGGCCTCTCGAGACCCTCACGGAGAAAGCCTGTGACGCGGGTGACCCTGCCACAGCGACAAGGTCAGCGAATTCGAATCCCGCCCGGAGCACCATCAAGATAAGCTAAAGAGCCGCCTTCAAGCCCATCCTGAGAAAGACCCCTAGTTCCGAACGATCCACATGTCTTGAAGGATCTGCGGGAAGACTCGTTTACGCCTGCTTCAAGGAATCGGTTAAGGCATAACACAGTATTATCGGAATGGCTTGGTCAGGGAACAAAAGCAATATGAACAGAGGGAATGCCCCCCACCAAATAGTTGCTGACAATTTGGGAATCTTTTCATTATGTTGAAGCCTATGTGTTTCACATAGGAGATAGAAAGGATGACCAATCTTGTTTCGACTTTTTCAATAGTTGCCTTAGACTCAAGGAACAAAGACCTCGGAGTAGCAGTTGAATCGAAGTATTTCTCGGTAGGCTCCGTTGTGCCATGGGCCGAAGCTGGAGTCGGTGCAATCGCTACCCAAGCACGTGTAAATGTGTCTTATGGACTTGAGGGTCTGAAACTGCTGGCCGCAGGACTTTCTGTGAGTGAAGTCATAGATGAGCTTACAAGAAAAGATCCGGATCGAGAGACCAGGCAATTAGGCGTTGTGGACGCGAAAGGTAATTCAACATGTTTCACAGGCAACAAGTGCATTGAATGGGCTGGAAGCAAGACTGGAATAAACTATAGCGTTCAAGGCAACATCCTCGCCAGCGAAAATGTCGTCCTCGCCATGGCAGAGCAGTTTGAGAGCACTGAGGGCGAGCTGGCTGACAGGCTTATGGCAGCCCTTGAGGCAGGACAAGCAGCCGGAGGTGATTCGCGCGGGCGCCAGTCAGCCGCAATAATGGTCATGAGGAAGGGGGGAGGACGCATGGGTTATGGGGATAGGTATATTGATCTTCGCGTGGAAGACCACAAGGAGCCGATCCGGGAGCTCCGCCGCCTTCTCGGCTTAGCCTACACTCATCGCCTAATCCAGATCAGTTGGGAAGCAGTCAACTGCAGGAGGTTAGGAGAAGCATTGGAACCTGCGACGAAAGCCGTTACCCTGACCCCGCTGAACGATGAAGCACGCACGGTGTTGGGTCTCATACGCTATCTGCTCGGTGATGAGGAGGCATCGATGATGGAATTTCGTCAAGTTCTGCGGATTAACCCAAACATGAAACGGATGATTGAATACTACTTCAAGAAGTATGCAATCGAGGATAGAGACTTCTTAAGGAAGATCAGGAGTCCTTGTTGACCTGGTCATATTCCTAATACGAAGAAAGTGTCAAGATCGCCTGAGCCATTTCTCGGATGCTTCGCCTGCCACGTGCACAGTGAGAGGGATCCCCGTGTTACAACTTGCACTCTGGTAATGCTCCTTGAATGAAACATCATCTTTGTTCTTCTCCGTGAAGCCACGTCATTGATGGAGTGGAGAAGAACAATTGTAGAAACGGAACGCTATTTATTATCCGTCAACATCCAGATCTATCCATGCTCAATCTTATCGAAGCCATTCTTCTCGGAGTAGTTCAAGGGATAACAGAATGGTTTCCCGTGTCCAGTTCAGGACATCTTGCTATGATGCAGATTATCCTAGGGGTCAAGACCGACCTATTCTTCGACATAATTCTCCATCTCGGAACGCTTTGTGTGATCGGAGTCAAGTTCAGGGATGACATCTGGAGGATAATTATTGACCTCGTCCAGGGTAGACTTCGCAGTGAATCCGCCAGGACGGGAATGCTTGTCGTTTCTGGAAGCGTACCGACTGCATTGATAGGATTCGCTTTCCATGAACACTTTCGCGCGAGTTTCACCGATCTGTCTGTAATAGGAACTGCGTTTGCGACGTCTGGCCTAGTTCTCCACCTATCTAAGAAGCTGATTCCGGGAGAACGGCGGACACTAGGATTTTCAGATTCGATACTGATAGGAGTCGCACAGGGAGTATCAATCATTCCGGGAATCTCGAGAAGCGGACTCACGATCTCAACAGGAATCCTGCTGGGGTTGAAGAGAGAAGACGCATTCAAATACTCATTCCTTCTCTCCGTTCCAGCCATCTCGGGAGCCGCTTTTCTTGAGGTTGCAAGTCAACCTTCGATTCAAGTCGACTGCATTGGAAGTCTAGTCGGCTTTATTGTGGCGGCGCTAGTCGGGTATGCGTCCCTCTCCTCGCTCTGGAAGATAGTCGAGAGCTGTCTCTTATACACATCTCCGAGCCCACGAGACCGTACTATCTCGTATGC
>CAZBVH010000092.1:3781-4373 GCA_964495315.1 uncultured Candidatus Bathyarchaeia archaeon | reverse complement strand
GGGGGAGAGATTACCCTCCGTTTTTCAAGATAGGTCTCGATGGCCCCGCGAGCAAGCTTGACCAATAGTTCTCCTTCTTCCAGTGAGACTTTCAAGTCCAACCAGCAACCGTTCTGTCTAATCTCAGCAGTTGGACGCAGGTCGAGGACTGTAGGGGCTCGAGTACTGTCATTGCTGAGTTATGAGATTCAGCCTACCACTCAATAGATAAGGATTCGCTTAAGGGGTCGGGTAATCGCACATCGTTCTCAGAATAGGATACTTCACGTTGCGGCTCCGTCCCCATGAGAGCTTTGACTTAGTTGGTCTGAGACCAGATTCATCACAGGGTTCTTGAAGGCAAGTAGAGCACAGTTAATACTGAGAACCACTGATATGGCGATCCAGATAAGAACCGGCTGAAGGAGGTATTTCGACGCCTGAGGATCTGAGTGACATGTATCGAACAGCGGTCTCTGATGAAGGACTGCCGACGACTTTGACGCTAACGATAGGAGGCAAGCAGCACTCCTTTCACAAGCTCTCCTGGGATATTGAAGGAAAGTCAAGGGGTCTGAGATAGGATGATCACTATGGAGAGACTGCACTATTC
>CAZBVH010000092.1:0-3771 GCA_964495315.1 uncultured Candidatus Bathyarchaeia archaeon | reverse complement strand
GTCTGAGATATGGCACGAACCCACATCAAGCAGCAGCCATCTACGTGCCCGAAGATAGAGCAAAGAGATTCATGGCAGCGTTGACCTGGAAGAAGTGGGGAAAAAGCGGCCCCTCTGCGACAAACATCGAGGACGGGTACAGGGCGCTCAGAATTGTCGATCATTTTGGGAAGCCTGCGGCAACAGTGATGAAGCATCTCAACCCAACAGGTGTCGGGATCTCTAACGAAGAGAGGCTGGTGGATGCTTTTGAGAAGGCTTGGAACGGTGATCCGCGAGCAGCATACGGGTGCACACTCGGCTTCAACTCCCTTGTAGACAAGACCGCTGCTGAGGCGATTACCCAAAGGTTTGTGGAATGCATTTTTGCTCCTCGCTACTCTTCGGAAGCATTGGAGATTCTTGGAGGGAAGGAAAGCCTTAGGATAGCAGAAGTCCCAGACATAGGTGAGCTTGAAAGAGAGACATTTCCCTACGAGGTAAAGATCCTGGGAAACACCTTGATCTTGGAGCAGACGTTTACCACCAAGATCCGCGGTTTGAGCGACCTTAGGAACTGCGATTGCGTCACGAGAAGAAGGCCGAGTGATAGCGAACTGCGGGACATGCTGTATTCTTGGTGGGTCTGCTCGGAGAAGAGGTCCAACGGGGTCGTGATCTGGAAGAATGACAAGGCGTTGGCCGTCGGCACGGGACAGCAGGACAGGATCGGGGCGATTGAGATAGCCCTTGACAGGGCCCGAAGATCAGGTCACGATCTGAAAGGAAGTACTCTTGCATCCGACGGATTCTTGTTGAGGGATAACATTGCTCCCTTGGCGGAGGTTGGTGTCACTGCGATCGTCCAGCCAGGAGGCTCAAGATACGACGGCACCGTGATAGAAGAATGTGAAAAGCATGATATCTCCATGCTCTTCACTGGGGAGCGGGTGTTCAGGCACTTCTAGTCTCCGATCTTGACGGCTGAGGAATGATCGAGGGGCTCTCTGAGCGCATTGCGAACGAGAAAGGCGACAACGCCTGCACTACGCAGCTCTCATGCAGCTCCTTGATGTTCCTGCAACCCGCTTTTCTTATCCCGTCCTTTATCATCGTTGAGGAGGGCAGCATATAATCTCTCAGGTGACCCACGTAGGGCACGTACATCTCGATTCCCTCCTCAAAACTGTTGTGACCATACCTGAACCCGGACCATCTCCTTGCTCTGTTGGAACCTTCCCCCCAGTACTCCTTGACGATCTCTTGGACCGTTCTCCCGTCGATGGTCATATTTCGTGTGATTCTCTTCGAGTTGCTCTCCTCTGTACCCGCCACGAAGCGTCCGACCATGACGGAGTCCGCGCCTAAGGCAAGCGCCATTGTGATGTCGCCAGCCCTCGTGATCCCGCCGTCAGAAACGATTGGGACATAGACTCCCTTTTCCTCAAACAGCTCATCTCTTGCCTTCGTCACCTCAAGCACCGCGGTGGCCTGTCCTCTACCGACGTTAATCTGCTCCTGTGTTATGCAGATGGAACCGGAGCCCATGCCGACCCTTATGCTGTCCGCTCCATTCTCGACCAAGAACTTGAAGCCCTCGCCGGTGACGATGTTCCCAGCTATCACCGGGATATCTTCGAACCTTTCCTTCACGTATCGCAGGCAGATCTCAACGTACTCAGAGTGAGCTTGAGAGGTATCTATCACCAAGAAGTCTGCTCCAGCATCTATCACCGCCTCTGCTCTCTCCCTGTAGTCATGGGTGTTTATGGCGGCGCCGCAGATGAACCGCTTCCTCTGATCGATAAGCTCTAGTGGGTTCTTCGCGTGCTCTTCCACGTCCCTTCTGAAGACCACATAGCACAATTTTCCTTGATCGTCCAAGATCGGCAGGGATCCGTGATGGCTGTCCCTCAGAATTCCGAGTGCCTTGTTTAGATCGATTTCTCCCCTCTCATCGGTGACGTCGCCCAGCGATGAATAGTGCAGTCTCTCCATAGTGATCATCCTATCTCTGACTTTCAGGTTGGAATGCAGTTGGGGGTCAAAGTCCTTCCTGGTTAGGTAGCCGGTTAGCCTGCTGTTCGGCATGCCGTCCTCGGTGATCGGGAAAGTGGAGTAACCCTTCTCCTCAATTCTTTTCTGAACCTCCTTGAGCGGGGTGTCCGGCGAGAAGACGTCAGGCATCACAAAACCCGCCTTGTACTCCTTCACTCTCCTGACCATGTTCGCCTCGTCTTTGACGGGCTGACTGCAGAAGATCACGCCTGCTCCGCCGAGCTTCGCCATCTCGATCGCGATCTCGGGTCCAGTGATCGATTGCATAGGGGAGCTTAAGACTGGAATGTTGAGCCTCAAACTGGGTTCTTTACCGCGTTCGAACTTGGTCAGCGGTGAGGAGATATCCACGGCTTCAGTGGAGATGCCGGCTGGTATCTTTCCGGGGAGCAGTATGTACTCCTGCAAACGTCTGGACAACCCAGGAGATGGGTCGATAATTCTTCGGGTCATATTGTTCCTGTAGTCGTCTCGAGAGCTTAAATGTATATTTGTCCCCCGAGATGTGCACAATTACAAGTCGCCTCACACAGGGTCGATGGCCTAGGAATAACCCGGTGGCTTGTGATGTCAGAGAGACCGATTCCTATCCTGGTCAACGCGCGAGGCGACCTGGGATATCCATACTGGACAAGCATGAATGATCGTCTGTTATTCTGAAGAAACTGTTCAAGCGTCAATCCGGGGCATGGCTTTCTTGGCGTATGCCAGTCTGCCTTGAATGTCCTTCCAATGAGAACCCTGCCAGTAGAGCTTTCCGCACCCGGCGCATCTCCAGAAGCTCTTACTCATTGTGATTGAACGGGAAGGAATCCTTCCCTCAACTTCCTGTCGAGGCGTCTCCCTTAGGGGGAAATTGCACCTTGGGCAGCGTGGAGATTCGGTATCTATTTCCAGCCTAAGACTGAAACGCGCGGCTACGCCTGCAAGCCTCTCCATATGGTCGGCGGGTTCAACCAGAAACGCATTGACTCCTTGCATAAGGCTCTTCTTATACAGGTCCCTGTCACCTGTGAGGAGTATACGGTCCTCAGCCGCAGCGAGGCCTATTAGAGTGTTGTCGTCTGCATCAGTGAGATAGGCTGTGTCATGTCCTAGGATACGAAGCCACCGCGCCAGACGACCGAGCATACCGTCAGCGAGGAATCGCATACGAAAGCACCTCGCCCCACTCGTAAGACAACCTGGTAATCCCGTATAAGTCCTATGGATTCGCACAAGCGCATTACTTAGCGAAGAAACCGTTTTGAGATGCCCTATTGTCTCAAGGGTTCCGCTGTTGTCCCTCAACGTGTAAACCGGGTTCTTTTTCTGGAATCCGACGTGCGAACAACCAGCTCCTTTGTTTTACCTAGTTCGCTCGATAACTTTGGGAAGTTCTGACACTTAGAACAACCGTTGCCGAGGGGCAGCAGTTCTATATCGTAGGGAGGCTACAATGAAAAGCTAGATTGAGCTCACTGAAGATGAGGCGGGGGACTAACTTGACCGTGGACCTGGTCCTTGTCGGGGGGAGATTGCTTGTCGGCGGGGAGATTTTGGAGGGTGCTCTGGCTATCAATGAGGGTATCATCACTTGGATTGGGAAAGAGAGCGGCAAACCATCTGCAGACGAAACTGTCCAGCTCAACGGAAGAGTCGTTCTGCCTGGTATTATAGATCTTCACGTTCACCTCAGGGATCAGAATCTCTCTGCCAAAGAGACCTTCTCCTCAGGAAGTAGGGCTGCCGCTA
>CAZBVH010000091.1:1263-4539 GCA_964495315.1 uncultured Candidatus Bathyarchaeia archaeon | reverse complement strand
CGCCTCCATTTCAGACTTTTCACACCTCACAGCTGATCGAGGAGATGATCGCCAATCATAGGGTGAATCTTGGAATCCTGAAGATGAGGATCACATATCACGACCCCTGTGAACTTGGAAAGCATTGCGAAGTCTATGAGGAACCGAGAAACGTGTTGAAGGCGATTCCCGGCGTAGAGCTGATCGAGACACCTCTCAATCGAAGCGAGGCAATTTGCTGTGGAGCTGGAGGAGGTGCATGGGCCCTCTACACAGATGTGTGTATGGAATCATCTCATGAGAAGCTCACGGGAGAGATTCTCCCACTCAAGGTAGATGCACTGGTAACAACTTGTCCCAATTGCTACGTTAACTTTCTCTACAACATGCAACGACACGAGATGCCATTGAAGATCTACGATCTTTCCCAACTGGTCGACGCGGCACTTAGGGAGTAATGCAAATGCTCTATGATCAAGAATACGAAGAGTATCGGGACAGGTTGACCAAAGCTAGCGAAGATCCGAGCATAAGACTTGCCCTGAGAAGAGCCATCGCATCGTACCGCGAAAACGTGAACCTCACTCTAACCCGCTTTCCACAGACCCTCACCAAGCGGAAGGACGGACGGGCAATCAAGGAATATTCAATAGCGCACATGGAGGAACTCGTGAAGCAGGCAAGGGACTCTATCATAGACGTGAAGGGCAGCTCTGACATCGTGCAGACCCCGGAACAGTTGCTGAAGAGACTCGACGAACTTATCGGAACAGGCAAATGGATCGTGAAATCCAAATCGATCACCTCTGAAGAGTTTGAGATCAACGAGCACCTCGAAGCCACTGGCAACAAGGTCACAGAAACCGATCTGGGGGAATTCATCCTGCAGAACCTTCACGAAAAGCCGATGCATCTGCTGACCCCATCAATCCACGTGCCGAGGGAAAGAGTTGCGGAGATGCTCTCCAAATTGGTGGGGAGGAAGTTGGAGCCTGATATAGAACTGCTTGTTGAAACTGCCAGGCAGCTACTGAGAGAAGCTTACTTCAAAGCCGACATAGGGATGAGCGGCGCCAACGTTGTAACCGCTGACACGGGAACTGTATTCCTTATAGAGAATGAGGGGAACGCGAGGTTCGTGTCAAACGCGCCCCGGACTCACATAGCTGTCGTGGGTTTTGAGAAGGTCGTTCCAACCCTGACGGATGGGATGATCGTTTCGGAGCTGACGTGGCGATATGCGAGCTATAAGGCTCCGTCATATGTCTCCCTCATAACAGGCGTCAGCAAGACCGGGGACATAGAGAAAATGCAGACCTATGGCGCTCACGGTCCAAAGAACCTACACGTGATCTTCGTTGACAACAAGAGGACGGAGCTTGCCAAGGATCCTGTCTATCGTGAAGCATTGTACTGCACGAAATGCGGATCCTGTCTTTATGAATGCCCGATATTCGGCGTAGCCGCAGGAAAGTTTGGACACAAGTATTTTGGAGGAGTTGGAACGATCTGGACGGCATTCATCGCTGGGGGTCTAGAGAAGGCTCTGCCGATGGCGTATTCCTGCACTCTCTGCGGAAGATGCAAGGATCATTGTCCATATGAGATCAATACTCCCGCAATGATCCAGAAGCTTCGAAACGAACTCGTCGGCAGGAAGATGACCATAACGGCGCTGGATGAGGCCTGCAAGAATATCGAGAGGACAGGCAATCCTTATGGCCTCGAAGCCCCTATTGAGATCCCAGAGTAAGGTCCTCTGTTGTCAGATAATGAAATCGTGTCTTGGAAAGACGTATATGTTCAGGTTTGTACGGTTCTTGAAGCGCCCTTGCAAGGAGGATGACGATTGCCGTCAATATTGAAGAGACAGACGATACGCGAAGGTCAGAGAGACTTCGTCGAAGAGGTAATAGATCAAGGTTCCAAGATCTTCCCGAGAGCTGACATGGTGACCCTCAGGGCTTGCATCCAGTGCGGCACTTGCACTGGTTCATGTCCTTCAGGTAGAAGAACAGCTTGGAGGACAAGGCAGATCTTCCTGAAGACTCTCACGGGCGAGAGGAAGGAAGCGTTGTCAGCAGAAGACCTCTGGAACTGCACCACATGCTACACCTGCCAAGAACGATGCCCACGAAAGGTGAGGACGACCGACATCGTCCGAGCGCTACGCAATCTCGCCGTCAAGGAAGGCTACATGCGTCAAGATCATGTAAGAGTCTGCCAAATCGTACTCAAGTATGGGCACGCGGTCCCGATAAACGATGAAGCAAAGGCGATCAGGCAACGTCTAGGGCTACCTGAACTTCCGCCGACGGTTCACCAATATCCCGAAGCTCTGAAAGAAATGATACGAATCCTAGAAGAGACAGGTTTCCGGGCGTTGATCGAAAGGAAGGAGTAGCCATCATGCGGCAATACGCGTACTTCCTTGGCTGCATTGCGCCGAACAGGTATCCAGGAATAGAAGTGGCAACAAGGAAATCTCTCGCTGATTTCGGTGTCAATCTGCTGGACATCAAGGGGGCTTCTTGTTGTCCGGCGCCAGGCGTCTTGGGCTCCTTCGACCTGTGGTCATGGTTAGTGGTCGCTGCAAGGAACCTTGTGCTTGCTGAAGAAATGAATGCTGACATAACGACTACGTGCAACGGGTGCTATGCCACTCTCCAAGAAGCGAATCATCTACTCAAGCATGATGTGAACTTGAAGAATCGCGCGAATGAATCTCTGGCCAAGGTCGGTAAGCAATATCGCGGGTCGCTTGAGGTGAAGCATATCATTGAGCTATTGAGCGATGAGATCGGCTATGAACGGATCGAGAAGACCATCAGGAGGCCTCTCAAAGGCGTAAAGGTCGCGGTTCATTATGGCTGTCACTTCCTCAAGCCCAGCGAGACGAGGATGCACGGCTCAGTTGAGAGGCCAACAGTCCTTGATGATCTCGTAAAGTCTCTGGGAGCTCAGACCGTTGACTACAAGGATAAGGCTATGTGCTGCGGAGCCGGGGGCGGCGTAAGATCCGCGAATCTTGAAATAGCGTTGGATATGACCGCAGAGAAGATAGACAACATGATTGACGCTGGCGCCGATTGCTTGATGACTCCATGCCAGTTCTGCCATCTACAATTCGACCGCGGGCAGATAGAATTGAATGAGAAGTATGCAAGGAAATACAATCTCCCAGTTGTCTTCCTCACGCAGCTGACAGGGCTTGCCCTCGGTATGAACGCGAAGGAACTAGGGCTCTATGACAATGCCGTGTCGACTGAGAATCTTCTCAAGAAGCTGCAATGATAC
>CAZBVH010000091.1:0-1163 GCA_964495315.1 uncultured Candidatus Bathyarchaeia archaeon | reverse complement strand
CAATAATTGGCAGATCAAAACGCTCGTTAGGTAAAGAACACCCAGCCAGTCGTCCCAAGTTTTCCGAGTCAACTGGTGGCTACCGCATGATCGGTTTGCTTCAGCAAGAATCCCTCTTTGAGAGGATCTGAGGGGTCTAGTACAAACTGTGAGAAACCAGTCACGTATGCAGTTCCCTCGACTTCTGGGACGACTGCATCAAGATCTCCAACCCTGGTCTTCTCCACCAGTCTTCCTTTGAACAGCGTCCCTGCGATGCTCTCGCTGACGAACTCTTCATCCAACCCAAGCTTCCCTTTCGCGTACAGTGTTGCCATCTTCGCGGATGTTCCCGTTCCACATGGAGATCTGTCAACTTGTCCCACTCCGAATACTGTAGCATTCTTGCCGTCGGCTTCCGGGTGCGATGGCCTGTCGCAGATCTCAACAAGATCAATAGATTGGATGTGGTCCTTTTCGGGATGCTGAACGCTGAATTTTTCATTCACTCTGCTCCGGATAGAGACGCCAAGCGTCACAAGCTGCTGATACGACTCAGGCTTAACTGTAACCCCCAGCGATTCAGCTTCGACGATCGCGAAAAAGTTGCCGCCAAACGCAATGTCCACGGGTATCTTTCCCCTTCCCGGTAGGCAAAGTTCGCCAGTCTCATATAGGAACGAAGGCACATTTCGTATGGCTACACTCTTTACCGAAGATGCGTCGAGATGAGCGGTGGCGCGCACAAGGCCAGATGGAGTGTCCAGAACTACCTCTGTGACTGGTTCTCGTGCGTCGATGACTTTGGTCTTGATCGCTGCCGTCACTAACGCAATTGAGCCGTGAACGCACATTCCCAAGTATCCCTTGGAGTCCATGAATATTGCTCCTAGTTCAGCCTTGGGATTTGAAGGGGGAAGGAGAATCGCTCCGAACATGTCAGTATGCCCTCTCGGTTCATGCATTAAGAGTCTCCTTACGCTATCGAAATGTTTCTCGAAATTGTTCTTTTTCTCGGCCATGGTCTCGCCCTTCAATTCTGGAAGAGAACTAATCACAATCCTTGTGGGCTCGCCGGCTGTGTGAGTTTCAACGCAACGAATTTCTCTGTCCAAGAGCAACCATAATCGCCTCTCGGTCGCTGACTATGAGTCATGCGTTGGCTTTGAACTCTTGCGGTCCGG
>CAZBVH010000090.1:2507-4710 GCA_964495315.1 uncultured Candidatus Bathyarchaeia archaeon | reverse complement strand
CTCTAATATGATTAGGTCAGAGTTTTCTCCGAGTGCCAAGAGGTGACCAAGGTCTTCCCCTTTGAACTTAGCGTTTTCCATGAGCACTCTTCTGGTACCGCTAACGAGGACGACCGTCTCGGCCCCTGCTTGGGCAACTCTCCAGGAGTCCTTGCCCGGGGTGTCGAAGCTGAGACTAGGATCGTGAACATGTTTCATGACGCAGACTTTGTATCCTTGACGTGTTATCCTTCGCACTATCCTCTCGACGATGCTGGTCTTGCCTGAATCCTTATATCCAATCACGTCGATTATGGGCGTCTTCAGCATGACTCCAACATAGTTGGACTTGTTTTTTTAAGCTACTGTTCCAGCTCAAGAGAACACATAATGCACTCTTAAGGAGCGCTTTTCTACACTTCAAGAAGCTGTTTGATCGGGCAAGAGCCGTGTGGGCTGAACACGATGACTAGCGTTGGAACAGCTAGAAACTTGCTGAACAGAGTGGCGCCTAGGTGGAGTTGTCCGGACATCTTGGTTGCGGGCACTCTATGTTCGATGTCAGTAGACTGCTGTCAGCCAGTCCCTGTGTTTCTTATCTTCAGCATTGACTATTGCCTTGAATCTCTCTCGCAGTTTGAGCGAGACTGAACCTATCTTTCCATTTCCTATGGTTCTATGGTCGATCTTGACGATGGGTGTGACTTCTGCGGCAGTCCCGGTGAAGAATACTTCATCGCTGCAGTAGAGTTCTGTGCGAGTAATAGGTCTCTCAATGACCTCCATACCCATTTCTCTGGACAATTGGATCGCGGTATCCCTCGTTATGCCTGCGAGGATTGAGGCGTAGACTGGCGTGGTATATATTGTTCCGTTCTTCACGATGAACAGGTTCTCTCCGCTACCTTCGCTGACGAAACCTAGTGAGTCGAGGAAGATCGCTTCATCAAACCCGTTCTTGACGGCTTCCATCTTGGCCAGAACCGAGTTTATGTAGTTCCCGCAGGCTTTGGACTCTGCTGGGAGGGCGTCAGTTGCTATTCTTCTCCATGAGGTTATGCAGCAGCTCGCGCCTTCCTCGGCCTCGAGGTACTTGCCGAACGGGAAAGCGACGACAGCGACTTGGACCGGTGCTCCGAAGGGGTTCAGTCCGAAGACTCCGTAACCTCTGTAAGCTATTGGTCGGATGTAGCATGTCTCTCTTATCTGGTTCTTTCTCAGTAGTTCTATGATTGCTGCTTCAAGGTCTCGTTTCGACCAGTTGATATCCATGAAGTAGAGCTTGGCCGAGTTGAAAAGCCGGTTCAGGTGTTCCTCTAGACGAAAGACGTAGAGGTTGGACTTGGTTCCATAGCCGCGTATTCCCTCAAAGACCCCGGTGCCGTAGTGCAGGCAATGGGTCATGACGTGAACTGTTGCATCTTTCCATTTCACGAATTTGCCGTCCATCCAGATGTAGTCAACTTCTTGAAGCGACATGACAGATAACTTCATGTCAGCTGGCTTTTTGTTTTTTCGGTCTGTTGGGTGCTGTGCGATTTTTTGGATCGGTGGCGATGAGTACGAAAAATTGGATGTGGGCTCTGGGCGCGAGCATGAGCCACCTTGTCCTTGCTTCTATCGCTGGTTATCTGGCTCTCAGTTTCTCGTGAGAGAAGGAGTTCCGTGATTAGTTCTCAAAGAGCCGATCCAAATGCCCTCGAAGGTACAAGTAGATCGCGGCGATTGTCACGAGGTACAAGCAAACCAGAAATCCTGTTCCCAAACCGATCTGAAAAGTCTCAAAGAAGACCCGTTCAACGCGTCCAGGCACTCTCAAGGAGTCAAAGATCTCCCAAACTCGTCCGAAAGCGGAGACAACGAAATATGAGACAAAACCAGTGAAGAGCACAGTGAAGAGGACAATGATCTTCTTGGGAGGCATTCGCCGTTTCCTCTTGTCGGTTACGCAAAGAGAGTATTTCCGATACTCCTTAACTCTTTCCCCATCCGAAGTAATAGATCTATGAAGTGAAGACCCTGCGTGATTGCCTCTTTGACCCTGCTATGACCTCACCAAACATATCAATAACTGTACAGTATTCATTGTTCTGAATATTTCGCTACGGCGGAGGATTTGTTGATGCCCAATCTGATCTTAAGGAACGGACATATTGTTGACGGCACCGGGCGACCCATGTTTCGAGGTGACGTCGTATTGGAGAGCGACCAGATAGTCGAAGTC
>CAZBVH010000090.1:0-2497 GCA_964495315.1 uncultured Candidatus Bathyarchaeia archaeon | reverse complement strand
GAGAAGAAGTGATTGATACTTCGGGCTTAGTTGTCTCCCCTGGGTTCATCGATATGCATTCTCATTCCGATCTCACGCTGCTGAGAGACCCTAACGCGGAAAGCAAGATCCACCAGGGAGTTACGACCGAGGTCGTAGGAAACTGCGGGATATCGATGGCACCAGTCGATGAACGCACTAAGAAGCAGTTGATAGACTATGTGTCTTCGCTCTTAAGCGTCGAAGACATATCGGTCAGTTGGCTAAGCTTCGGGGAATATCTCTCATTCATCGAAGGATCTGGAGTTGCAGTCAATGTTGTTCCTCTGGTCGGACATGGAACGGTAAGGATCGCGGCAATGGGCTTCGATGATCGAGCCCCTTCCCAAGAGGATCTGAAAAGGATGAGATCCCTTGTGCAGAGATCCATTGAGGAGGGCGCCTTTGGATTGTCATCCGGGCTGATATACCCGCCAGGATGCTATGCCGAGACCCAGGAACTCGTCGAACTCTGCAAGGTGGTTTCGAGTCTCAATGGGATCTATTCCACTCATATCCGAGGGGAGGGAGAGACTCTACTCGATGCGGTCAGAGAGGCCATAGAGATAGGTAGGCAAGCTCTTGTGCCTGTTGAGATCTCGCACCACAAGGCAGCAGGAAAACCTTTCTGGGGATCTGTGAAAACCACTCTTAAGATGATCGATGAAGCCGTAATGGGTGGGTTGGATGTCACGTGTGATCAGTATCCATACACCGCGGCCTGGACCAAACTGAGTGCTACCTTGCCTGATTGGGTACACGTTGGTGGAGTCGGCAAACTCATCGAGAGACTTGGAGATGACGGAGTGCGAAGGCGTCTAAGAAAAGAGATTGAAGAGGGTTTGCCTGGCTGGTCAAACTACGCCAAGGCGTGCGGGTGGGATGGGATCATGATCTCCCAAACAAGGTTTGATGCGTCGTTGGAGGGGAGGACGCTCGCCCAGATCGCTCAAGAGAGAGGGAGGGACCCATATGATGTTCTGTTCGACATACTGATCAGTGAGGAGGATGGGGCTCGAGCGGTGTACTTCATGATGAGCGAAGACGATGTGATCGAAGTATTGAGATATCCCGGGACTATGGTTGGGACAGACGGTATAGCACTAGCTCCTCACGGTGAACTCGGTAAAGGTAAGCCTCACCCAAGATTCTACGGGACGTTTCCAAGGGTCTTGGGTCGATATGTCAGAGAGAAGGGAGTCCTGTCTCTGGAAGAAGCAGTGAAAAAGATGACCTCTCTTCCCGCCGGAAAGCTTGGTTTACTGGATAGAGGGCGAATAGAAGCAGGCGCCAGGGCTGATCTAGTAGTGTTCGACTTCGAAGAGATCATCGACAAGGCTACCTATAAGGATCCTCACCAGTTCCCTCAAGGAATCAAACACGTCATTGTTAATGGAGAGTTCGTGATTCGAGACGAGAAAGGTACCGGTAACCTGCCAGGGAGAGTCCTGAGAAAGACGATGAGAGAGGAAACAAAATGAAGTTGGCAGAAAGGATCAAGCGGACAAGGAAGGAGATCGTGCAGAAGACCTCTGAGCTGGTCTCGATCCCTACTTCAGTGCCTCCTGGAGAGAACTATGAGGAAGCTGCAAGTTGGCTGAGAGACTTCCTTGAGGAGTGCGGCGCCAAGGTGCAACTCATGACCGCCCCCTTCCGCCTCAGCAGAACGATAGAGGCAGAACTTTCTGGACCTCGAGTGAATGTCGTCGGAGAATACGATCTTGGAGAAGGTCCCTCCATCATTGTGGCTGGCCACTATGACGTCGTTCCCGTCAAGGAAGGGGAATGGTCCACACCGCCCTTCGAACCGGTAGAGAAGAACGGTAGACTCTTCGGAAGGGGAACGGCAGACCAGAAAGGTGCACTCGTATCGTCGATCATCTCGATTCGGGAACTTCTGCAAAGCGGCGAGGGGATCTGCGGAAGGATTGTGGTAACAGCGACGCCAGACGAGGAAGTTGGAGGAAGGGCAGGATTCGGTTGGCTCATCAAGGAGAAAAAGGTAACGGCTGACGAATGCCTGTTCACTGATGGCGACATGGATACGTTAGCAATTGCCGCCAGCGGCACGCTAAGGATGAACTTGAAGACCCGAGGGAAGAGCGGACACTCATCAGAGCCTTGGCTGGCAAAGAACGCGATACACGACATGATTTCACCAATGTCCAATCTGTTGAGTCTCTCGAAGAGAATAGAGAAGAGAGAGTCGAAGATCAGATACGTCTCTAAAGGCAAAATATGCAAGATTCGTCCCAGCCTGAATTTGGATGTGATACATGCTGGCACCAAGGTGAACATCATCCCTGGAGAATGTATGTTGCTGCTCGATCGAAGGATATGCCCCGATGAAGATGCAATTAAGGCAGAGAAAGAGATCATGGCCGTCATCAACAGAGAGTGGTCTAGGAATCCCGAGCTAGATCTCACAGTGGAATCTGGGATGCTTCACGGCAATTTCCTAGGCTCAGCCGACTTTAGG
>CAZBVH010000089.1:0-4743 GCA_964495315.1 uncultured Candidatus Bathyarchaeia archaeon | reverse complement strand
TACACCTCTCTATTCGTCGGCAGCGTCAGATGTGTATAAGAGACAGCCTAGATTCTATACAGTCCCTTCAGGAGAACTACGGGACAACAAGAGTTGAGACTCCTCTTAGACTCATAGTCGAGCACACAAGTGCGAATCCCGCGCATCCTCTCCATATCGGGACAGCCAGAAACCCAATACTGGGCGAATCCTTGACGAGGATTCTGAAGGCAAGAGGTCACGATGTGTCCACGCACTTCTACATCGACGACACGGGGAGACAGATCGCCACGGTCGCCTATGGATACCGTATGCTCGACAAGCACCCCCCATCCCAGGAGGTAAAGCCTGATCACTACATCGGCCGCATCTACGCGATTACTTCCTGCCTCACCGAACTGCAACAAGTCAAGAACCGCCTGAAAGAAATCAGCCTGACAGGCACCTCTCGCGAAGAGAAGAATCGGCTGGAGACCGAGTTCAAAGAATGGGGGCAGGTCGCAGACGATCTCCGCCAGAGGTATCCCGATCTCTTCGGGACACTGGAAGAGAAGATCCTTCAAGATCCTGATCCCGGACAGCGAATAGAGGAGTTAATGTCGAAGTACGAAGTCGCGGAAGAGGATACAAAACGACTCTTCCGGGAAGTCACTGAGAGATGCATTGAAGGATTCAGAGACACATTAGGACGCCTCGGGATTCATTTCGATGCTTGGGACTGGGAGAGCGAACTCGTCTGGGGGAGTTCCGTATCAAGGGTCCTGCATCAGCTTGAGCAGACTGTCTTCACTCGAAGAGTCGACGGAGCGCTAGAATTCGATGCTCAAAGAGCGGTTGAGGAGCTCAAGCTGGCTGAGGTCCTTGGAATCCGCAGGGGAGAGACCGTGCCGCCGCTGACCTTGACCAGGTCGGACGGAACATCACTCTACACTACAAGAGACATGGCATACAGCATAAAGAAGTTCGAGAATGCGGACAAAGTCATCAATGTCATCGGTAGCGAACAGACGATTTCTCAGCTTCAGCTCAGAGTTGCCCTATGCGTCCTAGGTCATCGCGAGATGGCTGAGAATCAGATTCATCTTTCTGTCGGTTTGGTGGACCTGCCAGGATATCGTATGTCTGGCAGAAGGGGCCGATACATCACACTGGACGAGGTGCTTGAAGAATCTCAACGAAGGGCATTCAACGAGATCTCAGTACGCAATCCCTCTCTCCCTGCGAGCGAGAAGACAAGACTAGCAGGCGAGATCGGGGTAGGGGCTGTAATCTTTGCTCTCCTCTCTGTCGAATCTGGTAAGAAGGTGACCTTCGTTTGGGAGCGGGCATTAGACTTTGAGCAGAACAGTGCGCCTTTCATACAGTACGCCCACGTCAGGGCCAAGAACATCTTGGAGAAGTCTCAGGAGACGAGATGGAGACACGAGGCAAGGCTGCTCACAGATCCCTTGGAGAAGAGCCTAATACTCAAGCTTTCCCGTTTTCCAGACGTGTTCTTGGAAGCGGCTGAAACCCTAAGACCGAGACTGCTCTCAGAGTACGCCAATAGCCTGGCGAAAGAATTCAATTCCTTCTACGCCTCCATACCTGTTATCAGGTCTTCCCCCGAAGAACTCCGTTTGACTCGACTGTGCTTGGTGGACTCAACCCGAATCATACTAGCGAACTCGCTTAGTCTGTTAGGGATCAGTCTTCCCTCAGTGATGTGACCAAAGAGTGGAATGGGTGCCTCACTAGCTTTGGTCGGGCGGTAGACGGTTGCTAGGATGTCGTGGCCTTGCTGACTGTTATGTTGACGGTCTCCGAGACCTTGAGTTCCCCACCCAGATAGACCTTAATAGTTACGCTGCTCGTGATGGAAGATGTCAAGGCAGGAAGACGCCCGGCCCTCACCATTAGGGCAACAGGCATGTTGAAGGGTTTCGCAAGGTTACCTAGTGGAAGGTACCAAATGGTTCCTGATCGCCTCAACTGGCCGACTCCTGCAACATAGAATGATAGTATCTCTGGTGCCTCGATTCGAAGCTCGACATTGTATACGCCGGTGGGCAGGTTCCAGTTGCTCTCAACTCTAAAACTGAGGGTGCTGCTGTACCCCTCAACGATTGGGTTGGACCCAAGGGTCACATCCTTGATATCTACAACGGGTTGTTGACTGAGGTATAGGAATCCGACGACGCCGATGAGAACGACCACTATTAACGCTAACCAGGTTTTGACGCTCATCGATGTTCAAGGACGATAGGGTGATCCCGCTATTAGATCAGCATTATAGACACGAATCTACCAAAAGAAAAGTTCTTTTTCATGAAAAACTCACCAAGAAAGCAAATAGGAAATGCTCGAGGCAGATCAAAAGCGTCTTTCAACACGTGTTCGATACTCAACCATTTTTAAGGCACGATTCCCCTGAGGGTAAGCTCACCAGGTCTGCATGATGACTAGCGGGAATCTGTGTCCAAAACCTCCATGCTGCAAACTCTTGGCTGCCAGCGAGCTGCGGAATATGAAAAACAGAAAAAGAGGGAATGGCGTCAAGTATCAAGTTGTCTTGAGAAGCCTAGGACTCAAAACGTGGATCTTCGAGTCGTGATCTGATGACTAGATCGGATATTATCATCGTGGGCGCGGGGATAACTGGCTCCACGATAGCAAGGGAGCTGTCCAAGTATGAGCAGGAAGTATTGGTGGTCGAGAAGAGATCTGACGTCGCTTTCGGCTCACCCACAAAAGGGAACACAGGACTAATTCACGCCGGCTACGATGATAAGCCCGGGACCCTTCGGGCCAACCTCTGCTCAAGAGGTAATCTGCTCTGGCACAAGGTCGCCCCCGAGGTTTCCGCTCCTCTAATAGAGACTGGGAGCCTGGTTGTAGCCTTCAATGAGGATGATTTGCGGCACCTGCAAGACCTCGAAGAGAGGGGAAAGAAGAATAATGTGCCTCTCCTTGAGGTGATTGAGGACAGAGAAAGGCTGCGTGAGATAGAGCCCAACCTCAACAAGGACGCAATTGCCGCCCTCTACGCTCCAACAGCCGCTATAGTAGCCCCTTACGAACTGGCGCTAGCCATGGCGGAGAATGCTTCTCAGAATGGTGTGAGATTTCTGCTGGAGACCGAAGTCAAGGGTATCGCCACGAAGAATGGTGAAGTGAAAGGGGTAGAGACGAGCAAGGGCTACATAGAAACGGAGTTCGTGATCAACGCAGCAGGGTTGGAAGCCGACGGAGTCTCGGCCATGGCAGGCGTGGACCTCTTCACTATTCACCCAAGGAAAGGCGAGTATTATCTCTTTGACAAGAAGTTGCGAGGTCTAATCAGGTGCATCCTTTTTCCAGTCCCCACTCCTATCAGCAAGGGAATCGTAGTCACGTCCACTCCTGAAGGTAACGTACTGATAGGACCTAATGCGTACGACGTGGAGGACAAGGAAGACACGAAGACAACTGCAGTGGGACTCAATGAGGTCTATACCGGTGCTCTGCGATTGGTGCCCGAGCTGGCTCACCGGAAAAGCCGGATTATCACCTATTTCTCCAGTCTGCGTCCCGAGACGGAGAACGAAGACTTCATCATCAGGAGCTACGGCGAACTGAGAGGCTTCATAAACGTCGCAGGGATGCGGTCGCCGGGCCTGACCTCCGCGCCGGCGGTCGCTGAGATGATTGTTGACCTTCTCAGAGAATCAGGTCTAGATCTCTTGAAGAAGGAATCCTTCAATCCGAACCGTAGGCCGATCGAACATGCATTGCGTGAGTTGTCGTTCCCAAAGGCTGAGAGGTTGATCGCCATGGATCCAAGTTACGGTCATGTTGTCTGTCGATGCGAACATGTAACCGAGGCGGAGATAGCTGAGGCCATAAGGAGAGGGGCCACTTCGCTTGACGGGATAAAGTTCCGCACTCGCGCGGGCATGGGCAGATGCCAAGGAGGATTCTGCACACCCCACCTTATCAAGATCCTATCCAGGGAACTCGGAATACCGTCGACAGAGGTCACCAAGAGAGGAGGAGATTCTCGACTGCTCCTATGCGAGACAAAGAAACTCTTGAGGGATGAACCGAATGACTGAGCGAGACGAGGACGTGGTTGTCGTGGGCGGAGGAGCCGCCGGACTCGCCGCAGCCATCAAGGCTAAGGAGACGGGTGCAGAAAGAGTCCTGATAGTGGACCGCAATGAAGAACTCGGTGGAATCCTGCCCCAGTGCATCCACACGGGGTTTGGCCTGCACTACTTCAGGGAGAACCTGACCGGACCTGAGTATGTCACTAGATTCATACGCAGAACAAGAGATCTCGGGATCAGGTCCGCACTGAACACCATGGTCCTCAGGATAACTCCCG
Source organism: uncultured Candidatus Bathyarchaeia archaeon (assembly GCA_964495315.1). Lineage (GTDB taxonomy): Archaea > Thermoproteota > Bathyarchaeia > RBG-16-48-13. The sequence continues at coordinate 419 of CAZBVH010000089.1, read as the reverse complement.
AGAAAGAGGTGATAATGGTCAACAGTACCGAAGGGTTATCTCTGATCCGGGCAAAGGCCATAGTCTTAGCTATGGGTTGCCGCGAGAGACCGCGAGGCAGCTTGGATATCCCTGGAACAAGACCTGCAGGACTCCTCACCGCAGGTACAGCTCAACGAATCCTAGATATCGAAGGATACATGCCAGGGAAGAGGATAGTCATCCTGGGATCAGGGGACGTCGGCCTGATTATGGCCCGTAGATTCGCTGTAGAAGGAGCGCGAGTCGAGGCCGTGGTAGAGAGACTGCCTTTCCCGGGTGGACTAAACCGAAACGTGGTCCAGTGCCTTGAAGACTTCAAAATCCCCCTTCTCCTAGAGCATACTATCACTTCCTGTCTCTTATACACATCTGACGCTGCCGACGAAGAGGATAGTGTA
>CAZBVH010000088.1:0-4877 GCA_964495315.1 uncultured Candidatus Bathyarchaeia archaeon | reverse complement strand
TCCGGATGCGAATCTGCCAGACCCTAATGTCAATGGTCTTCCGGCAACAAGCCGATGTGGACTGCAAGCCTTCGTATGCTCAATCTGAGTCTTCCTATGTCTCGGAAGCTACGCGTCCCCGAGAGAGCGTTGGGTCCTAGGCTGCTCAGAGGGCCCCGTTTGTTCTCTATGGTGCTGGGTGGTAGAGGTGTTTGGTGAGCACTTCTTCGTCTGGCTCAATGCCCAGTCCCGGCTTGGTTGGCGGTATTATGTAGCCTCTCTGCCACTTGATGGATTCCTTTAGGATCTCTGCGTGGAATCCGTCCCAAGTCTCGATTCCTTCCTGTATGAGAAAGTTGGGGCTGCAGACATCAAGCTGTATGTTTGCCGCCCCGTTGATTGGCCCGCAGTACATGTGGGGCGCGATCTGGGCGTAGTATGCCTCAGCCATACCGGCGATCTTCTTTGCCTCGAGTATCCCGTTCAGTCCGATCTCAATCTGGATGATTTGGGCTGCCTGCTTCTCGAGTAGACGCAGATACTCCCATTTTGTAGCCAGCCGCTCTCCTGTCGCGATGGGGACGCTCGTGTGCTGGGCAACCCTGGCCATCTCGTCGACATTCTCCGCTGGTACTGGCTCCTCGAACCATAGACAGTCGTACTTCTCAAGGATCTTGGCGAGTCTGATGGCGCTGTGAGTGGTGAATTGCCCGTGGGTTCCACAGCCCACATCACATTCGTCTCCGACGGCATCCCGAATGCTCTTGAACACGGCTTCGGCGTACCTCAACTCCTTCAGGGAGATCTCCCTAGGCTGGGGTGAGATCGGTGGGAGGGGGTCGAGTTTGAAGGCCGTGAAACCCTCCTCGACGAGCCTCGCGGCGGCTCGTCCGGCGTCTTCAGGCGGGTCTCCGGCACGCCACTCATAGAGGTACGTGTATGACCTCAGCTTCTCGTTGCACTTGCCCCCCAGCAGATTGTAGATGGGCTGGTTCAGCGCCTTTCCCAGAAAGAATTAAGCGTGGACATGAGCGCATATCTCTTCGGAGAGGGTTTTGAGCCGATCGAAGGGGGTACGGCACGCAGTCCGGATTCTCCTCATCATTGCACTCTTGATGTTTGCGTCGTATGTTGTGTATTCGTCGGAACACGGAGGTTTCTCATTGTTCAAGCGTGTTTCCAGGGAGAATATGGTGCTGATCTCAGCGGGTACTTTCCTGATGGGCCGTGAAGACAGGGAAGGCTGGAGTCCTATGGCTAATCCAGGATTGTTTAACGATGAGCTTCCGCCACATGAGGTTTATGTTGATTCCTTTTACATTGACAGATATGAGGTGACCAACCGCCAGTTCAAGGAGTTCGTAGACGCTACGGGATATGTGACTGACGCAGAGAGAGATGGCGGTAGTGAAGTCATAGTTCCAGCAGACCAAGCGGACGAACCTATCATTGGAACGGATATTGGCTTCAGATGGGTTGAGGGAGCCTCCTGGTGTACGCCTGAAGCTCCGAATTCAAGCGTTGACAGTGTGATGGACCATCCCGTGGTGCACGTGAGCTGGAATGATGCCAATGCCTATGCTAGATGGGTTGGTAAGAGGCTTCCGACGGAGGCAGAGTGGGAGAAAGCTGCCAGGGGCGGGACAAGGACCAATTGGTTTTGGGGTGATCATCTAGGCAGTGCTGGAGAATATGCGAACTTCTATGGTGAGCATCGCAGAGATTATGTCTACCCGGAAGAGGCTATTGATGGTCATGAGAAGACAGCTCAGATCGGTTCACTCAGACCGAACGATTATGGTCTCTACGATACAGCTGGCAATGCATGGGAATGGGTTTCCGACTGGTATCAGTATGACTACTTCTCAAGCAGTCCGACGAACAACCCAAAGGGACCTGCAACAGGTGACTGCAAGGTGGTTAAGGGCGGCGGCTGGTTTCTCTGTGAGTGCTATCTGAGACCTGCAAATCGGGAGCCACGTGGGGCAGGGGATCACGATCACGGGCTAGGTTTTCGCCTCGCGTCGGACGTCGGAGTCGCTAACCCTTTGGAGATATCAAGGCTGATGGCACGGGGACGATTCAAAGTTCTGTCACCATACACAGCTCTTCACCAAGGAGCAGTAGTACCCGTAGGAAGGCTTGGTCTATATGGCTGCCAGTGCGGAGGAGAAGTATCTGCCAGACTGGTCGATCCACACATTAGGTGAAGGTCCGATTGGCCTCTAACGTTGTCTATTGATGTAAGCTGGTTCTTCATGGAAGTGTTTTGATGGACGGGGAGTTTTCATGAACGTGATACTCTGGTTCTTCTATTCTGTGTTCGCCATCTCGATCTTGAGATTGTCTGTTCGATTGCTTCTATCGTTGGTATATCAGCTTGAGAGGAAGGCTGGGGCGTCTGAGTCTTTTCCGATGATCTCGATTGTTGTTCCTGCGTATAATGAAGAGCTGACGATCGGGAGTTGTATCCGGTCTCTGCTGGATCTTGATTATGGTTGTTATGAGGTTGTCGTGGTTGATGACGGGTCGACCGACAGTACACTTGTGGTGGCTCAGAGATTTTCTGGCTTAGGGGTCAGGGTGATCCATCAAGGGAATGGGGGCAAGGCGAAGGCACTGAATAGTGGAATCGCTGCCGTCAGGGGAGACATAGTAGTGACGGTGGATGCCGATACTAGGCTGCATAGGGGGTCGTTGAAGAGGATTGCTGATCGGTTCTCTGCGAATAGGCGTCTTGGGGCTATTGCAGGGAATGTGAAGGTCGCATACGGTTCAGGACTGTTGAACGTGTTGCAAGCGGCTGAATATATCGTCGGGATCAATCTTGTTAGGAAGGCTCAGTCTACGCTTGGATCTGTCATGGTGGTGCCGGGGCCTATTGCCGCGCTTAGGAGGGCAGCCGCGGAGGATGTGGGCTTCTTCTCGGATGATACCTTTGCTGAAGACTTCGATATTACGATGAAGATTCTGAGGGCGGGTTACGAGGTTGAGTATGAGGATAGGGCGATAGCATATACAGATGCGCCGAAGAGTCTTGAGGACCTGATGAAGCAGAGGCGGAGGTGGTATCGAGGCATGATTCAGGTGCTGGACAAGTATAGGGAGATGTACCTTGGCTGGGAATACGGCTATGCAGGGATCTTCGGCGTCCCGAATCTATGGTTCGAGACTGTGTCACCCGTCCTCAATGGTTCTCTGATACTCCTTGCATTGCTCTCGGGCTTCGTTGTCGGCGATCCACTTGTCCCTTCCTTCGGGATTTCCCTCTATTTCCTTGTTGACTTGGTTGTGGGAGTTTTCGCTATGGGTCTTGACCCGGAGCCGGGGATGAGAGGGTTTCTTGTCGCCCTACTTCTCCCCCTCTACAATGTGCTCCTGGATGGTGTACGGGTAATGGCTTTGGCTGAGGAGATGGTCGATATCGTAATGGAATGGGAGAAACCGAGAAGATGAGTGTATGATACCGATCGATGTCTCTCTCCTTGGCATGGTCTTCACCCTGATAGTCTTCATCATCTTCTTCTCGGCCATAGTCCTGTATCTGGCTTTCAGGATAAAGGAGACCTTTCGGAGAGAGAAGGGGCGGGGAGCATTGGTGACGAGAGTACTATTCCTGATTGGAGTACTGTTTCTTGCCGGAGGGGGGTTCTACTTCTTCGCTGAGACCCTGAGACCCCAGGTCACCCCACAGCCAGACGGCGATGGTAGACTCCAACTTAGCTTGAGCGTCTCCTACCCTTCGCGAGTAGGAAGGAACGAAGAGATAACAATCAGCTTCATAATAGGTAATCCCTCAGATCATACTGCCCACGGAGCGGTTATCCAGACAGAGACCCTTTTCGAGTATTTCACCATAGTATCTTCCACCCATAAAGTGGTGGGAAACGTAATAGAGGTCGGGGATATCCCCCCAGGGACAACTATTGTATCTCTCGAGTTGAAGGCACCGAATAAGTCGAGTGATGTTGAGGACACCGTTACCCTGACCTTCCAGGAGATGGATCAACCGGTGACCGAAAATATCTCCATCTCAGTCAGAGGGAAGCCGTAAGGAATCCATCCGCGCCCAAACAGACTCATAACAGTATCTCGATGATCAGAACTGGGCGGGAACCTTGCAGGGAAGTCTCTGGAAAAACATACGCTTCAGTTCTGTCCGTTTCCGACCCTCGAAGAAAACACAGATGCCTCCGCCGTCAGCCTTCGTGCATCCTATCAGGAAAACTCTCTACATGGTTGAGCTACCTCAGGCACCAAGTGGCTCACGGGACTATTCTATCCTATCTTAGAGAAGTCGATTGCCCGATTTCTAAGTCAGGCACGGTCATATTGGGCTTCCTACATTTTTGGGGCACACGCCACAGACAAAGTGTTGTTCAGCGCGTAGAGGTCTCCGTTGTTAGCTTCCATGTATGCTCTCGATTATGTCGCTCGACCTATTCTGGGAGGACACGGTGCGGGCGCTTATTTCCTCAGCTTCAAGGAATAGTTCTTTCGCTGAGCAAGCTTGTCAAGCAGAGAGTGTAGGATCTTCGATTTCTCTTTGATCTCTTGTCCTCTCGACTGGTCTTTGGCTTCCTGTAATGCCTCTCTTAGTTCCTCGGTTCCCATGACGGTTGCAGCTATGCAGTAGTAGTTCTTTGAGCGTCCTTCGTTGAAGTCTCGAATCATCTCTTTGAGCATTTGCCCTCTAGTTCTCTGGACTTTTTCGAACTGCACAATGCCGTCTTTCCTTATGGAAGAGATGTTGTCCTCAAGTTTCTGATAACATACAAATGTATCATGCTCTCTGCTGAATTCCCTATGTTTTCGCCATCTCTCACAGGTTTCATTCCCTTCGCAGCTCCAGCAGAACTCGATGCCTCTTTTCTTGACCGCGCAGGTGATGAAGGGGC
>CAZBVH010000087.1:0-4960 GCA_964495315.1 uncultured Candidatus Bathyarchaeia archaeon | reverse complement strand
AGCTTCTTGAGCTGGCTCAGACCGAGGGCTCCCTGAAAATCAGTCATCCTGTAGTTATATCCGAGGCAGATCTGCAACCGTTCCCATGGTCTTCCCTCCTCTTCCCTTCTCCAGGTCCCTTTTGCTATGCCGTGACCCCTCATGGCCCGAGAATCCTCCGCGACGCACTCAGTATCTGTCGTAATCATACCGCCCTCCCCGGTCGTGATGTTCTTTGAGGGGTAGAATGAGAAGCAACCTATCCCGAACGACCCGACCCGCCTGCCACCGTACTCTGCACCAAGTGCCTCCGCCGCATCCTCTATCACTATAAGACCCTTCTCCTCTGCGAACTCCATTATTGGAGCCATATCCGCCGGATGCCCTGCAACATGGACAGGAATTATCGCTCTCGTCTTCTCTGTCAATCTCTGCCTCACCGATTCCGAATCTAGACCAAGCGTCTCTTCTTCAATATCGGCGAAGACAGGTCTCGCCCCCTGATACAGCACAGCATTCGCCGTGGCAACAAACGTCAGGGAGGGTATGATCACCTCGTCTCCAACCCCTATCCCACTCGCGGCAAGCGAGAGGTGCAAGGCAGCTGTGCAGGAGTTAACGGCAACGGCGAACCCGGTTCCCACATATTTGGCGAAAGCCTCCTCGAAAGCCTTCACCCTAGGACCAGACGTGAGCCAGCCACTTTGGAGCGCCTCTGATACCGCCGCCAAGTCATCTGAGTCAATGTACGGTGTTGCTAACTGAATCTTCTTCATAGATTCTATCGCCTCAATCTCGCATAATCAGGCTTGCTCACTATTTGAAGCCCGCGAGCAGGAGCATACCTTTCCGTCACCCATTTAATATACTCGCCGATGCCAGATTCTAGGCTATATCTCGGCTTATAGCCGAGCACTCTCTCAGCCTTCCGCGTATCAAGGTAGCGATAAGAGATGCCCAGTTCCCGTCCAGGAACGATCTCAACCCGAGCATCGGGGATATATCCACATACCAATTCCGCCAGTTCTCTCAAAGAGTGATGCTCCCCTGAGGAGATGTTGAACACCTCACCAACCGCTTCTTCGCACTCAAAGGCTAACCTGATCCCTCGCACCGCGTCTAGGACATATGTGAAATCCCTATGCTGTTCTCCTCCCTTGAGTTGAAGCGGCTTACCTGTAAGGGCATTCTCCACAAACGTCTTCACCACCCTATCATTCGTCTCCCCTGGACCATAGACGTTAGTGGGTCTCACGATCCTAACGTTCAACCAGTAGGTTCGACGATAGCTTAGTGCAAGCTCCTCGCCGGCAAGTTTGGTCCCCCCATAGATGTCCAGCGGCTCAAGCGGATGCTCCTCGTCCATTGGAGTATACTTGGGATTACCGTAGACACTTGAGGAAGAGATGTACACGAAGCTCTTCAAGTCAAGCCTCCTTGAGACCTCAAGAGCATTCGCCGTCCCCATCACGTTGACAGCTATAGCTCGTTGAGGATCGCTTTTGGCCTCAGGAATCAACGACACTGCAGCAGCATGAACCATCCCAATGACCCCATACTTCTTTGTCACCTCTAGGAGAGAATTCAAGTCTAGGACATTCGCCTCGATCTGAAGTATCCTTGAACCGAGTCTAGACTCAGACTTCTCTAGGAGAAACGGATACACTGGTTCTCTCGCGAGATCGACTATGATTACCCGGCCCCTATGCCTGGCGAACTCCACCGCTAGATTGGAGCCGATTAGACCGCCACCGCCCGTTATCATAATCATGCTGATCCTTTTCCTCCGGTGACAACAGGTTCAGTTGAACTCCTCGATATCATCGGGGAATCACTCTTCCTTTCAGCTGTAAATCTTCGTCAGTTTGTCGAACTCTGTTTGTAACCTTTTTGCTAGATTCACTGCAGGCCTGAGATAGCCGATCCTTGAAAGTATGTCAAAGTCTTCGGCATCCAGCCCTCTAGACGCCACCAGCAAGAGCAGATACAGCCCTATGCTCAGAATGAATTCCGCGAGGGCAACGAGCAAGACAGGAGAACGCATCAAGAAAGCAGGGAGACATGAGACGATGCTGATCAAGACTGCTTTGATGTATGGGATCACTGGAATCGAGCCCGAGATGATCCTCGAATAGATGATTAGAGCGAAGATCAACTCGCAAGCAGCGGTGATCAGATATGCAAAGGCGGTTCCGCTCAGCCCCAGCCTACTCGTCAGGATGAAGTTAGATCCGCAACTGTGTAGGGCGGTCAAGAGAGCACACCTCAAGTAGGCGGCAGGGTCTCCAAGACCAATGAAAACGGACTGAAAGATCACAACCATCGAGTGAAAGAGATTAGCGAAGATGATGACCTGCAGTATGGCAATCGCCGCAACATATCTGTGCCCAAATAGGGTTGTCACAATCTCCTCTGAGAATATGTAGGCAAGTAGGGTCAAAGGTAGGACTGCCTGAAGTGTGTACTTCAGCGAGTAGTGTGCTGCATTCTCGAGACCGGGTTTTCCTCTCTCCGCGAATCTATTCGCTATTGCGGAGATGAGAGGCCTCGATAGGGAGTTAGGAATCATCAGGAGTAGCCCAGACAGGCTTGCCGCAGCCTCGAACTCCCCTATCTCACTCTTCGTCCTGAATATTCCTAGGCTGAAGATACTCGCAGACCCTCCGACCTGCTCCATCAAGGTTGCAAAGTACAGGATCGCACCGAAGGTCAGAAGCTTGCGTAAGATTGATGAGTTGAAATAGCTGGTCAAAGCCTTAAAAGGAAGCAGCCTCCTGAGCAGAGCCAACGCGCATAGAAATCCGACCAGCTCGCTAACAGCCAAGGCCAGCAAGACCCCCCTCAGCGACCAACCGAGGGCAAGAAACAGAATCGCCAGAGCTAGTAGACTAGCTCCTTTGCAGATCTTCACCACAGCCTCGTTTTCCATCCTCAAATAGCCGGAGAATATCCCGGAGAAAGCTGCTTGCAGAGACATCCCGAGAAGGAGCAGTCCTCCCACCTGGAAGGCAAAAGATCCTTGCGAAATATGAAAGACCTGTTCTGCAACAGGGGGACCAAGAACCGCAAACAACACGCCACAGATGAGACCCGCTGCGGCATAATACCAGAAACAAGAACTGGTCAGGCGGTAGTTATTCTTCTCGACAGCCAGACTCCTCACCGTCGCCAGAGATACATGAGTATTGACTATCGCCCAGAGCAGCGAGACCGAGGCGATCATAAGGGAGAGCGCGCCATAGTCCTTGGGATCAAGAGCTCTAACGACGAGCAGGCTGTACAGCCCACCGAGCAACCTACCTCCTATCGTTCCAAAGAGAACTGCCAGAGAACCCTTCGACACCTTCTCTACTATACTTTCTTCTTGGCTCATCTCTGGATCAGGATCCTTTACCCGCCCTTGACTCAACGCGCTGACTAAGTATTGTGTTTCGACAGATAAACTATGGGCAGGACGACCTCTGCTTCCATGCTATGACGTACATCATGGGTCCTAGGTACTTAAGAGGGGGGAGGCTTATCAAAAACCTCCTCAGAGAGTCCCTCTTGACAATGCCTGCCCAATCATACATGAAGCTCGTCGACACCTCAACCCTCGCACCCGACATCTCAAGGGTCTTCTCGACAAGCCTCAAGTTCACCGCACTTACGGCAGTCGCATCCTTCCCGCATTCTGAGGTGTAGGTGAGGGGCTGTTGAAGTCTTATGGACCTATCCTCTCTCCGGCTTAACCAGGCGAATATGAATCTAACTCATTCTCCTAGTCCGAGGTCTCTCGCAAACCTCTTCCCTAGGATACAGTTTGGGCTGATGATCAGGATTTGGTCGGCTGACACTCTTACCATCTCACGAGGGAGAGCCTCAGGATCCGGATCGTGAGGAAATTGACAAAGGCTACTTGAACAAGACTCTAGAATAAGCAAAGTTGATGACTCGGAGGCGCCTCCCCATCTCTATCCAAAGCGAGACCAGCATTCCGTTGAAGATAGCTAAGATCAGTTCACCTGCACTTTACATCTCTTTCTCTTTGAACCAATCTATCGTGTACTGCAATCCTTCCTTCAGCTCGGTGCTGGGATGCCAGCCTAGCAGCCTGACTGCCTTAGTTATGTCCGGACATCGCCTCCTCGGATCGTCCTCTGGAATCGGTAGGTGCACTATCTCCGATCTACTCTCCGTCATCTCCTTGATGAGGCGGGCAAGCTCAAGAATGCGCACCTCCTCTTGGCTACCCACGTTCACGATCTCTCCGGAGAGACCCGGCAGCGCAGCTGCTCGTAGGAGACCGTCAACCTGATCCGCAACGTAAAGGAACGGTCTGGTCTGAGAACCGTCCCCGAACACGGTGATAGGCTGCCCCCTGAGCGCCTGATCCATAAACCTCGAGATTACCCTGCCATACGTGTCACCAGCACGCAGCCTGGGACCATAGGTGTTAAAGATGCGGACTATCCTCGTGTCAAGCCCATGCTGCCTATGATATGCCATGACGAACGCCTCACCACACCGCTTCGCCTCATCATAACATCCTCTCAGCCCTGTCGGATTCACATTTCCATTGTAGCTCTCAGGAGTTGGGATGTTGCTCTCAGCAGGATCACCGTAAACCTCACTTGTCGAGGTGAAGAGGAGTTTGGCCTTGTGTTGCTTCGCAATACCCAGCGAGACCCAGATGCCTAGCGTATTCGCCTTCAAGATCTGGATCGGGAAGTTAGTGAATTCCAATGGTGACGCCCGGCTTGCAAGGTGCATGACAAGATCGATCTTCTCCCGGAACCTTATCGGCTCGGTAATGTCATGCTCAATCAGGCTGAAGCCCTTCTTCATAGACAGATGGGCTATGTTCTCCCTGCTTCCACTCGCAAAATTGTCGATACAGATCACCCTCGAACCCTGAGATACCAAGACATCACAGATCCATGAGCCTAGAAAACCTGCCCCACCTGTGACTGTCTCTTATACACATCTGACGCTGCCGACG
>CAZBVH010000086.1:0-5030 GCA_964495315.1 uncultured Candidatus Bathyarchaeia archaeon | reverse complement strand
AACAAGGCAATCATAGGAGAGAACGCGTTCATGCATGAGTCCGGTATACATACCCAGGCAATCCTCGCAGACCCTAGAACCTATGAAGCCATCCCTCCCGAATTGGTCGGCGTAACCAGAAGACTCACAGTGGGCAAGCACGCCGGGTCCAAAGGAACGAAGGCAAGCCTCAACCAGATGGGAATATACCCTACAGAGGATGAACTGAAGAGGATATTCACCGAAGTCAAGAGAATGGGAGACAAGGGCAGAAGAGTCCTGGACTCAGATCTGGCGGCGATAGCGGAGAACGTCATGAAGCTGCCGAAGGAGAGGGCGATCAAACTTTCAGAGCTTACGGTGATCACCGGGAACAAGGTAACCCCAACTGCGTCGGTACGCCTTAAGATGAATGGAGACGAGGTTATCGAGGCTGCAACTGGGGTAGGCCCGGTTGATGCCGCGATGCAAGCGATCAGGAAGATCATCTCCGCAGCTGAACCGATACGCTTGGTGGACTACTCGGTTGAGGCAATCACTGGTGGGACAGATGCGGTTGTCGATGTCTCGGTAACCCTCAGTAGAGAAGGGCATGTCGTCACTTCGAGAGGCGTCCATGAGGACATCGTAATGGCCAGCGTGGAAGCCATGCTTAACGGAGTGAACATGCTGATGCCTAACAAAGTGACAGGGACCCAGCTGTCCAACGAGAACGGCGAGCCAAAAGCTTAAAACCAAGGAGCGATGCCTAAATTTCGGCTACCTGATGGAGGAAATCAAGTGAGCATTCGCGTAGTAGTGTCAGAAGTACTCGTGCTCACTGTACTCTAGCCGCGTTTTTTAACCATCTCTGGATGGCGAAGAGACCCGTGCTCTGTGCCGTAGAAGAATCCGAGCAAACTCCTCGACATCAAGAAGTTGTGGCGTGAGCTAGACTCTACCGAGGTATCCGAGCAGTAAGAGAGGAAAAAAGAATGACTATGATGACTGGGGCCAAGGCACTAGTGGAATCCCTGAAGCAGGAAAAAGTGGAGATAATGTTCGGGATCTCAGGAGGCGCCGTAATACCGTTCTTCGACGAGCTATATGATGAGTCAGAGATACGCAACATCCTCGTCAGACACGAGCAGTGCGCTGCACACATGGCGGACGGATTCGCCAGAGCCAGCGGGAGACCAGGCGTGTGCGTGGCAACCTCAGGTCCTGGAGCCACCAACCTGACCACTGGAATGGCTAACGCGTACATGGATTCCTCGCCTGTAATCGCTCTGACGGGTCAAGTCTCCTGCAAACCCGCACCTGGGTCTTCATATGTAGTTGGCAGAGACGCCTTCCAGGAAGCAGACACCGTAGGCATAATGACCCCTGTAACGAAATACTCTGTTCAAGTGAGGTCAGCCGCAGAGATACCTTCGATGATCAAGGCAGCCTTCCACATCGCCACCACAGGGAGACCTGGACCTGTACTCGTGGATATCCCGAAGGATACGCAGACAGAGAAGCTCGATTTCGTCTACCCTGAGGGCGTCAATTTGCGAGGCTATAGATCGCCCCCAAAGGAACCTCACTACCTCCAGGTCAAAAGAGCCGTTGAGATGTTGGTTGAAGCGAAGAAACCCATGATCTTGGCAGGAGGAGGCGTTATAACCTCAGGAGCATCCAGGGAATTGACAGAGCTTGCCGAATTCCTCTCAGCCCCAGTCGCGACTTCAATGATGGGGAAGGGATCCATACCCGAGGACCATCCACTCTCCTTGGGCGTCATAGGCATGCATGGGACGATCGAAGGGAACCGGGCGACGCTGGAAACAGACCTGATTATGGCTGTCGGGGCAAGGTTCTCGGACAGAACCACCTGCAATATCGATGTCTTCAAGAGAGACGCAAAGATCATCCACATAGATATCGACTCCGCGGAGATCGGTAAGAACGTCGAAGTTGATATCCCGATAGTCGGGGACGCAAAGACGACGCTTAAGACGATCCACAAGGAAGTATCGAAACTTGCCCCAAGGAGCAAGGGATCTGCATGGTTCGATAGGATACAAGAATTGAAACAGGCTTCAGTCCAGGAACAGCGGGACGAGGAGGGGCTTAGGGTTCCGAGGCTGCTGAAGGAGCTTAGGGAGATCGTTCCTAGGAATGCGGTGGTCTGCACCGAGGTCGGTCAGAATCAGTGCTGGTCAGCCCTATACTTCAAGACTTATGAGCCTAGAACCTTCATAACCTCAGGAGGACTAGGTACCATGGGATTCGGGTTTCCAGCCTCGCTGGGTGCCAAGGTGGCTCGGCCAGAGGTTCCGGTCCTAGATATCGCTGGCGATGGAAGTTTCATGATGACCAACAAGGAATTGGCGACCTCAATCTGCAATGACATACCTGTCACCGTCATCATCCTAGACAATAGGGTGCTAGGTATGGTGGCACAGTGGCAGCGGCTCTTCTACGGGCACAGATACTATGGTGTCGAGTTGGGGAGTGTGCCAGACTTCGTGAAGCTGGCTGAGGCCTACGGGGCCCAGGGGGTAAGAGTGGGGTCTTATCAGGAATTCCGGAAAGCCGTCTCGGAAGGGATAAAGGGTGATACAACCACTGTGATAGATGTTCCGATATCACCGGAGGAGAATGTCTATCCGATGGTCCCGAGCGATAAGGGCTTCGACAAGATGATAACAGGTTGAGAATATATGAAGAATATACAGGTCATTAGCGCTATCGTCGAGCACCGACCTGGAGTGCTCTACCAAGTCTCAAACCTGTTCCGAAGGAGAAACTACAATATCGAGAGTATCTCTGTAGGTCCCGCTGAGGCTGAAGGCACCGCAAGGATGACGATTACCGTAAGCGAGGACGAGCAGACAACGGAACAGGTTATAAAACAATTAAGGAAACTCGTGGAAGTAATAAAAGTCAGCAGACTTGACGCCTCGAATATGGTCTCAAGAGAGATGGCTCTCGTGAAGGTAGATATTGCTAATGGAACTGCCAGATCTGACATCGTCCAGTACGCAAACATCTTCAGGAGCAGGATCGTCGACGTCTCCGCAGAATCCATGACCATCGAGGTAACTGGAGACGCAAGCAAGATCGATGCTTTCATTGACCTGATGAAGGGATTCGGAATCAAAGAGATCGCTAGGACCGGGATAGCCGCTCTTACGAGAGGCGCAAGATCAACGAAAGTGGAGGAATGAGAAAATGGCAAAGATCTATTATGATGGTGATGCCGATCTCAGTGTTCTTTCGAACAAGACTGTAGCGGTCATAGGATACGGAATTCAGGGTGCTGCTCAAGCGAAGAACTTCCTGGACTCGGGTGTCCAGGTGATCTTAGGCTTGAGGCCTGGAGGAAGCTCTTGGAAAGCCGCGAAGGATGAAGGGTTCAAGGTCTACCCGATCTCCGAGGCAGCAAGAATGGGTGACCTGATAATCATGTTGATTCCTGACATGCTTCAACCGGAGGTGTATGAGAAGGAGATAAGGGAGCACTTAACAGAGGGAAAGGCGCTCGGTTTCTCTCACGGATTTAACATCCACTTCAAGACGATAGTGCCACCGAAGAACGTTGATGTGATAATGATCGCGCCTAAGAGTCCTGGCAAGAGGCTGCGGCAGATGTATGCGGGCGGCTCGGGTGTCCCTGCACTGCTCGCTGTGGAGCAGGACTATACGGGCAAGGCGAAAGACGTTGCACTCGCTTGGGGAAAGGGAATCGGCTCCACGAGAGCAGGGGTACTTGAGACAACGTTCAAGGAGGAGACAGAGAGCGACCTCATCGGAGAACAGACGGTACTGGTGGGTGGGCTTATCGAGCTGATCAAGAAAGGATTCGAGGTCCTAGTGGAAGAGGGTTACCAGCCGGAGCTGGCTTACTTCGAGGCTTGCAATGAGGCAAAACTGATCATGGACCTCATCTTCACAAGCGGGATAACCGGAATGCTGAACGGCGTATCAGTGACCGCCCGGTACGGCGGCGTCACAGTGGGACCCAAGATCATCGACGACCGTGTCAAAGAGAACATGAAGAAGGCTGCGAAAAGGGTTCAAAACGGCGAATTCGCGAAGGAATGGATCGCTGAGAGCAAGAGCGGAGAAAAGAGGCTTAGACAACTCATCAAGGAGAACGAGGAGCACCAGATCGAGAAGGTAGGCAAGTTCATCAGGAAAATGGCTGGCATAGAAGAGTAAATCAAAGCGCTATCGGTCGTCCGGACTCCCATCTCTTCTCAAATGCGTCCGAGAATATCCGTATCAACCCAGGGTTTCTCGTGTAGTGCGGTCTGAAGCAGATGGGTTTCTCCACGTCCTTTCTTGTGGCCCAGATGACGAAGACTAGCTCCTGATCATCGACTACGGTGCCTCTTACAGGGTACCATTTTTCGGCGCAATGTCTTACTTCTACCTTCATCTGCTCGAGCTCCCTGGCCCTTGCCGCTGATCCTTCATCCACGACCATCATCAGCACCTTCGCCTTTGCACCTCTTCCCAGCGACGAGATCAGTTGTTTTCTTATCTTTCCATACCAGCCGAACGACTCAGCAAAGATGAAGATGCTCTCCTTGGCTTCTGCAATCATCCTCGCCGTTCTCAGCTCCATCGCATTCAAGTCTTCCAGAGACTCCAACAGCTCCTCCGGGCGTATGCCTAGGCGCTTCTCCCAGTACGTGGCCTCAAGAGGTTTCTGAAGCGCTTCAACTACTTCTCGCACTCTCGCGATCTCATTGTTCAGTTCCTTCTCCCTAGCCTCCGACGCCGTGAAGAGCGATGTTTGTGGCGGGTTCGCGATTGCGGCATTGCTATATATCTTGATAAAGCCTTTATCGACCAGCGAGACGAGTGCAGAGTTCATCTCGGATTCCGATAGACCACAGCCACTAGCTATCCTGTTGAAAGCCTCACCTTCAGGCTTGTCGAGAAGGTAAAGGTATAGGCTCGCCTCGTTCCTCGATAGACCGAGAGCTTCGAGGAGGGCTACTTTCCTTTCCGTTGCCATATCCCTCAAGGAAACCTATATCGAACTTAAAGATTAGCGTTTTTCACCGGAGAAACGG
>CAZBVH010000085.1:0-5136 GCA_964495315.1 uncultured Candidatus Bathyarchaeia archaeon | reverse complement strand
CGACTTTCTGGCCGCAGGGGCGCTAGGTATCAAGAACGTTCTAGCATTAACTGGGGACCATGTCTCCGCAGGGGACGATGCCCGGGCCAAGCCGGTCTTTGACCTCGACTCGGCAACCATGGTCCAGATGCTGAGAAAGATGACAGATGAGGGTGTAGACCTGGCCGGAAATAAGATTGGAGATCCTCCACGATTTCACATAGGGGTCGCCGCCAACCCGGGGGCGGATCCATTGGAGGCTGAGATACTCAAGATTAAGCGTAAGGTGAAACTGGGTGCTGAGTTCATCCAGACTCAGGCGATCTACGACGTTGAGGTCGCGAAGAGGTTCGTTGAGGAAGCAGCGTACCTCAAGACACCCACCTTGGTCGGCATTGCTCCACTGAAGTCGCTTGCAATGCTGGACTGGATGGTGAAGTTTGTGCCAGGAATATCTATCCCAGAGAACATGCAAGAAAGGCTGCGAAGGGCTAGGGAAGAAGGGGGAAAAGAGGGCCTATACCAAGAAAATATCAGGATCTTTGGAGACATGGTGCGAGAGATCAAGGAGACTACGCCTGCCTCCGGCATACATATGATGGCTATCGGTTTTGAATGGATAGTCCCGAAGATCTTAGAGGCGTCCGGCCTAAGAGTAGAAAACGGCGTGGTCTTATAGGGCTCCAGCCGAAGCCTAGCGCGAGTCGCGTCTGCTCTTGCGTCGACATGGCAGACGGTCTCGCTCTCAAAATCCCAGAAAGATCGGGACACCGTCTCTCTAAGACAGGCTCATTTGGGGTGCTAAGTCAGCCACCACGATTCTTTGGGCCTCTCAAGAAACCCTTTAAACCTCAAGAAGAAATCGTACAAGCGATATCGCCGTGTACAAGTCTGACCCGATTGGCATCTCAAGAGATGCTGTATTATCTGTGATGGAGAAAGAGGGAAAGACCTGCGCGGTGGCGATCGGTATTCCCTCCCTCAGAATAGTGTCGACGACCCTTCCCAAGTCGAGTCTTGATGGAGCTTTGAGAAGCCTGAAGAGGAATGTTGAGAGAAGGAGCCGTCTACCGGTCTCAAGAGAGGGTTCTTCCGCAGAGAGAGGTGGTGTGGTGGAAGCCGAGAAGATGGGATGGAAGGTTGCTGCAAAGATCCATGAGTTCTGTCTTGGAAAGCCTGTTCGGTTCTCGGAGAGACTCGACTTATTTGGTCTGACGATATTTCAGAGAGAAGTGCTGCTCGCCGCCCTCTCGATTCCGCGTGGGAAAGTCGCATCTTACTCATGGGTCGCCAAAAGAGCAGGGTTTCCCAGGGCATACAGGGCAGTGGGAAACGTCATGGCTGCGAATCCTTTCCCACCGATAGTGCCGTGCCACCGCGTTGTCAGATCTAACAGAGAACTAGGCAATTTCGGTGACGGAACACCCCTAAAGAAGAAGCTACTGCTTCTGGAGGGAGTCGAGTTCGACGGAAGCATCGTTTCAACTGATTGCCTAATGTAGCAGACATTTATTCGCCCAGGTTCGCTTCACGGTCGAGCTGACATGCATAGAACAGGCTAGGAATAGGACGTTTTTCCGATAGAAGTGACTATTTCAGCCAAAACAGAAAAAGGGGGATTTATTGAAAACTCATTCTCGGCAGCATCTTTCTTCGCCTTGCGAAGAGAACAATGACAGCAGCAACCAATCCAAGTGCGATGGATTCCGCGGGAAATCCTGGTACTACTTGCGCCTTGGTACTGAGCGTTGTGACGTTGAACCAGGTAAGCTTGTACGCAGTTCCGTCGAAACTCACGATACCTTCCAGAGAGATCAGCTGATCTCCAGTCTGCCCCGCTGCAATGCTCCCTTTGAACTCTACGGTTCCCTCTGCACCGGCGGCTATCGTGACCTCACCTTTCCAAGTAGGCTGAGGGCTCCAACCTGAGGCCATTGTCAAACTCGTTATAGTCGCCTTCTGACCCTTCTTGTTCTCAAAGGTGATCAATGCCGTGAATGGAGTCGCTCCCCCCACCATTGCAGTCTCGTAGACCTGCTTGTCCCAATTCCAGCTCTTGATTGGAAGCCACTTGGAATCGCCCTCACTCTGAGCAATGGCATGCGTCACACTGGAACTAGCTAGGACTATCAGCACGCTCAAGACTAAGAAGCCATGTCTCTCATCCATTCCTTCTACTCCCCCTTACTTGATCCGCCTGTTTCATATTTAGGCGTTGGCATTACCTGGGTCGGAACAATTCGCTCATCCCATGCTTGAGGTACGTGAGTCTCTTGTTTCCAGTCGGGCGCCTAGCGACGCAGGACCAACGAGAGAAATGTAGCGTGCCATGTACCCGTATTTCACCTTCGGTGCAGGTTGCTGCCATTTCATCCTTCTCTCTTCTAGTTCCGAGCCCGATAGCTCTACGGACAGCTTCCGTTTGGGAACATCGATACCGATCTCATCTCCCTCGCGGACCAAGGCGATGGGTCCTCCGTCGAAGGCTTCCGGACAAACATGGCCAATACAGGCGCCCCTTGTTCCCCCGGAGAATCTCCCGTCAGTGATCAGGGCGACCAAGTCACCTAGCCCCATGCCCGAGATCGCCGAGGTGGGTGACAACATCTCCCTCATCCCAGGGCCCCCTTTTGGGCCTTCATAGCGGATCACGACTACATCCCCCTCTCGTATTCTGCCGGAGAGTATCGCTTTCATGGCTGACTCTTCCGACTCGAAAACCCTGGCGGGACCAGAGTGAACTTTCATTCTTTCTGCGATAGCTGCACTCTTAAGGACTGAGCCCTCTGGAGCGAGATTCCCTCTAAGTATCGCTATTCCTCCTTCAGGATGCACTGGATTAGAGATCGGTCTAATCACGTCTGAGTCTTGAACCGTTACCTTCTCCAGAGTCTCCCTGAGGGTTTTCGCGAGAATGGTTTTCACGCCAAGGTTGAGCTTGGAGGATATCTGCTTCATGACTGCAGGAACGCCGCCTGCACGATAGAGGTCCTCGACAAAATACGGTCCACCAGGGTGCATGTCAACTATGTGGGGAACCTTCCTACCGATCTCATCGAACAAGCCGAGGCTCAGTTTGACTCCCAATTCCGCAGCTATGGCAGGGAGATGCAGCACCGTATTAGTTGAGCCTCCCAAAGCCATGTCCACGGCAATCGCGTTCTCAAATGCTTCAAGCGTCATTATCTCTGAAGGAACAAGATTTTCCTCAACCAGACCCACGATCCTACTGCCGGCAAGCTTCGCCAGCCTGAGCTTTTGTGCGCTGACAGCAGGGCTCATTCCCATGTTGGGCAGTGACATGCCTAATGCCTCTGTAATGCAGGCCATGGTGTTGGCGGTGAACATGCCGTTGCAGGAGCCACATGTCGGGCAGGCGCATTCCTCCAGCTCTCTGAGCTCAGCCTCCGAGAGTTTTCCGCTGCTTACCTGGCCCACGGCTTCGAACACCGTGATCAAACCCACAGCTCTACCTCCGAACTGACCTGAGAGCATCGGTCCCCCCGTGACAACGGTCGAAGGTATGTTGAGCCTTCCCCCAGCCATTAACATGCCTGGTGTGACCTTGTCGCAGTTGGTTAGCAGGACAACTCCGTCAAACTGATGTGCCTCGACCATTGTCTCGACGGAGTCGGCGATAAGCTCTCGGGACGCCAACGAATACTTCATGCCTTGGTGTCCCATCGCGATGCCATCGCAGACGGCGATCGTATTGAACTCGAAAGGAACGCCGCCGGCTTGATTGACCCCCGCCATCACAGCGTCGGAGATCTGCCTGAGATGTTGATGTCCTGGAACTATTGTGGTGTAACTGCTAGCGATGCCGATGAAGGGCTTATCCATCTCCGCATCTGTGACGCCAAGTGCCTTGATTAGAGATCGGTGGCCTGCACGATCCAATCCCCGCTTGATGTTATCGCTCCGCATCTGCTCATCACGGTGAGATGACCTAGTCAGTGTTCAGACTTAAGCATTTTCTGGCACACAGGAGAAACCGAAACCGTTTCAGCTCGCAGCTTTCTTAACTATCATTGAGCTCCCGGTTACGCCAATTTCCAGTACGTCACCGTCTTTCTGGTCCAAGGCTCCTAGAACCGGGGGATGGAAACCATCATTCTCGGGTTACCACCCCGTCTTCGCGGGTCACTTTGATTGTCAAGGGTAACTAGCGCGCGCTGACCAAATTCGACACACATGGCGACCAAAACCGTTTTATTCATCCTTGCGGGTTACTAGCTCTGCCCGTTTCGAGGGAAGCCAAATGAGGGATTACTTTATCGAATAACCCAACAAGACTAGTTCGGTTTTTTGACACCACCCTCAGAGACGGCGAGCAGACCCCTGGAATATCACTTGTACCCAAAGAAAAGGTCAGGGTAGCAAAGATCCTAGACGAATTGGGCGTCGATGTGATAGAAGCAGGGTTCGCCGCTTCATCCGAGGGAGAATTCGAGGCTGTAAAGCTGATCGCGAAGGAGAAGCTTAGGGCTGAGCTCTGCAGCTTTGCTCGAGGCTTGAAGGCAGATATCGATGTTGCCCTGAAGGCTGATACACAGAGCGTTCATTTGGTCATCCCTACGTCGGATCTGCACATGAAGCACAAGCTGAGAAAGGACAGAGAGCAGGTCTTAGCGATGACTGAGGACACCGTCCAGTATGCAAAGGATCATGGGCTCATTGTAGAGCTATCAGCCGAGGATGGGACTCGAACTGAGATGGAGTTCCTCAAGAGATTCTTCCACCTGGGGGTCTCGCTCGGCGGCGACCGAATATGCCTCTGCGATACTGTCGGGATCCTGACACCCGAGAAGTCAATGGGGGTCTTCTCAGAGCTAAGGAAGGAGTTCAGCGTGCCTATCAGCGTGCACTGCCACGATGACTTCGGAATGGCAGTTGCCAACTCCATCGCAGCATTGAGAGTTGGAGTAGATCAGGTACACGCAACGGTGAATGGTATGGGTGAGAGGGCGGGAAATGCTGCTCTCGAAGAGGTTGCGGTTGCGCTGGTGGGACTCTACGGGATGAAGATCAACATCAAGACTCAGAAACTCTACGAGGTCTCAAGGAGAGTAGCCAAGATTACCGGGTTCTACCCAAGCGCGAACAAGGCAATCATAGGAGAGAACGCGTTCATGCATGAGTCCGGTATACATACCC
>CAZBVH010000084.1:646-5149 GCA_964495315.1 uncultured Candidatus Bathyarchaeia archaeon | reverse complement strand
GATGTTAAGAGTGGCCGTGATAGGAGGCGGTTCATAACCGCAGCCATAGGAGGCCTAGTGGCAACGGTAGCCGCAGCCATTCGAGCCGTAGAGGTTCCGAAAGTCAAGGCGGAAGGCGAGGTCGTGGTTGTTGGAGGTGTGTATACCACAGCCCTCAGTCGAACAATGATCCAAGGAAATGTAGGGACATTAGACGCTGTCATTGAAGGCCGTCATACTGCAACCTCGGGCGAAGCGTGGGGGATCTTCGGGCGGTCTGACGCGTCGGACGGTAGAGGTGTTTATGGATATTCGAGCCATACCTCGGGCGATGCGGAGGGCGTCTATGGGCGGGCCTATTCGCCGAACGGCCAGGGCGTTCAGGGAGATAACTACGCAACCACGGGCATCGCGCACGGAGTCCGAGGCTGGTCGGCCTCGACGAGCGCGAGAGCCGTTGAGGGAGAGGCAGTGGCAAACTCCGGAGAAACTTATGGTGTATGGGGAGAGTCTAACTTATGGGGTACTGGCAGACAAGACTTCTTCATCTGGGACGAGGTCGCAGCAGCAACAAGGCTCTACATTGACAGCGCCGGCAGAGTTGGCTTAGGAACACAATCACCTACCGAGAAGCTGCATGTGATCGGCAACGTAACCGTCATTCCTTCTCCTCAGCCTCCTCCAAGAAGTTCATTTCTCAGTTAGATCTGGCGGTAAGCGGGTGAACAGGAAATGTATGAGACAATCGGGAGAAGCTTAAAAGAGGTGAGTGACTCTCTGCTACAAAAGGCGAGTGGGAAGTCGGATACCTTTCATGAGGATCGCGATCGTGACGCATGGTTTTCCACTTGAGGAGACTATGGGAACTGAATGGCATAGCTACCTTCTAGCCAGAGAGCTATCCAAGAAGCACGCCGTTTGCGTGTTTAGCCGCGCAGAGGGGGAGGGCTACGAAGAGTACGCGGAGGAGTTCGATGGAATCCCTGTCAAGAGGATAAGGACACCTCTGAATCAGAGGATGCTCGCCCGGGCTCATCTCGATGACCGTGTGGCGCTAAGCTTCTCCGAGTTCCTGGAGGATTCAGAGCCCCAGGTGATCCATGTGCAACATTGCATAGGTCTCGGTTTCTCCGTTCTGGAGGTTGCCGTCCAAAAGCGGATACCCACAGTACTGTTCCTCCACGACTTCTACCTTATGTGCCATCGGATCCATCTGCTCAAGCCGAATGGGCAGCTCTGCCCTGGTCCGAGAACTCAAGGATACTGTGCAGACTGTATCTTGTCATCTGATCCCTCCTTAAGCGAAGTTGAAGCTCGACAAGTTGGACTAGGAAGATACCGATACGCTCAAAGACTCCTCTCGAAGATCGATCGGGTAATTGTCGGCTCAGAATTCGTTAAGAAGGTTTTTTATGGAAATTTCCCGACCATTCGTAAGATGACTGTATCCCCCCTTGGACTGGATTTGGACTTTGCGAAGAGGTTTCGGAAGAAGGACTCGAAGAAGCTGAGATTTGGGTATTTCGGACCAATATATCATCACAAAGGCGTTCACATATTGATTGAGGCCTTCAAGAGCTTGAACGCAAACAATGCGGAGCTGCGAATCTACGGTAGTGGAAACCCGAGCTATCTGGAGGCACTACAAGAACAAGCCTCGAATAGCAATATCTTGTTCTTCGGCCCCTACACGCACAGCCAACTTGACGAAGTTCTATCTGAAATGGACGTATCCGTCATGCCGTCGATCTGCCACGAAAGCTTCTCCTATACGATCAGAGAAGCACTGGCTGTCGGCATTCCAGTCATAGTGTCGAACACTAGAGCTCAATCGGACGCGATCGTTGGAAGCTTTAATGGGCTTCACTTCAAGCGCGCTGACCCACATGACCTGAAAGCAAAGCTGGAGCTATTGGTAGGGGAGCGACAAATGGTCAGAGAGTTGAGCAGCAATGCTAGGAAGGGCAATGCTCGATCTATCGGATCACAAGCTAGAGAGATGGAAGCGCTCTACAAGAAGTGTGTCAGGGCAGGTGAAAGTAGAAGACCGGTCAAGCTGGAGCAAGCGTTCCCAGCGGGACGCCCCCTCATCAATCTCTTATCCTATGTCAGGAGCCTAGAGGATGCTGAACGGAGAAGACTGACTGAGGAGAAGAACAGATCCCTGAGGTTAACTGAACAGTTGAGTAATCTTAGTAGGGAGCTGGCTCTCCGTGAGTCGACGATTCAGAGCTTAGAGGCTGAAAAGCTGGAGCAGACTGAACAGTTGAACAGGGCTGACAGGGAACTTGCTGAACGCGAGTCGGCGATCCGGAGTATGGAAGATGAGAAGCTGAGGCTAACTGAACAGTTGAGTAATGTTAGTAGAGAGCTGGCTCTCCGTGAGTCGACGATTCAGAGCTTAGAGGCTGAGAAGGCAGCACTAGCTCAAGACCTAAGCAAAGCCATGCACGAGCTCTCAAGCCTCCTCAGAGAACTCGGCGCAATCAGAGAAAGCTTCGGATATCATATCATGTGTTCCTATGCCAAGAGAATCGACAGACTCCTTCCTGAGGGAACAAGGCGCGGCAAGTTTCGAAAGACTGTAGTGGCAACGTTCAGAACCATCGTGCATGATGGGGCCGGAAGCTTTCTCAGAGACGTTTGCAAGAAGATGAGGAAGAGTAGCTCCGGATAGTCAACCCAAAGAAGAGCCGTTGTTCGGTTTGCCTGAACTGAAAATCCTGATCCTTCTAGCGAAGTTCTGCAATCAGTCCCTTCATCTTGTTAAGTACGATATCCATTGATCGCGGGCCTGCCTGAGAGTCTGCTCTGCTCCGTGCAAGTCATTCACAGACTTCTGAAGGGACTCCATGGAGAGTGGATCACGGATTTTGCAGCGTTCCAATATCGAATCTATCGCGTCAGGATCCGGAATGTTTGTTGGATAGTGAGCGTCCTTCTCCTGACATAAGCGTCTGTAGAAAAGGACTTCATGATGTCTTAACATCACTTCCATTCGCAACGCGTAGTATTCTCTCTTCAATATATTCCATTCATCAAGGATCTCTTTCTGACCACGCATTCTCCCAACAACCTCTTCCCAGTTGTGCGGTTTTCTACCCATGACTACAAAGCTTGCCGCTAAGCTTCTGAGAGCGTACTCGGAGAAAGAAGACAACAAAGTATTCCTACGAGTCATATCAGATTTCATCATCTTCATAAACTCGTCCAAAGAGAGACTCATCAACCTCAATTTCTGCTCCTCAGGAAGATAGGAAAGAAAGCGTTCAATTAGGTCGACTAGCGACTTCAGTGGAGTAGCAGAGTCTGGGACATGAGATGCCTCCATGATAAAGTCGTCGACTAGGAACGTCTCGACCGCTTGAGGGGTCAGGTTGAAGTAGTGTCCAGGGTGACCATGATATGACTGCATGAATGCAGTATCTATTCTGAAGACTGCTGAGGGTTTGAGAATTCTCTTGACTTCTCTTGCTGCGAGAATTGGGTCATAGACGTGTTCCAATACTGCTCCCGATTCAACATAGTCAAAAGTGTTGTCCATGAAGGGCAGTTCTTCGGCTTCGGCAACCACATCGACGTTGGGGGCTGGTGTGACATCGAGCGAGACAACGCGTGGGTCAGAGCACGGTATATTGCCAGAACCTAGATGCAAAATTCTGCGAAGCGGCGAGTCGAAGACTTCTGGCACAGAGTAGCTCGGTTGATTCCGAGATATCTTTTCTTGAGATGGCTGGTTCAGATTGATTTCTTGTGGGTACTTTACAAGAATCGGTTTCCCCCAAAGAAT
The DNA here is from genome assembly GCA_964495315.1 of uncultured Candidatus Bathyarchaeia archaeon. Lineage (GTDB taxonomy): Archaea > Thermoproteota > Bathyarchaeia > RBG-16-48-13. The sequence goes on along the minus strand of CAZBVH010000084.1, from coordinate 1,380 downwards.
TGGGTATTCTTCGCCCCCTTCTGATATCAGCTTGTCTCTCGAAAGACTCAACCTTGCATGTGTCCTCGGGCACCTCAGGATTGGCAATATCTCTCGAAGATCAGCGACCATGCAATCACGTCGTCCTGCAGGTAGCAAGTTCATACTCTATATAGAAATGTTTCTTTCCGCTTCGACGCTATTATGCCAGGTAGAGCATACCAGAAAGAGATGACGGCTGTTGCATAGACAGATGGCATTCCTCAGCAAATGGAGGGATCGAGAGGTTCAGGTCGGGTGAACAGTCGAGCTCTTCGGACACGGGTTTCATGGATCAAGCGGTTAAGAGGCTCAGCCACAACGCCGCTCATCCGTTCCATGATCTTTGAGTCGGAGACTGTTCTACAGCCCTGTATCCTTCGCCGCTCCCTCATCGTGTCCTTGAGCGAGTAAATGTTCCACAGGAAAGCCTTCAGCGTAAGCCATGCGTACAGCGGGTTTCGAATGGCGAAGAGGTATCCTGAGAATCTTATGAAGAGGTGATGAATGACGTAGACGGGAACCGCCTTGAGCAGAGTTGAGGATGCGTAGTTCTTCAGCATGGACCTGAGGAAGTTCCGGGGAACGAGATAGACTTTAGCCGGACCGAACTCCTTCCATGAGGCTGAGAACTGATGCATCACCGCAGCGCGTGGCGCGTACAGGATCTTGTAGCCCAGCAGTCGGAGCCTCCAGCTGATGTCGAAGTCTTCAGC
>CAZBVH010000084.1:0-636 GCA_964495315.1 uncultured Candidatus Bathyarchaeia archaeon | reverse complement strand
TTCAGCATAGGCGAACATCTTTGAGTCGAATCCACCTGCTTTGAGGAATAAGGATCTTCGGACTAACGCTGCCGCACCGCAGAAGGAGAACGGCTCGGTGGGAGGGTTATCATACTGGCCCTGGTCCTTCTCATCGAAGCCTATATCCACTATGTTCGTCCAGCAATACGCCATCCCTCCAACAGAGTTGATAGTATCAGGCTTCCTAAGAAACAGAATCTTACATGTGACCGCTGCAACACTTGAATCAGATTGCATAGGCTCCAAGAGATTCATGACGAAGCTGGGATCCCGAGCAACAACATCGTTGTTCAGAAGCAGCGCATAATCTGCCTCTATTTTGCGGATAGAAATGTTGTATGCTTCAGCGAAGCCCAAGTTCCTGTCGAAGGCAAGAACCTTCACCCACCTGTAGAACCTCCTGAGAAAAGGGAGAGAACCGTCAGTACTTCCGTTGTCCACGACATACACGTCAGCTTGGTCGGGAACGAGGTTGAGTAGGCTATCGAGACAGCTCTTCAGAAGAGTTCTTCCGTTATGGTTCAGTATTAGGATCGCTGTCCTGTCCCGATGTGTCATTAGACACGCCAACATTGTCCTACGAGGGAAGAACATTAGTGATACCTTTCCTGATAG
>CAZBVH010000083.1:0-5165 GCA_964495315.1 uncultured Candidatus Bathyarchaeia archaeon | reverse complement strand
GATCGCTGCACAGGCTCCAAGAACTGGACTTCGACCTCTTCGTTGAGAGTCACTCCAACTGTGTCCTCTACGCGGATCCTAGCCCACGAATCGAAGAGGTCCTATGGAAGATGGAGACCCAATACTTCCAGCTGCTTGAAGCACCATTCAGGAAGACGCGCTACGAGGGGCCGTTCCGATATCCATAGGATGACCGTTCCACCCGTCGGTTGGACTCCGTCCTCATCTCTGCGAAGCCTTCTCCCACTGGTGTGGCTATCAGGAGGGAGTACGCAGAATCCCTCCTCGGCTACCTGGCATCGCCATGCTTGAGTATCTTCGCAGGTACGGTTTCACATCCTTGATCTTAGGGGACCAAGAATTCTTGCGGGAGCTGAACTCCTGCCTAGAGAGAACTGCCTCAAGCTTCCTGTTTGGGATACTGTAGCGCAGTATGTCCCCGTCCCTTACTAGACCGATTGGGCCTCCCTCTGCCGCTTCGGGCGAGACATAGCCTATCACAGGACCGCGAGTGGATCCCGAGAACCTTCCATCGGTCACGAGGGCAACCGAGGAGTCCAGCCCCATTCCAACGAGTAGCGAGGTTACTGCGTGCATCTCTCTCATCCCTGGTCCTCCTTTTGGACCCTCATATCTGATCACAATGATCTCACCGCCAACTATCTCGCCCTTCCAGATGGCGGAGTCTGCTTCTTCCATTGAGTCGAAAACGCGAGCAGGGCCTTGGTGTTCTAACATCTCGGTCCTAACCGCAACTTGCCTAACCAGCGCTCCCTCAGGGGCCAGGTTGCCATAGAGGACTGCAACTCCTCCTTCCGGGTGAACTGGGTTGTCCAAGGACCGGATAACGTCTCCTACTACGTATTTCACTGATTCGATGCTCTTGCTGAGTGGATGACCTGTGACAGTAAGCGCTTCAACGTGAAGTAGAGGATGCAGGACCCGCATGACGGCAGGTACTCCCCCTGCTTTGTCCAAGTCGAGGAGTGTATAAGGTCCGGAGGGTCTGATGGCTGCGACGTGTGGTGTCCGGCGATTTATTCTGTCGAAGTCGTCGAATCCGACTGAAAGACCGAGCTCATTCGCTATTGCTGGTATGTGCAGACAGGCGTTTAATGATCCTCCGAGTGCGACATCCACGGTGATCGCGTTCTCGAGTGATGCCTCAGTGATGATATGCGAGGGCTTGATGCCTTTCTCCAGCAGCTCCATAATCTTCACGCCGCTATCCTTTGCGATCCTCCTCTTCTTTGAGGAGACTGCATGGGCGGTGGCACAGCCCGGGAGAGACATCCCAATCGCCTCAGTGACGACCGCCATGGTATTTGCTGTTCCGAGCATCGCGCAGGTTCCCGGACCGGGACAGATAGAGTCCTCCGCTTCTTTCAATTCAGACTCGGTAAGCTTACCTGCCTTGAACGCTCCGATAAGTTCCCTTCCGTCTGTAAGGGTAATGTGCTTTCCCTTGAATTCCCCGGGGAGCATTGGACCGCCAGTAACAACGATTGAGGGTATGTCAAGTCTAGCCGCAGCCATGAGGTGAGCAGGAACATTCTTGTCGCAGGCGCAGATCAGAACCATGGCGTCAAACTGGTGTGCTTCCACCATGGTCTCAATCGTATCTGCTATGATCTCCCGACTCGGAAGGGAATAGCCCATCCCAACCGTACCGTGCAACATACCGTCGCAGATCGCTATAGTGTCGAACTCGAAGGGGGTGCCTCCAGCCGACCTCACACCCTCCTTTACTGCCGCCGAGAGTTCCCTTAGGTGTATGTGACCTGGAACAATCTCGTTCCAGGAGTTCACGACGGCGATCCAAGGTTTTGCTATGTCCTTATCTCCTAGTCCAGTTGATTTTAGTAGAGAACGAGCTATGGTTCGCTGAACCCCCTCTTTCAGAAAACTACTTCTAAGATGCAACCAAGCAATCCTTCTTGCTATCTAAGATAGCGGTATTATCTGTGGAAGCCAATCCGTCTTGCTGCAGGGAAGGACCGGGGATCCACGTATCTCTAAGAGAACTGAGCACTTCCTAATCTCTTTTAGCGTAGGATTGGGCTGGGTGACTCCTTTTGTTCTCTTTCGAGTCTGTTCAGGTGTCTTTCGAGTGGATTCGAGCCCCTTCAGAAAGAGGACCTGATGAAAAGACAAATCCACTGGGATCAGGACAGATCAGGTAGACCCAATAGGACATTCGGGATGGTCCATCCGTTGGAATCACCTGTGGACGTTGATTTCAAGATAGAGGAGGAAGACTGGAACGTATACAAACTGAGCGATGGCTCATTCCTCAAGACAAGGTACGTCTTACTGAAGGTAGGACGCACGATCGATCAGGCAGGAACCCGTGAGTACGGATTCAACTCGCAGAACCTGGTCGCGACCGCAATACCTGCCGAAAGGAAGGGGCCCCCGACACGAGGATATACTCGCCTCCAGAGCTCTAAGCCTCAGTTGTTGACGAGCTTAATTTTGAAACAGTGAAGGAAGAAGAGAATAAGTGCACGCTTGAGGAAGAGTCAAAGATCGCGACAAGGTTGATCCTCACGAGAGTTCTCAAGACAGACAAGTATGACCCGCCTGGGTCGTCAATCTATTTTACAAACACCCAAACAGTCATCAAACCTAAGCTGTCAAAGGAGGCTTAGAGAGATTCATCTCAACTCAGAGGAGATCCGAGAAACGTGAAGAACCCACCGGACACATAGTCTGATGGATCAGATCAGACCATGGTTCAAACCTTGATCGACAGCTCCTATCATGGACCCTCCACCCAGTCTCTTGGCAAAATAGATATAGGAACAACTCAAAGAGACGAGTCGGAAACAAAGGGACTAGAGGAAGGGGTGAGACAACAGATGAGTGCCAGCGAAGACCCATTGCTCATATTGAAAACAGCCGCAGAGAACGAGCGTTTGGGATATAACTTCTTCCAGCGGGCTGCACAGATAACCCATGACCCGAACGGACAGGAGATGTTCACTTTTCTCGGGAAGGAGGAGATTAAACACCTGAAACTGATACTGGTCGAGATGGACTCGCTGAAGGCGGGAAAGGGATGGATAGACCCCGATACCGCAATGGAGCTGAAAGTCGATCTCGACTTTTCGAAACCAATTGCATCGGAACGTGAGATGCTGGAGGCTGGCGTAAAGCATGATTGGCAGGACCCCACAGAGGTCGTCAAGGATGCCAGCAACTCGGTTCAGGCAGATTTGGGTGTCTTGGATGTTGGCATGAAGACAGAGCGATACTTCTACAACATGTACAAAGAGGCGTGTGAGAAACTGAAAGACACAGCAGGAGCAGCACCGCTAGAGTTTCTGATGAAGCAGGAGAACCTTCACTATAGGCTGCTTCAAGAGGCCCGTGATTATCTTGCGGAGAACGAGACCTGGTGGGACGAGTGGCAGAAGCCTATTTTTGAAGGCGGTTAGAGCGACATCACAAGCACCGGCTTGCAATCCATTCTCCAAGCAAGGACAACAAGGAAGAACTGTTAAGTAGGGTCTCCCTTGGCCACCCACCAATCCTCCCGACTCTTTTGGATACTCTGATAAATGGCTAGATAATGGGGAACAGCGTGTTCTTGAGACTGTCTTAACGCGATTCTTGGTCGAGCGGTATTCGATCTCTACTCCATCATAAATGTCTATAGTGAACATGGTGACGATAGGTACGGTGGGGATGTAGACATGGCCAAGTTTAGGGTTGAAGTGGATAGAGTCACCTGTCAAGGATTCGGAGCCTGTGTTGAACTGTGTCCACAGTTCTTCCAGCTTTCAGAAATTGATGGAAAGACCACCATCAAAGGAGCTGAAAAGATCAAAGAGAAGGATAATGTAACAAGGGAAATGCTGGAGACGGACGAGCTGGGCTGTATCAGGCAGTCAGCTGAAGGCTGCCCGTTCAACGCAATACATATCATAGACGCCGAAACCCGGGAGAAACTCATCTAGAACCGGGGTGTTTCTCGTGATCGTGAACAAGATTTCCATAATGATAGGAGGAGAGGCTGGTGCCGGAATAACACGTTCAGGTTTCCTTCTTGCCAAGTCTTGTCTGAGAGCAGGACTCCACGTATTTGGCACCAATGACTATCCCTCTCTCATAAGAGGGGGACACAATTTCTACACTGTCCGAGCAGATGTCGAAGAGATATACTCCCAGGCTGATACCATAGATCTGCTTCTGGCACTGAACAAGGAGACAACTCTACTTCACAGAGACGAACTCGCCCCCGGCGGAGGAGTAGTGTACGACGAGCAAGAAGCAGGTTTCAGCCGTGAGGAGCCAGGTGCGGGCAACCTTCGAATGTACCCTATGCCCTTGACAGGAATAGTCAAGGAGCTTAAGGGTGAATTAATCATGAGGAACACGGTGGCTCTGGGGACTGCAATGGGTCTTCTGGACTGTGATCCAGAGATTCTGAGCGATGTAATCAGGGATACCTTCAAGGGAGAAGTAGCAGAGATCAACGTCAAAGCAGCAAGAATGGGGTATGACCACGCCAAAGAACACTACTTGGGCGACTTCGGGTACAGGTTGGAGAAAACACCTTCAGCTGCGAAAAGGAGACTCCTGATCACGGGAAACGAGGCGGTAGGTCTCGGTGCCATCCGGGCAGGTTGTAAGTTCTGCGCCGCTTACCCCATGACGCCCACTACTCCACTTCTCCACTTCTTGGCGCAGCTCGAAAGAGAGTACGGCATGATTTTAATGCAGGCCGAGGGCGAGATCTCAGCCATCAACATGGTTGCTGGTGCTGCGTTCGCGGGTGTAAGAGCCATGACATTCACCTCTGGTGGAGGATTCTGCCTTATGAGCGAAGGCTTGGGTATGGCCGCCATGACAGAAAATCCTGTTGTAATAATGCTTGGTCAGAGAACCGGGCCGAGTACTGGTCTCCCCACGTATTCTGCGCAGGGAGACCTTCGATTCGCAATCCATGCATCCCAAGGAGAGTTCCCAAGGTTGGCGATAGCTCCAGGCGACGTAGAGGAATGCTTCTACAAGACTATGGAAGCCTTCAATCTAGCTGAGAAATACCAGATTCCAGCTATCCTGATCACGGACAAGTACCTCCTTGAGAGCCATGGAGTCACGGAACCCTTCGAAGTTGATAGGATTGGAATGGACCGTGGACGCCTGATCATTGAGAG
>CAZBVH010000082.1:2481-5515 GCA_964495315.1 uncultured Candidatus Bathyarchaeia archaeon | reverse complement strand
GGCTTCCAACCATTCGTGCGTGTCTCTCATGCCTCAGTACGTGGACGCCCAGCGAGCATCCAGATGACCCAGCATTCTATTTCCGTCAGGAAGAGAGCCGCGTGATTCGCTTTCTTCTCTTGTCTGTGCAATCGGAAGATAGAAATCTGCCCAAGTAGTTAGCTTGGTTTCACATGAAGTGAACGTCATGATGTCCTCGTATATGGAAACTGTAGGCGAAGAACTATTGGAGGATGTCTGCGACATCCATCTTCACTTAGGTCCAGATGTCTATGAGAGGTACACAGACGAGATAACGATGGCGAGACAGGCCCAGAAGGCAGGATACAGGGCACTCCTCTTCAAGAACCATCACTTTCCCACGGCGGCAAGAGCAGAATTGGTCGCTCGATCCGTACTTGGGATGGAGATCTTCGGCGGAATCGTTCTCAATAGTCCTGTAGGAGGAATAAACAAGCATGCGGTCTCGGCGGCAATTGACTTCGGCGCAAGGGAAGTCTGGATGCCAACCCTCTACTCAGCATTCCACATCGAACTCGTAGGAGAACCGAACTGGCCCTATCCAAGAGTCAGACCCCCAGTTCACAAACAGCCTGTACCCGAGGGAATTCGGATTCTGGATTCTGAAGGAGAACTTGTGCCCGACATCCATGATATCCTTGACATGATCGCGTCAGCTGACATAATACTCTCAACAGGTCACCTTTACATGCAAGAGTCGAAGGCCCTTGTGAAAGAAGCTGCAAAAGCTGGAGTAAAGAAGATCGTGTTCACCCATACCATGGGTTTGGAGTCGAGCAAGACGCAGAGACCCGGGATGCCGCCGCGAAACCCTGAGATGAAGGACTTGGAAGAGTTAGTTTCTCTTGGAGCATACCTGGAGTGGGACTATGGTTCAACCCTCGCCCCAACCCTAAGAGACCCAAGATTAGTGGCTGATGGAGTAAGGAAATTCGGGGTTGAGCGATGCCTGATCGTAACGGATCTAGGCCAAGCGCACAATCCAAGCCCAGTGGAGGGGATGCGGGCCTTCATCAAATCGCTTTTAATGTACGGAATATCGGAGAAAGAGGTTGGGATTCTAGCGAAAGATAATCCTTCAAGACTGCTAGGACTGGACTAGAACGCCGTATCCTGTGCCGCACTTGGGTCTCCCTCCTCTTTCCCAGCATACTGATTCCGCGAGAGATCGCTTGAGATGCACAGAAAGTCCAACGGCAGATTCAATTCACTTTATCTTCGGCTGAAGCCTACACAAGATTAAACTATTTCCTGATTGCCTGAATAAGTCTCAGTGATAGATGAATGACCCTTGTTCACATGGCAACTCTCCTAAAAAGAGCATATGACGAGAAGTATGCTATTCCAGCATTCAACTTCTTCAATACCGATTTCATCACGGCTGTAATCGAGACCTCTGAAGAAGAGAAAGCTCCAGCAATCCTGCAAGTACATGAGATGCTTCCAGGACCTCAGAGCCGGTTCAGTTGGTGGTGTGAAATCGCTAGATCAGCAATCGCGAAAACAGAGATCCCTGTCGCACTACATCTCGACCACGGAGGCAGCTTCGACATAGCAGTGAAGGCAATCGTGTCCGGCTGCTCATCAGTGATGATAGACAAGTCTGCACTCCCGATGGCTGAGAATATAGAGATAACAAAGAGAGTCGTCGACGTAGCCCGCATAGCAGGAACCACTGTTGAGGCAGAACTGGGTCACATGACGTCTGCCAAAGGAGGAGAGTCGGGTGGACTCGACGAGTCGGTATTTACGGTGCCTGAAGAAGCAGTGGAATTCGTTAAGGCGACAGGTATCGACGCTCTTGCTGCATCGGTGGGAACGGTTCACGGATTATATCGTGGAAAAGCGAAGATCGACTTCGACAGACTCCAGAAAATCAACAAGATGGTGAAGAAGCCTCTCGTGCTACACGGGGGAACTGGAATACCCGACGAATCTCTCAAGCGGACAGCCCAGTACGGCGTAACAAAGGTAAACGTGGCCACTGCGCTCGGCGTAACATACTTCAGCACAATACAGGCTGCAATGAAAGAGGATAAAGATGCCGCAAGCTTCTTCGGGGTCAATGAGTCCGCCAGACAAGCCATCAAAGAGACGATAAGACAGAAGATCCGACTGCTCGGATGCAACAACAGACTATAGACCAGAGTATCGGAATACCCTCCACGGTATTTCCCACTCTGCGGAACAGAGCAGGCTGACAACTACCTGCCATGATAAGGGGGACTAGATCTCTCCCCAATCAACCCTTTTCGATTCCGAGATGAGGGTGAAAAATAGGCTTGAAGCCGAAGCTCGGTCTTATCTCTATTCTCATTCTTATCCTAGGGATAAGCCCTCAACTCTCAGCCGCTCTTGGACATATCGACAGCGTTAGCTTTGACAGTCTAAGGTATAAGCCGGGGGATCAAGGCAAATGTGCTCTAACGATTTCTGACCCCTTCAGCGACACAACCGTGAAGATAACAAAGGTCGAACTGAGATTCGACTTCGGAACAACGATTTGGACAGGAGAACTCATAATCAACCCCGGAGAGACGAAGGTCCTGGAAATCATCTTCACTATACCTGAAAGCACAGCCGATGGCGACTACACGTTCTCGGTCTACTTTGAATTCTACAAACGAGAAGTGACAAGGAGCGGAGAGGAAAAATGGCGATGGGTTTCACCTGGAAGTTATGGACCATTTGGAGAGAAGATTGCCGTTCGGAAGTCCCTTCAAGTGCCGGGATACCCTTGGGAATCGATCTTTCTAGGCTTATCTCTGGGAATAGCGGTAATGCTCATCTCGCATATGAAGCGGCCTAGGCTTCTCCTCTGCAATTATCGGAATCATTGATTCTTTGGAATGTCCCGTACCAGAATTTCTCCAAGGGTCCATCGCTGTCAGACTTCTCTTCAATCCTGCTGCGAGGTTTGAAACGGGCGGAGACATGAAGACTTAGGAAGGTCTGCTCTTCCGCAATTGGGTATATGCTGCTTGGCATGGTATGGGCTTCCCAGGATGACTCC
>CAZBVH010000082.1:0-2471 GCA_964495315.1 uncultured Candidatus Bathyarchaeia archaeon | reverse complement strand
GATCTAGTACGGTCTCGTGGGCTTGGAGATGTGTATAAGAGACAGGACTCCATCCGCTTTGAGAATCTTCTGGTAGATCTTCTCTCCGTCATCGTCGATGACGCATTTCTTGGTTTTGAAGCACGTTGCGCAGCCGTCGCAGGGCTTGAGGTTGTAGTCAGAGAGGCGTATCAGCTTCACGGTTGCGCCTTCCTCCTTATCCGCGTTCAAGGCCTCCTGAAGGATTATGTCAGTGTTACCTCCGACTCTCGGGCTCCCACTTATTCCTATGATGTGCATCTTTCCAATCCCTCAGAATCGTATCTCGGTCATGAAACTGGATAGAGATTTTCCTACTGGTTGGCATAGGGGGCTATCCGCATCTTGGTTTACATATGATCTCTGATATCCTTAGGTCGAGTAATTTTCTGGGGTATGATGGTTTCACGACGATTGCCGTGTCTGCGCCTTTATCTGTTCCTCCGACAGCTATGACCTCTCGATCCATATCGATTAGACCTGCGTCCGCAGCCATAAGGACGATCTCGACGCAGACTTTCATTCCTTGGGAGAATAGGTAGAGTGTCTGAGCGACGACTTCTGCGAAGCTTATCCCGCCGAATTCTTTCGTGAATGCTCTATCCACATTTCCGCCTAGTGCGATCAGGCAGGTCAAGACTCTGATTCCCGCACTTTCGAGTTTTTGCTTTTCTTTTTCGGTCATTGTCCAGCCTTCATCCTTATGTCCGTAGCTGATGCCGACAGCGATTATGTTGCAGCCGGTGCCTTTCAGAATCTTTGCCGCTTCTAGCGCAGTATATCCGTGATTTGATGCTATGACAATATCTTTAATTCCGAGTTCTTGAGCTCGCTTCTTCACAAGTTGAAGTGTCTCTTCCGTATTCTTCTTGCCAGTCTCCTTAAAATAGTGGATCTCGTTCATCTATCCGATTCACCGATAATCGTTAGAAGTTTCTTGCGATTCTATTCTTTCTAGTATTAAGAATTGTTCAGCGAAAATGTCAAAGCGCTTCGGCCATAAGAGGTAATGGCAATGATGTGGCTGTTTGAACTCTGGTGAAGACGATGGGGGACATAATGCTCGGGACCTCCGGATGGAGCTACAAGGAATGGATCGGACCGTTCTACCGGAAGAAAGAGCAGAGAATGCTCACTGCATACTCAAGAGTCTTCAAAACGGTTGAGATAGACTCCACATTCTACAGCTACCCTTCCAAAGGCACCGCGATGGGCTGGCTGAGATACTCGCCAACAGACTTCATATTTGCCGCAAAGCTTCCCAAGCTGATAACCCATGAGAAGAAGCTGGACTTGAAACGAGGGGTTGAGGAAGATCTCACACGTTTCTGCGAGCTGATGGAACCCCTCTCGCTAAATGGGAAGTTAGGTTGTATGCTCATCCAGCTGCCGCCAAAGCTCGTTTTCGACTTGGAGCTATTGGAGGGATTCTTTCAGATCCTTCCCGCTAACATAGGATTCGCTGTGGAGTTCAGAGACCGCTCATGGATGAGCGGAGAAACCTGGCGATTACTCAAGAAATATAACGTGGCGTATACGATCGTTGACGAACCTCTGCTCCCCCCAGAAGTACAAGTGACATCGGATATAGCGTATTTCAGGTGGCATGGAAAAGGAAGAAGACCCTGGTATGATTATCGGTATAGCCTCGACGAATTGAAGCCGTGGATCCCGAAGGTCAAGCAGGTCGCTGAGAAAGTCCGAACGGTCTATGGATACTTCAATAACCATTACCATGGATATGCTGTTGAGAACTGCCTGCAAGCTTTAGAGATGACAGGCAATCTGACACCTATACAAGCTGGGACTAAAACTGCCGTGGAGAATTATCTCAATGCACCACCTAGGGCAGAGACAGGGTCGCTTGAAGCTTTCATGCGCCCCGAAGAGATGGCTTTCGAAGACCTGCTCAAGGGAGTTATCGATCGGTTCAGGCTGGAAAGAGCCCGACGCCTTGAAGACCAAGAGGTGACTATTCAGGAATCGACAGAGAAGCAAGTAACAGCACTCGTGAGAGGCTACCGTATAACGATAGACCTTCAGAATCGCCTCATCATGCATGACTGTGAAGATTGGAGCAAGATCTCTCAGACGAAGCAGCTCTGCAAACATGTCGGGAAACTGCTTATGGTGATGGATGAGGAGAAAGCCTCAGCAATCCTGAGGCAGGTTCTTGCTGAGAAAGATTCTTGGGAATTCAGACTGTATGAAACATGACCTGAGCCCTTCAACCCAAGCGAACTTATGGATTCTTGGATGCATAGGCTGATATCCAAGATGCCTTTGAAGCTTCAGACCCACCTATATTCGTAATCTGGGTTCCATGCTTCCGCAAGCGAAGAACCAAGACACGATTTCTAATGACGAGGAATGTCCTGCCAGATGGACAGGAGTTCTGAACGCCTTCCTCCAATCAATGAGATTTCTGATGCTGGGTCAATTGGGTATAGTCT
>CAZBVH010000081.1:0-5553 GCA_964495315.1 uncultured Candidatus Bathyarchaeia archaeon | reverse complement strand
GATTAGACCCAGAGAGGAGAGGCTCTGTATATATTTCCAGACCTGGGTGTGGCGTCGGCTTTCTTCCCTGAACTCTTCGCAGACGATGGCGTACATTCTCTCAACCTCGCCCATTCCTATATAGGCTTCTTCAGGTCTGCAAGCCAAGATGCGTGCGGCGGCTAGAAGAGTCAGCTTCTCGTGCCTCTTCAAGGCTTCCAGATCTCCGATCTTTACCGCCAGGGAGAGGCGGGGTTGAACCATTCGAACATGCATGGGCAGAACCACGGGAGACCCCATGCTGTCAGCACATTTTCCGGAGAGATAGGTGAGTTCAATGGCAGCCCTGGCACTTCCGGAATTCGGCTGAGAGGCGATATCGGTGATCAAGGTCACCGTCTCATCGAGGATGGCGTTCTCTTTGAACGACTCTTTGATTCGATAGTTCAGGATCTCTAGCAGTTCTGCCGAATCATATTCATCCAGATCGATGATCCTGTGGCCGAGGGTGCCGCGCGTGCTCGAGTCCAGAGAACGGAGGATATCCTCGCATTGGGGAGTCCTAAAGATGCAGATTAGGGAGAGGCGCTGAGCAGATCCGGGAAGGCGGATCTCTTGTATTCTGCTCAAGCTGTAGAGGGGGGCGGAGCCTTCCCGGTTTATTAGGGCCTCCAGCTCATCCAAGACCAGGAGTAAGTGGGCGTCTTTCTCGTCAAGTAGAGACATGAGAACCTGAAGAGCTTCCTCAGATGAGAAGCCTCGTTCGGGGAAGGTCTGCTGGAACTTATCCCTAATGATATTCTTCAATGTGTTGAAGAAGCTGCCATCGATGCGGCAGTTGACATGCGCGTACCGAATGTTGATCTTTCTAGCCTGGGCTGCTCTCTCAAAATCTTGGCCGAAACGCTTAGCTAGGACGGTTTTGCCGGTTCCTACTTTGCCTTTGATGAGTACCCTCTGACTTCCCTCCCCAGGTCTCTCGATCAGAGAGCGAAAGAGCTGCGTCAACGCGAGAAGTTCGCCCTTGCGGCCAGGAAGAGAGACTGGGACATAGTCGAGAGAGAGAGTACTTTCATCTTTGAAGACGGAGGGGGTTCCTAACGCCTCTTCCACGAGGCCCATAGAACATACACCTTCGATGCGAAGAGATGGGGCGGGCTCTTGGTTACTTATGTTCATTGCAGAGTATAAAAAGAATAGAGGACAGTGAAAGTGAAACCATCCTCCGAAGAGAGGAGGGCGTCTCAGTCAACTCAAGATCCCGGACATCTTCCACCAACAGGAATCCCCTGGGCCAGACCGACCATCCGACGCCCCATAGAGAAGCTCGAAAACTAGGTTTTAGGGATTTGGGAAAAGTATAAACGAGGCACCCTTTTCCCAGGAGAGCGCCTCTGAGAACAGATTTGAATAGCGACATTCAGACCGGGGGGATTCTCTGTCTCCGCTTGTCCTCACGTAGGCGGGTCCATTCCTGGAAAGGACCGCTAGGCGGATTCTCTTTGTAGAGTTCTCTTCTCTTGGCTTCAAGCAGCTTGTTGGGAGCGCCGGAGAACTCTGCAGCAGTAACGATCTTGTGTCCATGTCTCTCAGCGAACTCCTTCAGTCCTGACAGCTTCTGAAAGCAGTCTTCTGACCTCAAGGCGTGGTGATCGTAGATTATCAAAGGAACCACACTTGCCGCCTTCTCCGCGTTTCTGAGAGCAATATCGATCACAGTCTCACTGACCCTGAAGCCAGAGAGGTAGAAGGGAGGCCCTCCGATTATTGCAACTTTAGGTTTGAAATCGAGTATCACCCTAAGGGCTCGCTGGGAGACTGGACCCTGAATATCAGAGCAGTGCATGATCCGCTCATCGTCGCATTCCACGCTCAACATCAGAACATAGCCCAAAGAGGATTCTTCACCATGAGAGACAGGATGAGAAAAAGAGAGTCTCGTTGATCCCTCCTCGAAGATTCGGCCATCAGCAACCTCCAGAGATTTCACCCAGCCTTTGATCGTGTCTTGAAAGAACCACCCTCTCTGACGCTGGCTGAAGTTGATGTTGCTTCGAATATCTTTTGCCAAGACTCGCTTGCCACCAACAATCTCTTGAGACACTTCTCTGTTGCTCCAAGTCCAGACCGGTTCCATCTCCCTCCACGCCGGTGAGTAGTGGTCATAGTGGTAGTGGGAGATGGTGACGACATCCGCCTTCTTGGCAAGATCCTTGACTCGTTCGCGGGCTTCCTTCAGCGCCATGTACTCTTCAGGATGAGGTAGCAAACCCCATCTAGGTCCCAGGGAAACTCCGGGATCTACAAGGATGTTCAGATCGGCGGTCTCGATCAGGGTACACATCGATCTTACACCCAAGCTCTCGAAGGATACTGGAGTCAGACCTATCTTCCTCAGCCCAGAGTCGGCATATGATTCTGGCAAGAATACCCGCTCCAGTACTAGTTCAAGGTCTGTCTCTTCGATCGAATAGGCAATGTGAGTAGATCTATCAATCTATAGACTTGACGCGTCCCGTTGACCTCCGATCCGTATGAGGGACAATGGACAAGAGACACTGCAGATGAGCCATTCCTCTGTTGCATCGTAAATGAAGCATCTACGTGATTCTTACCAAGCCCAGTTCCAAGGATTCTCCTCTTATTCTGAGCTGTGTGATATGAGCCACTTCGGGGGGTCTGCCCCTCCTCAAACTCTTGGACAAGGTCTCAGCAGCGATGTAGTCACCGAAAGTCGAGAAGACATGTGCAAGCTTCTCCCCGGACTCATAGTAGGTCTCTATCCAGTCATCTATCTCGAACCCGGCCATCTTGCGTTGATTCTGGATGTGGCGCACGATGTCCCTTGCAACCCCCTCCTCCTCCAGCTTCTCGTCGATCTCGGTGCATATGCTGAGGACGATTCCGCCTTCCTCAGCCACGGCGTATCCTTTCTTAGGTTGAATTCGTAGGTCAATGTCCTCTGCACTTAGGGTTATGACGGTGCCGTCAAGGTCGATGTCCACACCCAGTCCTCTCTGAAGCTGCGCTGCGACGCTGTTCGGATCCAACTCACTCAGGGACCGCCTTATTCTCGGAAACATTGCACCATATTTCTCTCCGAGCTGATCTGGAATGGGTCGAACCACGTAGTCGAGAAGCTCCAGCTTGTCTGAGCAGAGGACGAGATCCTTGACGTTCAGCTCATCCTTGATGAGGTCGGAGACTCTCCCTATACGCTTAAGCAGATCCCCGTCAGCAGAAATCTTTGCTACCGCCAAAGGTTGCCGGAGCCTAATCCCTGAGGTGCTGCGAAGTGACCGCCCCAGCTCACTCGCCTTCATCGCCAGATCCATGTCTTCCATCAAGTCTTGGTCGACCAGACGAGGGTCGGAAGACGGCCAGTCGTTGTGATGAACACTCTCAGGGGCGTCGGGTCTGACACCGCGCACGAGGTTCTGATACATCTCCTCGGTAACAAAGGGGATAAGCGGCGCGAGAAGTTTCAGAAGCGTCGTCAAGCACGTGTACAGGGTTGTGTATGCCGCCATCTTGTCCACGTCCTTCGTGCTCTTCCAGAATCTTCGCCGTGAGCGGCGAACGTACCATTTGGACAGCTCATCGACAAACTGCTCCAAGAGAGCAGATGCTTCAAAGGCGTTGTAGCCCTCCAAGTCACGGGTCACTCCGTCGATGAGTACATGGAGCCTCGAGACTATCCATCGATCCAGCACCGAGAGATCAGCACTGACGTTCTTGGGCGTCCATCCATCAAGCCTAGCATAGGTCACGAAGAAGCTGTATATGTTCCAGAGCGGAATCATGAACCTCCGCGTTGTCTCGCCAGCGAGACCATAGCCGAAGAGCATATTGGTCTCAGGATTGGTCCTACAGTACATCCACCGCATGACATCGGCACCCATCGTCTCCACAGCCTCGTCGAACCAGATAGCATTCCCCCACGACTTGTGCATCTCTCTACCATCCTCTGCGAGCACCAAGCCGTAACCGATACAAGTCTTGAAAGGCGGCTTCCCCTCCATTATAGTACTCATCGCCAAGAGAGAATAGAACCAATTCCGGAACTGACCTGGGAGGGACTCGCATATCAGGTCCGCAGGGAACCATTTCTGCCAATACTCTCGGTCATTTAGGTAGTCTAGCGTCGAGTAGGTCACTATTCCCGCATCCAGCCAGGGGTTACCCACGTCAGGTATGCGTGATGCCGCTTCCCCACATCTCGGGCAGGCTATCTTCACCGCATCTATCCAGGGACGATGGGGAGTATGACCCTCGAACTCCTCCCAGCCAGCGATCGCCCTAGACCTCAGCTCCTCTATGCTGCCGATCACATCGAATTTACCGCATTTCGGACACTCCCAGATCGGAAGCGCAAGCCCCCAGTACCTCTTCTTAGAGATCATCCAATCCTCCATGTTGAGGAGCCAGTCGATTTCCTGGCGCAGACCGAATGGAGGAATCCACGCAGTCTCCTGAGCTACATCGATGATCTGGTAACGCAGATTCTCCCTCTTCTCTCCTGCCGAGATCTGGTCTAGAGGTTTGTCAAACCTCTTGCCCATACCTATGAACCATTCATCGACCAGACGGAAGACAAGCTCACATCCACAACGCCAGCAGACAGGATACCGGTGCGTATAGTCCTCCACCTTGAAGAGCAAGCCCTTCTGGCGCAGGTGCTCGATTATCTGGTTGCTTGATTCCTGGACGGGAAGACCTGAAAGCCAGCCAAACCCTTCTACGAAGACCCCGTACTCATTCAGCGGCGATATTGCAGGGAGCTTATACTCTCTGCTCAGCTCAAAGTCCTCTTTGCCGCAGCCTGGAGCAATGTGAACAATCCCGGTACCTTCTACCTCGCTGACGGCTGTCCACGGGATCACGCGGTGAGACTCGATAGCCCCCTTTTCCTTCGCGATTGGAAGCTCGTCAAAGGGACCATCATAAGTCCACGTCAGCATCCTTTCTCCTGGGAACTCTTCGAGTACCTCGCCGTCCCCACCCAGCATTCGCGAGATAGCAGCCTTCGCCACGTACAGAACTTCCTTCCCCCTGCGCACCTTCAAATATGACATGTGTGGATGCACAGCGACCGCAACGTTGGAGGAGAGCGTCCACGGCGTTGTCGTCCAGACCAGAAGCGCCTCACCGCCACGCTCGCGTAGAGGGAACCTCAACGTCAAGCCAGGATGGGTGAGTTCCCGATAGCCCTCAGTGGTGATCTCGTGTTGAGAAAGGGCCGTGGAGCAACGGGGACACCAAGGCATGACATCTCTCCCTCGGTATATCCAGCCGCGTTCATGGCATTTCTTTAGAAGCGCCCAGATAGTATAGTTGTTCTCGTCGGAGAAGGTGAAGTATGACCCACCTAGCTCTCGCGAGCCCAGTCTACCCACAACCTGTTCTACTTTGCCGGATGCCTTGCCTTTTCTTCCTTGAACCTCAATGATGTCGTTCGGATTTTCCATGCGTTTCTCCAGTTCCCGCAGAAGGTTCGGATCATCCCAATCCATCCAGGAGCCGAGACGAATGGACTGCTCGGTCTGGACCGCGCGGTAATGCAATACTCTTTGT
>CAZBVH010000080.1:0-5567 GCA_964495315.1 uncultured Candidatus Bathyarchaeia archaeon | reverse complement strand
AGTGCGCAGACGCCCGGTATAGGCTGAAACTTCAGTCCAGCAAGCTTGACGCCAGCGCATCGAGACTTGCCAAACGTGACAAGGAGATGTTCGACAAGTGTGTAAAGGCGAAGATGACCGGACAGGGTGACAGGGCAACCATGTACGCCAACGAGTGCGCCGAGATCAGAAAGGTGACCCAAGTCGTCATCAGGAGTCAACTTGCACTAGAACAGGTGTGCCTCCGGTTAGAGACGATCGAGGACCTCGGTAACATACTGGTCAGCATGGCACCCGTAATCGGCGTCATTAGAGAAACCAGGGGATCCCTCAGAGGCATCCTTCCGGAAGTGGCGTCAGAGCTGGGTGAAGTCAACGAGATGCTCAACGATACCATCTTGGAAGCCGGAGTCTTCTCGGCTAGAGAGATGGACATCAGCGCTACCGAGGAGGCCCAGAAGATAATCAGAGAAGCAAATACGATCGCCGAGCAAAGAATGAAGGAGCGTTTCCCAGAACTACCAACAGCGCTTCCAGGAATCCCCGAAGACTTACAGGACATAACACAGCGAAGACCATGAGGCCCTCCTCACTTTCCTTCGACGGTTTGGAGAGAATCCATAGGGAGAGCTCTGCTAGAAAGCATCCTGCAGTTCCTCGAATAGAAAAGGGGTTCCCCATCTGAATCAGGCATAGCAGGCTCTTTAGCAACGTATTTCTGTCTTCTCCCAAGCAAAAAGCCGTCTCTTTCGCACTCAAATTTACAAGCAATCGTTAGAGGAACTTAACTTCCAAACCAGTTTCACCCAGTTGAGGAGGCCAACATGACATGAGAAAGCTCGTTCTTTTAGGTCTAGCCATGATTCTTATCGGCACATCCCTTGCCCTCATAGGGCCATGGAAGCAGATCGCCAGGGTTCCAGCAACCTTTGATCAGGAACTGACGATCTGCGACAAGGACACCTTCAACGTAGACAGCGGAGACTACGCCGTCTTCTCGGCTCAGCTCGGCTCCAACTCCAATGCCAGTGGATACTTCAAGGTGTACAGTGGAAGCATTCGGTTCTTCGTCGTAGATGATGAGAACTTCCAAGAGTGGAGGGATGGCAACTCCTCCGCAGTCTTGCTGTTCAGCTACGATGACACCAGAACTGGGAGGTTCGAGCTGCAGATCGAGAGAGCGGGTATGTACCACTTCGTTTTCGACAACACCAATCGCGACAATGAGAAGAAGATCTACTTCACAGCATCCGCCAAGTGGACGGAGTCGGGAACCATGGACACGGTCGTGGATAATCCCACACCAGTCTACATTGGTATCGCGACTGCTTTCTGCGGCATCGCTATCGTGATTGTTGGCCTCCGCACTCGAGGAAAGAAGTCCCGATACGAAGAGATACGCGAGCTATGGCTGGGAAAGGAGCCGCAATAGGTTCCTCTCCTCATCCTGGCTGTTTTCTAATCCGGATCATCAGACCGACGACAAGGAATACTGTGCCAAGAAGCATAGAGACCTCGGCGGCGAGTGGAAGATCCAAGATATAAAAGATCAGAGTCAGCAATAGGATAGCTAGCCCTCCGAGGACAAATAGGTGGCTGGACTTGACTCGCAACGTGACTCAGGATCTTCTGATCTATGTCTCCGCTGCTTTAGGGATAACGCTCTTTCTGTACTATATCCCAGACTACTTCTTTCTTGAGCAAGCAACAGCATTCGTCTCGGCGATGATTCTGAATCTGGTTGGGGTCCCGCTGACTTACTCATCTGCATCCCACGAGGCATTTGTTGGCCCGATTCAAGTCATAAGAGAATGCACGGGGGTTCAGGTTGTCGCAGTGATGTCCGGGTTGATACTTCCAATTCACCGAACGAGTTGGATTCGCAAGCTCAAAGTGTTGCTGATAGCATCAGGCATCCTGCTAGTGATGAACTTTCTTCGCATTGCGCTTGAGATCTGGCTGGTCTACTATAAGATACTGCCTTGGAGCCTAGCACATTACCCACTCAGCCTGATTCTGGGAGTCGTCGGGGTGTACACCCTCGTCCTGATAAGTGATCGGGTGTTCCCTGAGTTCGGCGATCGGATAACTTACTTCTACCTGCATTTCGTTGGGACTTCGACCAACTCTGAGCCCTAGGGAACCTTCTGCTTGGAGCCGCTGGCTGAGTCGCCGAGCATGTTCAAAGATCATTCGAACTCGATCGTTGCAGGAGGCTTCGGTGAGATATCGTACAAGACGCGAACAATGGAGGGGACTTCACCCACTATCCGTTCCTCAATTTTCTTCATCGATTCCCAGCTTAGCCTTGTAGGCTGGGCAGTCATCGCGTCTACCGAGTCTACAACCCTGACGACAACGATCTCGCCGTAGTTCCTGTCTCCCTCGGCGTCGATCCCAGTCGCCCTGTCTTGCATTAGTACGGCAAAGGATTGGAAACAACTGGTTTCCGCCGTCTCTTCCTCCACAATACTCGTCACCTTTCTGACTTTTTCCACCCGATCGGGCGTCACCTCGCCAATGACCCTCAACGCGAGCCCTGGACCGGGGAACGGTCTTCTGTCAAAGACTTCCCTCGGTAGCCCAAGCTCTTTGGCTACGGCTCTCACCTCATGTTTGTAGAGCTCCTTTAGCGGCTCGACAACTTTGAACCCGTACTCTTGGACCGCGTCAATGCCGATCTGCTCCAAGACATTGTGCTGAGTCTTCACTCCCTTGCGGGTCTCGACGATATCGGCAGCTATCGTACCCTGAAGGAGACAGCTCGCCCCCATCTCTTTGGTTATCTCTCCAAGGCACCGGTAGAATATGTCCCTGAACGCCCTTCGCTTTTCTTCGGGATCTGTCTTACCCTTCAGTGCCGCGAAAAACCGTTCGTCCACCTTGCGCACTTCGATCTTGATCCCGAGTTGCTCAAATATCTTGGACACTCTGCTTGGCTCGCCTTCTCTCATGAGACCGTCGTCTATGAATACCACGTCGAGATTCTTGCCGAGCGCAATATGTCCCAATACTGCCGTGGTCGTGCTGTCTACACCTCCCGAGACAGCGACAACAGACTTTCTTCCTCCAACCTCGTCTTTCAACCATCGAACTTTATTCTCGACAAACTCTTCGGGATCAAACATTTCCTGCTCTCGCCACGGTCTTCGAAGGATTCCGGAGCCGATTTAAGGCTTGTTCCCACCAACCTAATCAGATGGGAGGATGAGAGAATCTACTTGGCTACGGTTGCGAGTACTGTCTCTGCCGAATCCACTATGAAAAGGCCCCCCAGAGCCATCAGAAGTATACCGCATGCTGCCAGCACTAATCGGTAGATCTTTTCACTCATCACTTTCCTTCCCTTTGATACCGAGAGCGAAACCAAGGAGAACCAAGTGAGGTCGGAGAGCCAATGCGAGAGAGCGAATACTATCACGCCTAGGTAGCCGGCCGTCTCCAGGCCTAATGTTGTGTAGTGGTTTCCGACCGTCGCCCACCAGATGAAGAAGTATGGGTTCGATACGCTCGTCGTAAGCCCAGCTAGGACAGGGTTTCCGCTCAGGGGAGAGCTCCTTTCCAGCCTCAACTGCACTTGACTCTCGGCAGACCTCGAGGTTCTCAGGAGGTTGATGCTACTCCAGATCAGGAAGAGACCTCCAAGAACTCCTGAGAGAAGTCTCACCTCGCCAGACCGGAAGACGAAGCTGAGACCAAGAAGTAGAGCAAGCAGGATCAGTGTCTCTGCAACGATATGACCAAACACAATCAGTGGACCTGCGATATGACCTCTTTTAGTCGACCATACAACAGTCGCCACGAACATCGGTCCAGGAACAATCGCCCCTGAGAAGCCGATTATGAACGAGGCAGAAGCAAGAAATGCAAGCTGCTCAAAGCTCAACATCAGTCTTCACGTTGCCCGGAGCTTCAGGCCATCAGCGATCATCCTGCGGTTCTTTCCCCTCATATAACGGGACGGATTTATCTCTTCCGAGAAGAGAACTAGCCCATTCTACAGGGGTCTCTGGCAGATGCCGTCTAGTCTCAGGAGATGTCGAATCATCGCAAAAATCTTTTCAGGTCTATGTCCCTCATAGGTCTTGAAGAGAGAAACGCTGAAGCTGTCTTAGCGGTGTATATATGCATAGGAAATCCGTTGGGCTGTTGATCTGTTTGGGGCTCCTGCTCCCCGCCTTGACGGCGATACCGGTGCTGGCACTTGACGACAGCACAGTGGCGGCGACTGTCATAGACTCTAAGTTTCACGTAGAGATCAACCTACAGATCGAGCTCCCGATCGACGATCTGACGCAGTTCACGGATGCGAAGGACGCGTACTCGCGAGAGACAGGCGTTTTCAAGGGTATGTTGCGTGAGAGCATCGAGTCCGGTGTGAAAGCACTTGTTCCAGGCGCCTCGGTGGTGGGACTTAAGATCGAAGAGTTGGGCCTCGACGAGTCTGAGGAGGAGATGCATGTCACTTTGAGTTTCGATGTTGAGGGTGCGATAACTGGGACAGACGGTAGGGAGTACGACTTGAGATGGCGCAGCTTCGTTGTGGATAGAAAGTTCATGTGTGCGGACAGGCGGGTCGACCCTTCTGAGGCTCTGGGACTGGATTTCCGCCCCTTCGATGACAAACTGGGCGAGTGGACGGCCTCGGAGTCGGAAGGCAACACGGTGATCCGACGGATGAAAGAGTATGAGCTTGACACGGATTACGGCGACGTGGACCTGCGGGTGACTATGAGATTCACCCTACCCGGGACAGGCTTGAAGGTGGGCGACGACAAGGTTACCCTGAGCGGAACGACACCGACGACGGGATCTCAGCCTCCAGGGATATCTGGCTTTCCGTGGGAGGCGGTAGCGGTCGGGGTCGTCTTGGCCGTGGCTGTCGCTGTGCGGCGGAGACGCCAGTCTGAACACCTGCCTCCTGTTCATTGAACTATTCTGAGGCAGTCAACTAACACAATTGCTTACTGGACCGCAGTCGGGACATCTGACCAAAGCAGTCTCCATTATGATCACTCAGGGAGACACATCTTCTATAAGAGAGTCGCCGGAGACCCATCCAGACGTGGAGTTCTTATCTGTCCTATGAGCAGCGCGCCTTTTCGCGAATCACTCGTATTCTAGGATGCTCACGCTGCGCCTCCTAGTGCCAACAACCTTAAGTCACAGCATCTATTCCTAGCCACATGGCGGCGACGGAGTAAGATGTCTGATAATCTATTGATCAAAGAACGGATACGAGAGTTCCTCCGTGAAGACCTCGGCTTCGGCGACGTGACAAGCGAATCACTGATAGAAGAGAGAGTTGAAGGCAATGCCCTCATCTTTTGCCGCGAGAAAGCGGTCGTCGCGGGACTCAAGGAAGCTTCAATCCTCTTCTCAAGCCTAGGCTGCCAAACGAGCCAGCTCGCAGCCGACGGAGAGACGGTTGAAGACGGAGAAGCGATCTTGGAGATCAAAGGACCCGTTAGATCCATTCTACTCGGCGAGCGGACTGCACTGAACCTTTTGATGAGGATGTCTGGAATAGCGACCGCAACAAGAAATGCCGTTGAGAGTGCCAGATCTAAGAATCCCGAGGTTCGAGT
>CAZBVH010000079.1:0-5864 GCA_964495315.1 uncultured Candidatus Bathyarchaeia archaeon | reverse complement strand
TGACACTTGCGACGATCTCATCGGAAGGAACGTACTGACGGCCAGAAGGAATGTGTTTCCGAATCGTCAGCGAGTATTTCCAATCACGGGTTGACTGGCTCAGGGGTTTCCGCCCTCCTTTTTCAAGGTCGTCGAATCTTCTGGCAATACTGCCAGGGCCTTTTTCTCAAAATCCGATAGAAGGGATAATTTAGCCAACTCAGCGCGGATTATTGCCCTCACAAAATTCGAGACATCTTGACCTCGTGCTCTGGCAACCTTTCGCAGTAGCCTCTCTATCTTTGGCTCAAGCCTGATTACGAGATAGTGGCTCAATTAGTTAACCTCGTGATACGAGATAAAGTAAATGTGGGAGGATAGACCCTCTATCTTTCGGTCAAACATATGGGACGAGACGTTGCGGTCTACCGGTCGAACTTGGACTTTGATCGGACTACATGCAACTTGAAATCCAAGGGCCTTCTGCTACCTGGTCCAGATTCGGAGAAGGGACACATGCATATTCGGCTGAAACCGTTCAGTGAGGTCATGATACAGTTTTCCCCAAGGGATAAGGTGAACATCTATGTCTCGGACGAACTGGAGCTGGACAGAGTCATCCGCATTCTAAAGTTGAACTCGGTTGACGGGAAGGGCAAACCTGCGAAATGGGAGTTCATTTCATGGCCTTCCCCCTTGCACTTCGGCAGGCAGTTCGGCGACCCCTATCTTGACGAGGCGTATCGAAGGCTCGCAGTGGAGGTCGCTGCTGAATACTGTGGGCGGAATGCCATAAGGCATCTTATCGATAACGTCTGGCAGTGGGTTGAGGGCTACGACTACCACAGCCCGAGTCTGAATCCCTACCGTGCCGCGGTCAGACTTGTGAGGGAGTACCTGAAGGTGTATTGGAGACGACTCGTAATCGGGCAACCCGATGTGGTCTTGGAGAAGTGATCTGAATGGCGAATTTCTGGATCTTTCCGACCACGGCTGATGACTTCGAACTAGTCAAGACGCACAATGTCTACGCCTTAATCAGTCAGGTAGACCGCGATAAGATCAAAGCTGATGACAAGGGGATATTCTATGTTATCGGATCTGACCCGCCGGTGTTCGTTGGCGTCTGCCACATCATTGGCCACTGGGAGAAAACCACGGAGCCATTCTGGGTTGATGAGAAAGCCGAAGGCAGGGTAAAATATCCGTGGCGATTCAAGTTGATTACGCTGAGAACGGGAGCTGTGAATGTTCACAAACTATCAAAGGAGCTCTCATTTATCGAGAACAAGGACGCGTGGCCTCCTTACTTCCTGGGTTCACTGGGGCATTTCGGGTGGCCCATTCCTGAGAGCGACTACCTACTCATCTTCGACGAGTTCCTCAAACCTCCTGTAAGTTATCAGGTGAAGATCCCTGCCAAGCCTAAAGAGCCGCCGACCACGGAAGTTCCAAAGAGGAGGAGGTTTTCTCAGCTTCCAAAAAATTATAGACCGTATGCGCGAACCTTAGCCCGACTATTGATATTAAATATGGTGGAATGGCTTAGCCTGCCGCCTAGCCATAACGAGCTTAGAGACATGATCAGGGACATAGGTCTGATGAAGAAGCTCGTGTCAGAAACCGAGTACCGGATCAACGACCTGCGCCTCGACGTTGCCTGGCGCACCGAGGTGCAAAAGACGCCTTCGCACGTATGGGAGGTTCACATAGCGGGAAACTTCTATGAGGCTCTTGTCAAGCTGAAGCATGCATGGGACTACTGGAGAGCTGAACCTTTCCTAGTCACTACAGAGAAGTTTGAGGCTGAAGCCAGAAGCCTACTCGGCGGAACATTCCACGAAATCAAACCCTACATTAGAATCATCCACTGGAAGGACATATTACGGCTCTACAAACCTTTGAGAGAGGTCACTGATATCGAGAAAAAACTGAGGCTATAGCCGAAGGCAGGGTTGTCAGCTCTTCCGTTTCTCCTTCTCCAGTTCTTCGCGTAGATGTTTCAGCGCGTAGTTGATCGCATGTGAGTAGCTTCCGAACCTTAGCTCCTTGATCTCCTTCGTCAGCCACGTATAGAGCTCGTCCTCCACCGTGATCTGTAGGCGCTTCATTGAGAGTCGGCTGTATAGGTGTGTATGAGTAAGGTTTTTAGGCTAATTACACACATATGCTGGCTTGTACACGTTGCGTGTATAGGTCATGAAGCATAGGGTTCAGCTTACGCTAGACGAGGAGACGTTCCGCTACCTCCGCCGGCTTGTGGAGAGTGAGGAAGCAGCATCGCTATCGCATGCCGTCAGACGCATCATCAAGGAGTACCGTAGACTGAGGCGAGCTCAAGAGTCGAGGGCTGATAGCCATGCCACATAAGAAGGAAAAGATCCTGTTTGGGGCCGCCGCGGCTGTTATGATTGTCTTGGCTTTTCTGGTGGGAGTTTCTGTGGCCCCTGAGCGTCGCGTCACTGTCACCTCGACTGTGACTTTGACTAGAACGGTGACGCCTGGTCCTCCTGTCATCACCGTTAAGGGTCAGCGAGTCAAGGTAAACGAGACCTTCACAGTGCATTGTGGTCTTAGCGGAGAGGCCAAGGTCCCTGTCCAAGTCACATTCATTAGAGTCCGGTATGCTGACAAAGTCGAAATATACAAAGCAGACAAAGGCTACAAGCTCTTGGTCATCGAAGTCTCAATCAAGAACGTAGGCTTCAAGGAGACCTATGTCTTCGATAGGACCTCTCTTCGCCGGTGGACCGTCAGCGTGGACAAAGGATACACCTATGAATCTAAGAATCTATTCGATCTCCCGGAGAAGGTGCGACCCGAAGAGGTCAAGACCGGATACGTTGTCTTTGAGATACTCACTGACACTAGGGCAATCGAAGTCTATGCTAGAATCTATTGGGCAGACGTTGACGTTATTCTTCAAGTTTAGGTGAGGATGAACGGCTCAATTCTCAACGAGATCCTTGCGGGAAGAACTAAGATACGTGATGTCAGAGCCTCAGACAAGTTCACTGACGGGTATTCGTTCGCGGCAGGAGACATGCTCATGCCGGCTTTAGTTGCATACCTTTGGAAGAGAGTATTGGCCCTAAGTCAAGAAGCCAGTCGCGGCGATTCATGACTTTCCTGGGTGAATGATCGACGGAAGGTTATTGAGGGGACCCAGGGAGGCTATCCCCTCGAAGGATACGTGTGAGTCCAGCCGTGAACGCGAGAGATGTGGACAACGCGAAGAGATCAGCCAAGTTGACTGGGCTTCAGATCCGCGTAATTGACGAGCTAGGTCAAAGCCCCTCTTACTGCGAAGCCCTAGCAGACAAGATCGGCATTCCCTCGAAGCGCCTCAATGCGAACCTCCACGCACTAGAAAGAAGAGGCTACTTGACAAGCTGGATTGTCACTGTGCCCTTGTCAACGGCAGGGATCCGATCGGTTAGAATGTGGAGGCCTCTGACAGAGCTAGAGAGATTGGAGAGACGCGTGGACGAGCGTAGAAACCTCTGGTTATCGAGACGGGCTCTTGAACTGATGAGGCCTCGCTACGAGCGCATGCTAGAATTTCATGGCATGATGAAGAAACACAGTGAGAAACATTCAACAGCCCAGAGAAGCAGGGAAGAGATCTCAACCTCTCCTGGGAAATGATTCAGGCAAGGCCCACGACTCATCTTCTCTAGATCATGACACGGACACGGTCAATCCTACGGAGCCTCAGGAAAAGAGCCAGTTTAAGTTCTCCTTGGAAAGACTCTCCTAGCTGACAAGAGATATCGCAGACTCAACAGTGAGAACCTTCCAGACCCCTCAGGTAGAGGAGCATAGCCACGCCTTCAGAGAAGGAGACTGGGGGAGGCTTGGAAATTAGTTTGCAGGCG
Source organism: uncultured Candidatus Bathyarchaeia archaeon (assembly GCA_964495315.1). Classification (GTDB taxonomy): domain Archaea; phylum Thermoproteota; class Bathyarchaeia; order RBG-16-48-13. Next base: position 2,007 of record CAZBVH010000079.1, on the reverse strand, counting down.
GGCACACAAGCTAACAAATTTCCGAGGCCGAAGGCTTTCGAGAAGGTATGGCTATTGATCCTGCGAGTGTCGATTTTCTTCTTCAGCATGGTTAGTAGAGGTTCGCGATGGTTAGGCCTGCAATGTAAGAATGTGGTCGTTCTCTAGGGCTGGGGTTTTTCTGCGTTTGGGGCTACGGTCCGCGACCCGATTGGAGTCTTCTGTATAGGAGACCTGCGAGTGAACTCTGCTGAAGCTCTTGGAGGAGAGATCTTCGTAGTCTCGTGATCTACTTCTAGGCTGGTATGGTGTCTCGGGGCCAAGCTCAGGCAGGCTATAGGGCCGTAGCGTGTGCCGTAGGCTCAATTCGTAGGCTGAGGCTCCGATGTGGAGAGGCAAGATTCTCGGATGAAGCTCGGACTCTAGCGTAGCTTGGACCTTTGCTTGAGCTAGACGGGGCAGCCCTTCGCATAGCGATCGCAGCAAAGCTGCCTTCTAGCGCGGGTCCGCCCCACGAGGATACTTGCTCGCAGGCATGAGTCTGAGACCCGCCGCCTTGTCGCCCTTGTTCTCCAGCATAAATTCCTCCTCCACTGGACCGATTCCAGGCGACTCAATCCTGACTTTTACTCTATAGATGCCTTCTTTCAATTGACACTCAGGTCTATTGTATCTCACGTAGCTCTCCGGTGTCCATATCCAAGCATCGTTCTCTCCATCAAACTTGACAGCAATATCTAGTCCCTTCGGCCGACCACCGGGGTGAATCGTTTCTACCTTCAATAGCTGGAGGGTACCGATTTCAATTGAACGACCCACTGGCTTTCCTTCCGCGTCATACTGCAGACTTTCTGGCTCAGGTCTTGATTCCCATTTTGTCTCACGCGGCCCTTTCACATCAATGCCGTCCAGACTGGTGTAAGTGACCGATCCTATACACTCAAATGCAGGACTCCTTGTAAGAAACGAACTGGGCTTGTTACAGACATCGACATGCACCCATCTTCTGGGGTCTTTAGAGATTGGCTCGGGTCTGTACTGGATCCGCAAGGATGGCTTTCGACACCTATCGGCGATCGCAAGAACTGCAAGTGATCCTATGACGGATGAAGACCAGCGAAATGCTTCTGCTAGCCACTGTGGTACTTGCAGATCGTTGAATCCAAAAGTCAATCCGGGCGACACAACCAGCATCAAAATCATAATGGCATATGCTATGAGTACACAAATCAGAAACGTCTGATATGCGTTGTCATGCATTCCTCTTCTAGTCAACCATTTCAGTATCGGATCCAGCTTCTTGTCTCCTCTTCTTGCAGCTTCCTCCTTGGCATCTTCTATGATATCCTTGTCGAGTTGGTAGATGAGAGGCTTATCCTTGATCGGGGCCCTTCTGTGCGTGCATACCGTAGACCTGACGAGTTGGCCGTACCAGAATATCCGTACGGCAAAGAAGCAAATCGAAGCAAAGACCATTCCTAGAACCACTGACATGAAGAGGTTTACGAGAGGGGTGCGTATGGCGTCTGGCATTCTGAACCATATCTCAAAGATCGCCAGAACTAGTATAGCAGCCGACAGAATGTGAGTTCTCGTGCCCTGCATTTGAGAGGTATGAAACTGCAGGAGAGCTATCCGTGCCTCCTGTTCCAAGTCAGGATCTTTCTTCGGATCCAAGTTGGCTATGCGAGTCTGGAATTCCTCGAAATTCACGGCCTCACATCTTGCGCCAGGATACCTCTTCATCCGCCTTATCAAGCGGTCATCATCTGTCACCAATACGTCAGCGTCCTTGGTAGCTGTGGCAACGATTAGGGCATCTTTGGTTTTCCTCTTCCATGCCCTGCCCCTTACGTGTTCGATAAGAGCATGGTCTTTATCATCGCCCAGCCTAGCAAGACCAATTCTAGACACGCCGACAACGACTCCCCGAGTTCCTATTAGGCGCGCCTGGCCGAGTAGTGCTTCTAATGGTCCTCTTTTCTCAGGATCATCTACCGCCAAGATCTCATCTCTCTGAATATGTGT
>CAZBVH010000078.1:0-5903 GCA_964495315.1 uncultured Candidatus Bathyarchaeia archaeon | reverse complement strand
CTTTTCGAGGTCACATACTCAAAGTCATAACGGCGACTCCGACTCTTGCAGCAGGGGTCAACTTGCCCGCGAGGACAGTTGTGATGGTCAGTTACCACCGATATGAGTCCGGGCTGGGACACCATCCGATTCCAGTTCTCGAGTACAAGCAGATGGTCGGCCGTGCCGGGAGACCAAGGTACGATAAGTTCGGAGAATCTTTTCTGATCGCCGGGAGCGAGGATGAGCAAGAATATCTGATGGAGAGCTATGTCTGTGCGCAGCCAGAGAGAATCTGGTCCAAGCTGGCTGTGGAGAGGGTCATTCGGTCACATGTCCTTGCCACAATAGCCTGCGAGTTCGCCCACTCCGAAGAGGAAGTGTACCGATTCTTCGATCACACCCTGTATGCACAGCAGTATGGACCCCAAGCTATCAGAGGCGTCATAGGAAAGGTGATTCTCTACCTGAAGAATGAAGGTATGATAGACATTGATGGGTCAAGGATGGGTCCGACGCCATTCGGGAAGAGAGTCTCAGAGCTATACATTGATCCCGTCTCAGCCGTCATCATCAGGGATGGTCTTTCCTCACACAGAGGAGAGCCCTGTGCTTTGAGTATTCTTCACCTCGTCTCTCATACACCTGACATGTTTCCCCACCTCTACCTTGGACGAAAAGAGAGCGCAGAGATGATGGCGTACCTTGACCTGAACCATGAGAAGCTCTTCTTCGATCCCCCAGACCCGTGGTCATCTGAGATCGAGCTGGAATCGTTCCTTGCGGAGCTTAAGGAGGCGCAGGTGCTGGAGGCTTGGACAGACGAGACATCTGAGGAAGGGATTATTGATAGATTCCACGTTGAACCCGGAGACCTCTACCGGTTGGTGGAAACGTCCGAATGGCTTCTCCAAGCCACCCATGAACTCTCCGGCTTACTGGGGCAGGTTGAGTATAGAAAAAATATCGGCGAAGTCCATAGGCGGGTCAAACATGGTGTGAAACGTGAGTTGCTGCCCTTAGTTGAACTTGAGGGGATTGGCAGGGTAAGGGCTAGAATGCTATTCAACTCAGGGCTTAAGAGCCTAGCCGACCTCAGAAAGGTCCCGATATCCACGCTCGTGGGAATCCCCACTATCGGGCCCAGAGTGGCGAAGAAGATAAAGGAACAGGTGGGCGGCGTGTTCGCGGAAGACTCCTGGAAGAAGCTGGACGCTGAAGCTGAGACCGAACAGAAACCGATCACAGACTTCAAATCCTAGCCAGACTCGTTTAAGCCAAATCTTTAATTGCACCTCGAGAGCGCTAGACAGATAGAAAAAAGGGGCTGTAGTCTAGAAGAGCAATATTCTCTTGGAGAACATGGTCAAAGGAAGATAATTCCTGCCGACAGGATCCCAGAGCGATTCTCCGCGGGGAACCTGGGGCGCTGGTGACCGAGCTGGAATCGGCCAGAAATCAGGGGTTCAAATCCCCTCAGCCCCACCATCTTGGGCTGTTCAACAACGAAGGGAAACTGAACAGGTTCATACATATATGCGTCGATGACGGAGACATGAGATTCCTTAATGGGTTAGAGACCAAACTCAGTATGAATGACAAGATACCGATGCTTCCGGCAGTCAGTGGAGGATAGGCCTATGGACAACAGGTCTGATATCATAGAAGAGAAACTCCGAAGAATGAACCCGGGCATCAAAGTCGAGGCAAGTTGCGTTGAGATCGATGGAGGGAGTGTTATTGACATGATTGAAGGATCAGACATAATCGTGGATGGCATGGATGACTTCCCAACAAGATATCTATTGAACAGAGCAGCAATAGAGCTGAATATTCCCCTCGTACACGGGGGAATATAGGGGTTGGAGGGAAGAGCCTCGACGATCATTCCAAACATGACACCTTGCCTACAATGCATATTCCCTGAGGCCCCACCGGCCGGGAAATTCCCGGTAATCGGAGTATCGCCTGGATTGATCGCGCTGATCGAAGCCACAGAGACCGTAAAGTATCTTACAGGCATCGGAAGGTTGCTCGAGAACAGGCTGCTTATCTATGATGAAAAACAGATGGAATTCTCAGAGATCGGGATCTCAAAGAAGCCTGATTGCCCAGTCTTTGGAGGGAAAAAACTAATGCGGATCCTTGAATCTCAAGGAGACAGAAGCACCTCCGGTTCCGATCAGACTCGGATGAGGAAAACACGTTGAAGCCTCCATGCGAGATCATGACGAACTACGTCCTGCCCGCGGTGAGAGCGCATATAGCCAGAGAACTGATTGAGAAGCACGGTTTCAGCCAGGTCTTGGCGGCGGAGAAGCTTGGGTTAACGCAGTCAGCAATGAGCAGATACTTAGCCTCAGATCGAGGCGGGAGGACACAACTCTCGGATGAGGTTGTACGCAGCATTGGGGGGATCGCGAAGGACCTCGCAGGCCGAGAATCGCTGTCACCTCTTACAGTGGAGGAGACATGCAGACTCTGCATCTCCATGAGAAGAAGTGGAGACTTCTGCAGGCTTCACAGAGATCTTGACAAGGGAATTCCAGACTCGTGCGACGCCTGTATCAGGATGCTGGAAGGCGAAAATCCGCATCTCTGAGCGGTCACGTGGGGGTGTCTCGCCTCCTTCAAGATGAAAGGAAAGGCGTTTGAAGGGCTTCCCCGGAAGTCTGCCGGTTCTTCATGCATCATGCTGTCGCTTTCAGAGAACCCCTTTATAACCCTCAGCCCTCAAATTCTAGTCTTCTATTCTCTTCTCGTGGACTGAAAGAACCACTTTTTTGGGAAACAATCGATCTGGTTTGAATCTTGAGATCACATTGTTCATCAATATTTTCTCTGTTATGACCGTTCACTTCACTTTCGCTGTCCTCTCTTACTCCTGTGCTGGGGCTTCACCTAGTCCTTTTTATCTGGGGTCGAGAGCCAAAGAAAAGGAAGAGGTGCCCCCAGAATGTACCTTTACAACTGCGGCAACTGTGAGACCCTTCTCGTGGTAAGCGAGATGAGGATCGAACCCGAGATGGTCAAGAACGCTTTTCAGCATCGGTGTCCTGTGTGCTCCCAGAGCCTCTCAGGATCCTTGCGTTGGAGAGACGACCCATTCCCCATACATTTCGATCGCCGTTGCTCCTCGCCAATCTTGCTCCACATCGAGACCTAGCCTAAATTCCAAGAAACGCCATCTTCAGCCAATGACTCTGCATTCTTTCAGCAAACGTTTAAACTTGCCGCGGCTCATGTTCCGCCTATATGCTTTCAAACAGTCTATGATACCTTCCCTCTCTAGACCCAGAGCAAGACATAACTTGTCAGCAATCTCGCTACCTAGAAAGAAGTAGTGAGAAACCGATGTCACATTGGATACTTTCCTGCTGGTACTAGCGCTCTCAAAGTCTAGGATCACCGGCTTACCATAATCCCTTACGATGATGTGTTTTCTGGCTGAGTTAAGCTGGCCATGATCGATGCCTGCAAGATCCAACCTATAGCAGTCCTCCAAGACTCGTCTTAAGACTTCAACCACTGTCTCTAGCCGTCCCTCCGCCATCCTCGCACGCAACCATGATGAGATCCTGGTGCCGTCGACAAACTCCATCAACAAGAAATTGCCTGTGCCACCAAGAAACCTGGGGCCTACTCCGATCTCATTTGCTGCCCTCAGGATTCTCGCCTCCGATGAGCAGGATTCTCTGTTCGAGTCCAACCTTCGAATCTTCAGCGCAGCCTTTCCGTGGCTTGACGTTACGAGTGCAACAATCGAGGTGCAGCCCTTCCCAAGGACTGGGATGTCTCCGATGAGTGTCTCCCCTACTGGTATGATGTCGAACACACCCAGATCTGCAAGCTCTTGAAGCCGCCTACTTACTTCTTCATTATCTGAACAGGGGTAAGACAGTATCTTCCCAATCCATGCCAGCTCGGTGCCGTTTCTCAAGATGCCTTGCCAACTCTTAGCCAAGCCGGCACTCCTTCCAGAAAACTAGTTAAGTGCCTTGCAAAGCACCTATTCTTCGAGTACAAGGGGAGTATCTCTTCCTCGACCATCAATGTGTATCCTGCTTTCACCGCTGCTCGCACCTTGCTTCCTAGTCCTATATTATCTAAGTCGCTTCCAATCTTTCCTCTGACTAGGTCGGCGACATTGTAGCTGTCTCTCTTGACTCTGACCATCCATCTGTCCCCATCGATCCATGGTCCATAAGCTGTCTCGGGGGATCCCAGATGCTTTTCGATGAAGGTCAATGCTTCGTCCGACCAGACGAAGGGTCCGACTTGTTCCTTGGTTCTTGATATTGTCCCACTCTCAAGTTCTATGCAGAAGACTGCTTCTTCCTTTTCTTCGCTCCAGACTGTGGATCTGAGGACATGAAATCCTCCCTCTGCGAGGATACGGCAGGTCGCCTTGAGCGACTTGTAGAGTTGACCCCACAGGACATCTGGGGTGATCGATAGTCCATTAACGTGGATGAATAGGATGTGGGTTCCCCTCTCCGCGAGTGTTTGTAGCAGCCTATCCTCGGAGAGCGCTTCTTCCTCTGGTATGAAGAACCCTTTATGTGGCTGTCGCAGGAATTCTCTGCAGGCAGCAACGAACTCGCTGAGCTTTTCCAAGGTCACTGCTGAAGCAACATTTCGTCGCTTGTCGACCGGGTCGATGACTACCAGTGGTTCAGGGAAAATGCGCTCGACTTCATCGACCTCGTCATAGTGTCGCTCAATATCGATCATTGGTCTGCCATGCCACTCTGCCACCGATCTCACGGTGTCCAGAAACGTTCCATAATTCAGGATGAACATCTCGGAGAGATAGCCGCTGAATCCTCCCACCCTTATCTCAGCGCCGTAGACTCCGATTCCCTTCATGAACTTCTTGAGCAGTCGTACCTCTCGCCTCTTCTCGGCTCCAAGATTCTGTTTGACATATTGTGTGTGAAAGGGGGTTCTGTCAGTCGCGCTTCTCCAGTGCCCTTTCTGAACTCTATAGGCTGGTACGATGTTGACTCGAACACCCTCGATTACTGCTTCCAGGTAAGGGTGTTCAGTGAATCTCCTTCGGGTCTCATTCGGTGCTAATGCTTCCTCCGCGATCGCGAGGGCAAGGCTCTCAAATCTCTGTCTGCTCACCGTATTTGGAAAAAGAAGGAATATGTCCACATCGACTTCCTCTCTTATCCAAGTCTCCTTCGCGAAGGATCCCTCAACACTTACGCCGATGTCAAGACCCTCTTCTTTCACAATCTCAGCGATTCTTCCTTGAAGCTTGTCCGTCAGACATCGAATCTTCTCTATATCTTCCGCCGAGGGTTCGATCACCGATAGTATCTCTCTACAAAGATCTTCTGTCGCAGCAGTTCCCTCGTTTTTCCTAGGCTTAGTTGGTCTATTTTTCATTGAGTGTGCTCTCTCATGAATTGCGTTCTCTACACTAATATTGTCCAAATAAGCCTGAAAGGGCTTTTCCCTTGGGAGGGGCAAGGGCCAGGTTCATGCCCTCTTGCTTCTCAGGCGGAGAAAACTACTCTCTAGGTCTTTAGTATCCACTGCCTTCCTACTTTCTCGTATACCTTGTACTTGGAGCCCTTTCCTCCGATGTAGTCTCGAAGGATCCTCTTGGCCGTGGAGATGTTTCGAAGCGTCTTTGCAAAGCATATGATCTCATAGATCTCCCCCGCATATGATCCTCCATAAGACGGTTTCCTCCACGACCTTATCTCAACATGTTTTCCTAACTGTCGAACTAGAAATGAGAAGAACCTGACGTGGCCATGGATTGACACTTTATATGTCTTGTTGATCAGGGTCTTGAACCGGTTTATCCTCTTCCCTGCTTTACCTTCCGTCGCGATCCCCACCAGCGTTCAGCTGTTTCTTCTCATATTTTCTTTCCTTTTCCCCCTCATATACGGCTTCGGAAAAAG
>CAZBVH010000077.1:0-5916 GCA_964495315.1 uncultured Candidatus Bathyarchaeia archaeon | reverse complement strand
CCTGCTGCAAGAGTCGGAGTCGCCGTTATGACTTTGAGTATGTGACCTCGAAAAGAGTCTTCTACTAGACGCCGCTGTTGGGAAGTGAGGCCTGCGTGATGGAACGCAACGCCTCCTACCATGAGTTCCGCAAGGAGGGTACTGATTCGGGTACGTTCCCCGACTTGAAGCACCTTCTCTGAAACGCTCTCAGCTTGACTTAACTCACGCTTCGTGAGAGTTCTTCTCACCGTCGGCATGATCCGTCTTGCCAAGCTGACCGCTGTCCTGCGTGTGTTGGCAAAGATCAACGCCTGCCCTTGGGACACGAGGGACTCGCGGAGGACGTTCATCAAGGCATCTTTGTACTCTTGAGGGATGACTCTGGATGCCCCATCGTTGAACTCGACAAAGCCGTTGAAGTACACGCCTTCTCTCAACCTGACTGGCCGCCAGTCCAAAGTCACACTCTCGGCCCCTAACCATTCGGCAAGTTCATCAGCATTCCGGATCGTAGCACTGAGCGCCAGGATCTGCAACTTGGGGTTGATCTGCTTGAGTCTTGCCAGCGTCACCTCCAGTGTCGGGCCTCGATCAACATCATTCAATATGTGGATCTCGTCGGCGATGGCGAGAGTGATGTCATTCGTCCAAGGCACTCTGTGGCGCAGAAGGCTGTCAGCCTTCTCGTTCGTGGCAATTATGAGATCGTTCCTTCGCAACCAAGGATCGGAGGAGTCGTAGTCGCTGGTTGAGATGCTTATCCTTATGGGTTTACCGTTCGGCTTCTTTATCTTCGAGTATCTTCGGAACTCACTGAACTTCTCCGATGCCAACGCGCGGAGAGGACAAAGATACAGGACTTTACCATCGAGTCCTAAGATATGTTTCAGCGCACACAGCTCGGCGACCAAGGTCTTGCCGCTAGCCGTTGGGCTTGCAAGAACCAGATTTCTTCCCTCGAGGACCCCGGCTTCAAAAGACTTGACTTGGGGAGGGTAGAACTCGGAGATCCCTTCCTCGAGAAGGAGCTCCCGTACCTCCTTAGGAAGCTCCATGTCTTCAAGATTCAATCAGCCAATACCGCCGAAAGTACCAGGTGCTATGTCTTCTTTAAGAAGCCTGGTTTAGGAGAATAGACGGTTCCCTCCCGTTGCAGCTGGGAGAGCAGTCTTTCGGCTTCACTCCCGATTATGCCGTGTTCACTCTCCAAGTGAGCCAGAAGATCCTCCTGTTTGACTGAACCTGTATCCTTCTCCATCTCGGTAATAGAAGACAGCACCTCCAAGAGTTTGTCTCTTAGCGTTTTCGGTTTTCCTGTCATGATTATGTCGATGTCATACTTTCCAGTCGACACGTCTATCCCAACTTGTTCAAGGCACTTCTTCATCAGGGATATCACGCCCTCGGCGTCCTCCGCCGTCACCGTGTCTCTGAGGGAAGCTCTTGCCCTCGCCTCAGAGAGGCGGATAAGCGACTCGAGTTGTCTAGGGGTTATCGCGATAGAAGCGCCCGAGCCCTCCGAGACGGATCGCATCATCATGTAGAACTCCTGGAATCTCTCGATCGCCTCGTTGCTGAGCCCCGGCTTGGTCCTCTGCGCGTAGATTATGTACTTTCTCAAGAGGTCTGGTGGGATCGCAGCCTCTGCAGAGACAGGCTTTCCCCCATGCAGAGCCAGAATATGTTCGGACATTCTGGTGTCAAGCTCCTTCTCAGGCTCGTCCCTAAGGATGAATATCAGGTCGAATCTTGAGAGAACTGTGATTGGAAGGCTGATGTTGTCCGCTACCGTACGATAGGGGTCATATCGACCCATAGATGGGTTTGCCGCAGCCAAGATGGAGGCACGTGCGTTCAGGGTTGCCACGATCCCCCCTTTGGCTACGGACACGGTCTGCTGCTCCATTGCTTCGTGTATGGCAACCCGGTCTTCAGGTCGCATCTTATCGAACTCATCAATGCAGCAGACGCCTTTGTCGGCGAGTACAAGGGCTCCTGCCTCAAGGGCCATCCCTCCATCCCTCTCCCGCATAACAGCCGCCGTTAAGCCGGCCGCCGTCGTTCCCCTCCCACTAGTGTACAGGCCTCTTGGAGCAAGCCTCGAGACATATTGTAAGAGCTGACTCTTTGCCGTCCCCGGGTCTCCGATCAAAAGGACATTCGCATCACCTCTAATGGAGACTCCGTCAGGCATCACCTTGTGTAGACCGCCAAACAGGAGAAGCGTGATCGCTTCTTTGATATCATCATATCCGTATATCGAGGGCGCGATCGACCTTATGATCTTCCGATAGATCCACGGATCCTTCACAAGATCCTTTATCTGGCTCTCCTCAACAGGGGTGATCTGGACTATCTCTGCCTCTCGACCGGAGACATCGACATGGTTACCTTCAATATACATGTCGAAGGTCCGCAGTCTGGAGCCTCGCGAAGTGGTCTCTTGGTAGGCCCTGATGATCCCCGCGATCGAGACCCTGTCCCCCGGGCGGGCGGTGTCCACCAAGTCGTCGACTAGATTTATGTCGACGGTCCGAGGCAGTTGGCCTGGAGGAAGATCCTCCGGCTTCTCTTGGATCCGTATCTCTTGAGAGTTTATGAATTCTGATTCCGACTCCAAGAGTTGGGGTGGAGACTTCTCACGACAAGATGGGTTTGTGCAGTTTGACGGGCGATCAAGGAAGAGCCCGCTTTGTTCAACAAACTGAGTTGTCTCGCATCTCCTACATCGGAACGCAGCCCGAGTCAGAAGAGGCTTGACCGTAGTAGCCCTAACAAGGATTCCTTCGACCATTACCAGCTTGCCTATCTGGGCGGATCCAACCCTTCTAAGCGGCACGGTATGAGGCAAACCTCTAAATCTGACGACCAGTTTCCCGATTCTCTCAGCGTAGTCAGGATCCTCTATCTTGAGTTGAGCGTACACAGCGCGATTGACGCTCTCAAGATACCTATCAGGGGACTCGAGGATAAGTCTAGCAAGGGCCTCATCATAGACCAGAAGGTCACCAAAGTCTACTTCGAGGGAATGGCCCCCAGAAACGGCAAGCTGGGCCAAAAGCTGCCTATATTTGAATAGACCCTCAGGCTCAATCCTGGTGTCCCTCAAGAAGTTCTGAAATCTCTCCTCTGGACTAATCGTTTCTAGCTCGGTCAAACCTCAGCCCTCAAGAAATCTTGACTATCTTTGACTCCCAGTTGCGGATCACCCTGCTCATTTGATCGTAGAGGTCCCTCTCCTCAGGGGTCATGCTCTCAAGTATGTCACCTGTCTGGGCAGGAGCTGCTGCCAGGCCAACGATCTTCTTTAGCCGGCAGTTCAACACATCTTGTGCCAAACGCCTTGCTTTGCCGTACTCCACCACCAAGCTTGGGTCGTCATGGCTCTTCTTCTTGAGATCCGAAAGGAAACGGCGGAGTTTCGGATAGAAGAACTCAGGCAACATAGACAGACGCTTTCCATTCTGGATTCCCTCCTTCCAGAACACTTTGTGAAGGCCAACGAGATTCAACTGGTCCTCATCCTGGAAGTCTGCGAGACCAAGTTCACTCAAGACGGACCCGACCCAGACTCTAGCCTGAAACTCGTCACCTTCTTCGAAGGCACCTATCTTCTCGCCTGCAATCTCGATCTCTGGGCAAGAGCGTTTCGCCACCATTCTGGCCTTCGAGTTCTCGAAGAGGAGTTCAACGTCTTCTATCGTCAAAACATACCACTGAGTTGATCCGAACTGAGCATTCCTTATGGAGGAACACCAAGGCGAGAGATAAAAGTGTTGATCTAGAAAAGGAAAGGCAAAGCACAGAAAAATCGATCCGAAATAGTTCGCCGATGAATTGGAAATGGAGCCCTACAATGCGAGTGCTGTGCCCATTGATTGTCTGATCTTCATTGGAGCTCCTCTTCAATCGGGTGAATCAGACTTGGTCCATGTCCTCGATTGGAATGAGGCAGTGTGGGGCGAACGTGTCGATTCTCGCCCCTGTCTCCCTCAGAGCCGCGGCGGGTGTAAGACCGCCTACCATTGATATACCCACCCTGTCCATTGCCACCGGTACGCCAAGGATCGGTTCATTAGGTTTGCCAATTGCAAGAACCCCATGCCACTCCTTGTTCTCTAAGTCTGACAGAATCTCCCCAGCCTTCTCATTCGCCGCGTCAGGTATCTCCCTCAGGTTGGCAGGGAGTATTCCTGAACCCGTCCTTAGTATGCTCAGGATTGATGTGGCCTCCCTATACACGAAGACCTCTAGGGGCGGGATGGTCGTCCCCTCATACGAGATCAGGTCCACAAAACGAACAGGTTTGTGATTAACGAACTGTACTGGACCTCCATACTTGAAGAGAATAGGGATGCCGGAGTGCAACAGTACGCCATCTATCGCGAGATTGCAGACGGTGAAGAGTGCTATCTGGTCCTTCGCAACATATATGTCCTTGTACTCTGCCCCTTCGTCCAAGATCTTTATGTAGGGTGCCGTCAGCAAACCCTTCTCGTGAAGGGAGTTGATTATGTTCAGGGTCTCTTCATGATGATCTTTGTCTACGATAGAGACGTTCGCGACCACCTCTCCACGACCTGTCTCAGGCCGATAGGTCACAGCGTATGCCAGAGAGAGATATCTCGTTGTGACAAAACCCATTCGCTGAAAAGCCATGGTTCTAGCTAATTCTCTTAAGCCTTGGGCGGTTATGGTTCTCCCACTCCGGTCGTGTCCCTTGGCCAAACCCTTCAACTCTAACAGCTGAAGATGGTATCGGATAGCCCTCTCACTGAGCAGGAAACCTTTTTTCCTCAACTCCTGTCCGATTAACGTCGATCCCACCGGTCGGTCGTGCTCGCTTAACAGCCTTAGAATCTCCAGTTCTTTTCTAGCACTATCATTCTGCTCAGAAAGCATACGGACATCAATTTCTTCAGCTGACATCACCCATTCCTCCTACTCTGCCTTGTGTGTATTGGGTTTCTCTTAACATAGCTCTGTTCATAAGAAAACTCTTCTGAATTGGATCCCCGGTACTGCCGCTGTCTTTTGATCGTTCTTGGTACCTCAATAGCTGCATGCGATCCTGTGAACCACTTTTCGAGAAATCTGTTCTCGACTGGTATTGAACTGTTCACACCTTTCAGCCCTCTAAGTTTGCTAGGCGAAGATCCCAAAACCTCAAATAGAAGATCGGCATATGGTTGCCGATAGCCTTAAACATCCATTAGTTAAGTCCTGAACAGATGGGACTAGAATATCAACCTATCGGAAAAGTGATCGAATGCCAGAGATAAACTTGAACGCCAGATCTACAAGCGGGACAGCGACAAGGGTAAGAGACGTCAACCCCTTCAACGGCATGTGCCCAATATGTATAAGCAATTGTTCGGTAATGTGTGAGATAAGCAAGTCTGCCTTTAGGGGCAGAGAGGTTCTTTATCCTGAGCCGGAGCATTTCGGCCAATCCACAGCGGCAACGAATAAGAACTACGGTCTTGACTGGGCGGATTTTCAGATCCAGACTACGATGCTTGGCGCCGAAGGGGTAGAAGCTTCATCCGATCAAGCATTGTTTCCTAACGCAGATATAGGTACCCACGCGGGAAAAGTGCCGTTGAAGATACCCGTTTACGTAGCGGGTCTGGGTTCAACACAGGTCGCCAGAGTCTTCTGGGACAGTATAGCAGTAGGAACAGCGATCTCGGGAACCATTATCCAGCTCGGCGAGAACATATGTGGGATGGATCCCGAATCGAGGATCGAAAACGGTAAGGTGACGTATTCCAAAGATCTGGAGCACAGGGTGAAAGCATTCAGGGAGTTCTGGGATGGGAAGTATGGAGACATCTCAGTGCAGACGAATGTAGAGGACCAGAGACTTGGGGTAGACGTATATGCGCTCTCAAAGTTGGAAGTCAACATCATTGAGAGGAAATGGGGACAAGG
>CAZBVH010000076.1:0-6009 GCA_964495315.1 uncultured Candidatus Bathyarchaeia archaeon | reverse complement strand
TACACCTCTCTATTCGTCGGCAGCGTCAGATGTGTATAAGAGACAGGCACTGGCCCTGATTCTCGTATCATCTGTGATCTTCTTTGTCTGCGGGTCTATGGGTGAGTTGAATTCCGCTCTCACCAGGACAGTCTTTCCATCGAGGTCGAGATCGTCTAGGGTTAAGAAACCGAGTTTCTTTGAACTCATAGAATCACCTTTAGGTGTTCAGACTCAGAAAAAGGAGGAGTGGAGATATATCCTTTCTTATGCTGCCTTCGAGCGCATGTACTTCAGTAGATCAACTAGGCGGCAGGAGAATCCCCACTCGTTGTCGTACCACGTCAGTACCTTGATGAGGGTTCCTTTCCCTCCGATGACCATCGTGCTTAGGCCATCCACGATTGCTGAATGCTGGTTCCCGATTACGTCTCTAGAGACGATTGGCTCCTCGGTGTACTCGAGTACTCCTTTCAGTTCTCCCTCTGCAGCCCTCTTCAAAGCTGAGTTGACCTCGTCTTTCGTGACCTCCTTCTTCAGCTCAAACGTTGTGTCATTAACTGATCCGTCGGGAACTGGAACTCTGAGTGCAAGTCCATCGAGTTTCCCTTTCAGCTCTGGGACGACCAGGCCGATGGCTGCGGCTGCGCCCGTCGTCGTTGGAATGATTGAGACGGCTGCAGCCCTGGCTCTTCTCAGGTCTCTGTGTTGAAGGTCGAGGATTCTCTGGTCGTTTGTGTAGGCGTGGCACGTGGTCATGAAACCTCTTACGATTCCGAAGGAGTCATTCAAAACCTTGACCACTGGGGCAAGACAGTTGGTAGTGCATGAGGCGTTGGAGATGATGTTGTGTGCTTTTGGATCGTAGTTCTTGTGGTTCACTCCCACGACAACGGTTATATCCGGCTCCTTAGCGGGCGCGGTGACCAATACTTTTTTCGCTCCAGCCGAGATGTGTTTGCCCGCCCCTTGACGGTCCGTAAAGACTCCTGTCGATTCGACTACCATTTCTACGCCTAGCGTCTTCCATGGGAGATTCGCTGGGTCCTTCTCCATCAAAGCTTTGATTTCTTTTCCGTTGACGACGAGAGCTCCTTCTTTAGCAGAGATGCTCATCTCGGCTACACCGAACACTGAGTCGTACTTCAAGAGATGGGCATTCGTCTTCGCATCAGCAATATCATTGATCGCCACTATCTCGAAGTCCTTCATGAACTCCTTGTCAGCCATGGCTGCCCTGAAGAAGAGCCTTCCTATTCTGCCAAAACCATTGATTGCGATTTTCGTCATATCTCATATCTCCGCAGAAGTATTCTTCCCTATTCATCTCTAAAAGAATTTGGGCTCCCCATTCTTGAAGGTGAAGGAGTGCTCTCAGGCTGGATAGATCTCCTTGAACGCTTCATCGGGCTTCAGTGGACCGAAACTCACTTTGTCTTAAAGGATTCCCTTCCTAGAAACCTTGCAGAGCTGCCGAGCTCTTCCTCAATCTCCAAGAGTCTGTTCAAGTCTGCTCTCGCCTGTCCAGTGTTCAAACCGACCGCGAGGTCAGCAGACGGATCACCTCTACTGCCACAAGGACCAACCCCATAACCACTTCTTTGAGCCAGGTCAACCGCATCCATAGCCTCGCTGACTGTCCCTACTTGAGGAATCTTCAGGACCATGGCATTTGCCGCCCCCATCTCAATTCCCTTTTGGAGACGCTTAGGATTCGTCGTGAAGAGGTCGTCGCCCACGATCTCAATCCCTAGCTCCTTTCTCAAGATAGCATGCCCCTCAAAGTCGTCTTCGTGAAGCGGATCTTCCAGAACGACGAGCGGGTAATTCGCAGCAAAATCCTTGTACAACTCGATCATTTCTTCTCTGCTTTTGTTACCTTCAGAGAACAAGCCTACATACCTATCTATCTCTCCCTCATAGTAGCAGCCAGCAGCGCAATCAAGGAATATCCCGATCCTCCCCTTGTATCCTGCGTTCTCTATAGCTTCGGTCATAGCATTCAAAGCCTCTCTATCATCCTTCACCACGGAAAGAACGTCTCCACCCCTATGAAAGCCACATCTCTTCTTCATGATCCCCTCAAGTTCCCTTTGAACTAGTCGAGAGACATACACCGCATCTGAGAATGTCTTTGCACCAAAAGCCGCGTACTCAAAGCTAGGCTTAGCTATCCTCGTTTTCCCTGGGTCCCGGTATGTTCCGGCAATACCACATCCTATTATTGGACATGGAAGGGTACAGGCGTTCACGCCGCCCACGTATCGATACAGAGAGAGACCAGAGCTATTAGCAGCGGCCTTCAAAACCGCCAAGGACACGCCTACAATAGCATTAGCCCCCAGCCGAGACTTATTCGGCGTTCCATCGAGCTCGATCATTAGGTCGTCTATCACCTTCTGTTCCGTGGCGTCCATGCCTTTCAGTTTCGGAGCAATAATCATGTTCACGTTGTTTGCGGCCTTCAAGACACCCTGCCCAAACCACCTATCTCCGCCATCTAGAAGAAAAGCAGCCTCGTGTTTACCCATGGAAATACCCGAAGTCGGAGAATGCACCCCACGTGCACCGTCCTCAGCCACGACAGTTATCAGGAGGCTTACGTATCCTCTACTAGAAAACGTCTCCTTGGCCTCGATAGCCCTTATCTTTGTTCCCATTCTTGCCACAACTCTCACACAGACTCCAAACGCTATTTATGAGTTGTTCAACGGGTACTATTTCTCACAGCGTCATTTTGCTGGTCGTTCCCACAGGAGAATGCTCACATGCACATCGTGGTCCGGAACTTTGGTAAGCCAGTGTGACAATCGTCAGAAACTCCGCAGTCAAGCCCCTCATGACAACTGTCTTACACCTGTTCTTTTGGCGAATGAGCTGCCCTTGGCAAACCCACGGATCGTACATTTTAACTAACGCTCACTGTGCACATTTAGATATATGGCTTCGAATGAGAGGCAGTAACGGGGTATCGTTGAATGGGTTCGAAGATAAAGTCTGTCGTTGCAAGGGAAATCTTCTCAGATAGAGGCCACCCAGGGATCGAGGCTATCGTCAGAACGGAGGACGGGGCTTCCGGAAAGGCGATGGCCACGGCGGGGGTCTCGGTTGGAGAGCACGAGGTGAAGTTCGCCTACGACGGTGGAAATCGATGGGGAGGGCTCGGTGTATCAAGGGCTGTTGAGAACGTAAACAAGATCATCGCTCCCGTGTTGAAGGGTATGGATGTCACCGATCAAAGATCGATCGATCATGCTATGATTGATTTGGACGGTACATCAGATAAGTCGCGCCTCGGGGGTAACGCTACTGCAAGCGTCTCAGCTGCGGTATTGAAAGCGGCGGCAAACAGCCTTGGGGTTCCTTTGTACAAGCACATTGGGGGAGTGAACGCTTGCATCCTCCCCGTTCCGGATGCTGGTGCATACTATGGAGATCAGAGATACGGCGGAGGCATAGGTCATACAGGAGGCAAGCCAAGCCTGGAGTTTGTCTGTCACGGCTTCAAGGGGTTCTCCGAGGCTTCCTATGCTGGCTGGGAGGTCGGAAAAGAGTTCCAGCGCATCCTTCTCGAAAGGTTCGGTATGAAACCCAATCTCGCGGGTTGGATGATGAACGTGATCAATTCTGGTCCGATGGAGCATGACGGAGAACTGTGGGGTGCCATGGCTGACGCGATCCAAAATGTGGGCCACAAGAACAAGATTGGCATTCAGATGGACGTTGCCGCTGGAACCTACTATGACGATTCGAAGGGCGTATTCAAAGGCCTATTCTCGAAGAAGGAGAAGTCCAAAGAGGACCTGATAGAACTTTACAAGGACGCAGTCAAGTCATATCCGTTCATGATCCTTGAGGATCCGCTCGACGAGGAGGATTATGAAGGTCATGCCATACTGACACGGGAGCTAGGAATCGAGATCGTAGGTGATGACCTCTTCACGACGAATCCTAGGCGTCTCCAACAAGGGATTGATGTCGGCGCCGCTAATGCAATGCTTCTAAAGGTCAACCAAGTAGGCACAATCACCGAAGCCTTTGATGCGGTCCAGCTCGCCTACATGAATGGTTACGGCGTCATGCCCTGCAGTAGCAGAGGCGAAGGCGATGAATTGGCTGATTACGTAGTTGGCTTAGGGACGGGACACATGAGAGGAGGTGCTCTGTCCAATAGACTTTTGGAGATCGAGGCTGAGCTCGGCAACAACGGTAAGTTTCTAGGAAAAGCCGCCCTGAAGCTCAAGTAACAGGCTCCTCTCCCTTTTTTCTGAATATTGATCATCCCTCTGTTCTCCCGGAAGGGAACGGAGGAATGATAGTGAAGAACACTTTTACCCCTGCACCTTCATGACTTTGGCGCGGGTCCTCGTTCTGCTTTAGTTTTCTCAGTCGAGTCTTAGGATGCTGAGAACAGGCTTAAGGATGCGTTCGATTCTAGCTCTGAGAGTGATCTTCCTTACCATAGGAGGCAACTCATCTAGGCTTCTCAGTATCACATCGGGTTCCTCTTGTGAGAAGTATCTTCTTCTCAGGGGGTTGTGTTCCCTGATGAGGTATGCGGAGAGCGCACCCGCGTTCTTGGCTCCTTGGACATCGCAGTCCATACTGTCTCCCACGAATAGAGTTCTTTCCGGTTTCACGCCGAGTTGCCGGGTCATGTGGAGGAATATCTGAGGGTTAGGCTTGAAGGACTTGAGTGACCATGTGGAACTTACTTGGTCGAAGAACTGCCGTATCTCAAACCTATCCAGGGCGCCATAGCATATAAAAGAGGGGCTGTTTGACAGAAGGCCTAGACGAAATCCCTCTGATGAGAGCGTCGATAGGCATGGGATGACGTCAGGGTACAAGGTGACTCTTCTTAGGTAAGCGTTCAAGAGGGTTCGGCGCAGTGCATCTCCATATCTCTTGAGGTCGACTGCCCGATCGGGACTCTCAAAAAAGCTTAATGCTTCCAAGAAGTCTGAACTGCGTTCTCGTGCCATTCTGAATATTCCGACGTCCTTCAGGTTCTTGAGTCCTGACCGAACCTTCCAATACGTTGAGATGCCTCTCTTACCCAATCGATCCTTTAGATGAATGACCAGCTCCATAATTCGATGATGCTCCTTGGTCGCGAGTAAACCCGAAGGATAGGAGATCAAGGTCCCATCCAGATCAAAGACGACTGCATCTATGTTCTTCAGCCTATCAGACATGGGTTCTCAACTAGAGGTGACCTAACAGACTAGAAGAATCCGTATGGATTGATATCTCTTCTCCCAGAAATAAGGGATCAGCGACAGCAATTTGTCAATCCTCTGTTCCCCTTACGGGTTCAGAACATAAAAGTGGTGAATGTACTTGAATTCGAAAAGGTTTAAGCAACCTGCGGGACTGAATTAACCTCGGAGGGAAGAGTATGAGTGGACGCGACAATGCACCGGATAGTGTAGCCTCGGAAGGACCCGTGGAGAAACGGCTGGGGAAAGTCAAGGAGCCTCTCCGAAAGATCAAGGAGAAAATCGAAACCCTATCCAAGGACACGGATGTTCAGGAGAGTCTCGAAGACATCAAGGGTAGACTTGGCTCTCTTGCAAGGGACTGTGAAAGCACGGCACGGGAGCATCCCTTTGAGACGATCGGAGCCTGTTTCCTGGTCGGCTTGGTCGTCGGAATAATCGTCGGTGTCACGGTAGGAAAGAAGGAATGACGGAAAAGAAGACGGACTCGCCCCTTCTGGACAAGATTCTTGAGGGGATCACCGGGTTCTCGTGGGGCAAGATTCTGGACGAGGTCGGGCGGAGGCTGAAAGCAAAGACCAGGAAGTTTGCTGCAAGAATCGTGCTTACCCTAGCCGGCCTGTACCTGATGCTCATCGCGGTGGTCTTCGTCTCTATATCGCTCGTACGAGTCTTGTCTTCGGTTCTGAGCCCCGCATATTCCTGGGGTTCCTGGGGTCTAGCCGGGTTGGTCCTCGGACTGGTTGGAACGATTCTACTGATCATTGGCCGACTGGTCACCTAGCAGCGTCATTGCGGCAATCTAAAG
>CAZBVH010000075.1:0-6188 GCA_964495315.1 uncultured Candidatus Bathyarchaeia archaeon | reverse complement strand
CTCGCCGTTCTTTACTCCGCCAACGATCGCCACGTCCGCGCCCACCTCCAAGAGGGCTCGGGCTGCCGAAGCCTGAAAAGCACTTATCTCCGACACTGCAACGACCCACTCGCCGAATCTTTGAATCTTCGCCCGACCCACAGCTTTCAGTCTGGCCAGCCTCTCAGGCAGCTCGATTGGGGTCGTAATCATCTGTAGGGCTTCTTCGACATTAACCCCGTGATCTATCAGATCGACGATGATGCGAAAAGTATCAGAGTTTGCCAGAGCGAAGTGTCTTGTGTCGTAGGCGATCCCTAGGAAGAGAGCCAATGCATCGTGGCTGGTGAGTTCGGCTCCTGACTCACGCCAGAGGCGGTAGATGATCTCAGCCGTGGACGTAGCTTCTTCTTGAACGATCATGTAGGACGCCAACTTGCGTGTTTCAGGGTGGGCAGCATGATGGTCGACAACGAGTACAGGCGCCGCCAGACTTGCGATCCTCTCCTCCCAACCATCCAGCTGCTCAGGTGTGTTGACATCAAGGAGTACCACCAAGTCTTTAGAGGAAAGAGAAGGATGGTCTGTAACGGTCAGGGAGAGTCTTTCAGCCACGCGCTTTGAGAGCTTGCTTAGGCCCCCAGTTGCGGCAATGGAGACGTTCAAAGCAGGCTTTATCCTCTTCAGCAGTTCCCCAAAAGCATGCGCTGAGCACAGAGAGTCTAGGTCCGCATTGTGATGGCAGAAGAGAACCGCTGACTTAGTCCGTTCATTCCTGAGAAGGGCGGTCAGTTCTTCGATCTGCAAGCAAGGATCTCCTTTGCCTTTTCCTCAGCCGAGCGAAAACCGAAATCTACAGCATCCTCAACCAGAACATCTACATCTACCGATTTGAGGAGAGGAGACAAACGTATCTCCACCTCAATATCGATTGATGCAGGATGCGAACCATTGACGCCGACTGCCACGTTCAGATCATCCACAAGTTTGCTTGCAACCTTCGAGAAGACAAAACGCCTGATCATCCGTTCAGTAGCTTCGCAGACCGATTGAAGCTCATTGAGATCAAGTTCGGAGATCGCTGGTCCCCTTGGCATCGAACACGCATCCATCCTGGACTGGTTCAAGGAGAGAAGGAGGAGACCTCGCTGAGGGGTCGTATTATGCCCCTGTCTGACGCGCGGACGCTAGCTTCTCTTGGAGTTTCTGTTGCAACTCCTGCGTATGGTCGCGAGTTCTCTTCTCTTGCCTGTCGAGGACCGTGATCCTGGTGTTCAGGATCTCTCTCCTCTCCGTCAACTCCTCCATTACCTTCTTCCGCTCGGTCTTCAGCATTAGACCACCAATTGACTTGTAGATCACAGCCTGGTCGTCAACCTTCTCCAGCTCGCTCAACGCCCTGCTGGTTTCAGCAAGCTCGATCTCCAACTGCTGTTTCTGAGCAGTCACAACCTCAAGGGTCTGCTGGAGTTGCTGTAATCTTGCAAGTTGCTCTTGTATCTGAGGAGGTAACTCAGCGGGCGTACTCATAGTCTTCCCTTCAAGCGTCCAGAGATATGGTTGCACAGAGCGCGAAGCATGAGGTGTTAAGACACCCTCAGAGGAACTATTTAAGCTTGCTATAAAACTGTCAACACAGTCATATGTCCCTAGGGATCCCTTTGTCTGTGGGACGTTCAACATGACCTGAGAGGATCTCTACCGTCTCCTCGACGCAGAGAATCCATCTTAGATAAGAGTTTAGGAGAATTCGGAGCGAAGAGACCCCGTCAGCCCTAATCTCCAGCAGCAAAGCATCTCGGTCGAGTTCAAGCGATACCTCCCCGCGGGACGACTTAGAACTAAGAGTCTCTGGGAGCACAGCCGCTCTCACAGCTTCAGCAGTGTGCGCATCCTGAAACCTAAGACGAAGTGATATGAACGCTTTCAAACTTATGCACCTGCGATATCCCAGACGACCCTATCAACATGGAGTGAGGGCATTCCCTCCGAAGATTGATTGGCTTCAATAGAGATCTTTACTTGACCCTTCTCGGTCACCGAGACGGTTAGAGCCGACTCAGCCATGTCTTGAAGATCATGGGAGTTCACCAACTGCAGTTCTAGGAATCTTGAGAGGAACACAGCAAGCCTCCTCGCCGACTTATCTCTTGACAATAGGCGGATCGAGTGGACAGCAGGAATTCTCGAATGTTTCTTCCTCCTTGCGGGATTAGCGAGAAAACTCTTGATGTGGATTCCAGGCGAAAGAAGCTTGAGACCCTGAGGGCTAATGGAGTAGAATAGAATCTTACACATGCCGGTCTTCCATCGTTCCAGAATGATGACGCGGCTGCAACCTTGCTGTATTGCAGTGCCTGCAATCTCTTTGAGACCGGACTTTCCACGGGTGAGGCGCAGGGAGTTCGGGAGGAGCCAAGAGAGATTATTGGAGAGCGTCCGAATGCTAGCGGTGGGGCTTCTAGAGGTGGTGATAAGGATCAGGGGAGAATCCCGACCTTCATGATCACTTTGGCTTGCACTGGTTTTGTGAAGAGACATCTTTGGACTATTCTTGTGCGCCTCGGACGACCCTCTCCGCCATCTCGCCCGGTTTGGTAGACGGAACATAGGCTCCGCCGGCGAAGGTATATTCGCACTTCGAACAGACCCAGAGACCGACACTTATCCTCTTCACCTTTCTCCGCCCACACCTCGGGCATTCATAGAGGGTCTTTGACTGGGATTCAACTTGGGCAAGCCGCCTCCTAACCGTCACGCCATACCGAGAACCTAGACGCCCGGAAGAGCCCACCTTCTTGGTTCTCGTCATTCAATCAGCCCTCTTAAATGAGCCCGGATCTTCTCAGCCTTGTCCTTGGCAGCCAAGGCGAAACCTTTGATCTCCTCAATCGTGAAGGCACCTCGACTCCCTTTCTGCGTAGCGCGAATATCGCCTTCTGAGTCGAAGGTCATGGTGATCCTTGCGTCCATTGCTCTCTCCTCATCAAGTGAGGGATCGAACAGAAGGGAGTCTCCGATCTTTGCTGCGGTTACGGAGATAGGGAGGTCTTGAATCTCCAGCTCGGTGTATCCAGATTCACGTTGTGCCGTGCCATCCTTCTCCACAGCGTATACAGGAAGTCTTGCGTTCATGAGAGCGGAAAGTGCGGCGAGGGTGGAGGCATCAATCAGGTTTCCATCATGGTTCAACACGTATATGTCGACGAAGATCACGTAGACCAATTTCCCGGGAACCAGACAGAGCTTCTTGAGACCAACAGCATTGGATTCTCTGAGGCCGCGATCTACTATTCTGGCCAACTCGATAGCCTCCTCATTTGGGGGACCTGACTCAAAGCTGGGGGACGCAATGGGCACAAGCTCAGCATTCACCGTTAGAACCCCTTGATCCGGAGTATCTGGGAAAGGCTCCCCGGTCTCAGTCTTGATGCCCACAAGCACGATGGTTCCTCCCAAAGTTGCTTGAGCGGATCCTTCAGCCGTGTCAATTACACTTGAATCGATCTTGATCTCTCTGAACTGGGTCAGTTCTCGACCGTCCAGACGCTTGCCTTCACGGAGGAGCTCTTCTATACGTTTCCGAACAAGTGAGCCGATGACGCTTTCAGGAGGGGTAACCGACATCTACTTCTCAGCCTCCGCTGCTCTTACGTCCTGCTCTTCCTCTATCGGGGGATAGGAAGCTCTCAGAGCCTCTTTCTGCATCTCATAGATCAGTTTACACCCTTCCACAGCGAGGTCAAATGCCTCGTTGAACTCGTTGAGCGTTAAGTGTCCATCCATCTGAAGCAACAGGATCTTGCCCGATTGGGGGAGCATGGCAACCGGAAGGTCTGCCTCACCTTGCTTATCCTCGAAATCGTTGAGGTCAAGCACAATCTTCCCACCGATCTTTCCGCATGCACATGCGACTATCAGGTCACGCATCGGGATTCCGGCATCGGCAAGGGCGAGAGATGCCCCAATGATTCCTGAGCACCTCGTTCCACCATCCGATTGCAGAACCTCTATGTAGACGTCGATTGTTGTCCGAGGATAGTACTCTGTGAAGACCACAGGCTCAAGCGCTTCACGTATGACCTTCGAGAGCTCCAGTTCTCGTCTCGAAGGGGCTGGATTCTTCCTCTCCTCAACGGAGAAGGGAGCCATATGGTAACGGCATCTCAGAGCTGCTCGGTTCGGCAGCTCAAGGTGCTTCGGATGGATCTCTCTGGGTCCATACACCCCTACAAGTATCTTGTTGCCTCCTTGGTGGACGAATGCCGATCCGCTCGCATTGCCTAGTACTCCTACCTTGAGCTCAATCGGTCGAAGTTCATCCGGTCTTCGACCGTCCAGTCTTAAACCTTCTTTGTCAAAAAAACTAACTGAGTTCTCCTTAACCATTGACTTCACCTCTAGTTTTTTTCCGTTCCTCGATCAGGCTCCTGACACGGTCTGTCAACCCACGAGTGTGGGCCTCGGCCTCGATCTTCTTTATTGCCAGAACAGCAAGCTCCTCATCTTCTCGCCGCCTACCGCTCACAAGAACTCTGCCGTTCTGCCCGATCAGGATCTGACAGCCTGTTTCCGCTTTAAGCATGCCAACCATCGACCCTTTCTTGCCTATCAGGCGGGGAATTTTTGCAGGCACTATCTCGATAATGCGTCCATGGCTGATCTTGCCGAATCCGCTTCCTCGTGTCGTCAAGACTGGATCCCTGGTTCGGTCAAAGGAGACGACCTGAGCTAGGACGTAGTCCCCAAGATCGAACATTTCAGTTAATGAGTCCTTTTGGGGATTGAAGGATCTCTCGAAGACATCTGAGGCGTGAAGGACGCCTGGGTAAGGAGCGGCGATGTCCATCAGCCAACCGTACAGTCCTACATCGATGACTTTCCCGACCACCTCGTCTCCGACTTGAGGTACGTAGGTGCCGCTCAAGGCGACGACTGAGACAGCCTTGCCGTTGGTATCGAACAGCCCGATCCTTGTTGCATAAATCTTTCCACCCTCGGGGAAGGTGTTCTCCCCTGCCATGTAGTCGCCTTCAGCCAACAGCTCCCCAGGGGTGACAAGCTGCCTCTTCTCAAACATTATCGGCAATATTCTGCAGCTCCATATGTAGACGAGGAACTAATCAATCGAAGTTCATGTTACTTTAGGGTTTTGGTCTCCATCGTGCCCTGAGTGATCCTGCCAAGCTTCTCCAAGAATGGACCGTGAAGCCCAACAGGCATATCGATCACCGCGACCCAAGACCCGTCAACCTGCCATTCTTCCCTCTCGATCTTCCCGAAATCCTTCACCGCACCGTAGGCTCGAGCAGCATATTCAGCGGGGATCCTCACCGCAATCCGAAGTTCCTCGAAACTGATCGGTAGGACTGGACGTAGTGCCTGAATCAGGTCTCTTGCCTGATCCTCGGCATCCTTGAATGGATCGATCGATACTCGCACCTCCTCCATTGCCTGCTCAATCCTCTTTGGCGGATGCGGCAGTTTTGTTCTAGGATCCATACAGTGACGAGATATGAAAGCTATGATCTGCAACCTCTTCTGCTCAATCATTTGACGCCGTTGAGCCGTGGTGAGCTGCACTTCACCATCCCGAAGAATCTTTTCAGCAATCTCTCGGACCTTATCGGTGCCGAAAGCCGAGATCAGCTTCTTCTCTGAGGCTTTCAGCCCCTTCTTTGCGTCAACGAAGATCTCATCTATAATTAGGATGCCTGAGACATCAGCCTTCTTACCCAAGACGTATTCGAGAGCCTGTTCGGGCTTAACTAGAATCTCAAACTTCTCGTTTCCGATCGAGATGCGAGCTGATGTGAATTTCTCGGACATCACCTACCAGCTGCCTTCCCAGTGCCCAGCTTCGAGATATACTCGCTCTCCTCCTGTTCAGTCAGCATCCGGAACTCCCGCGTCTTCGCGGGGATGATCGCGATTCTGACCTTTGTGGGATCCAGGGGTCCTTCAACAACTTTTGAGAGACAGCTGAGAGCTACCATAATCGCTTGGTTAAGACTCATGTCGGGACTGTACTCGGCCTCTAAAACCTCTCTCGCGGCGTCTGCACCGGCGCCTATCGCTGCCGCCCTATATCCCCAGTATGCCCCACTGGGGTCTGTAACGAAGAGCTTGGTACCGGAGTCATCTACCCCCGTGAAGATCATCGAAACCCCAAACGGCCTGACTCCGGCGTGTTGAGTGTACATCTGTTC
>CAZBVH010000074.1:0-6237 GCA_964495315.1 uncultured Candidatus Bathyarchaeia archaeon | reverse complement strand
CCCTAGGGGTAACAAAAGGCTAACAGACTTAAAATCATCGTCAATCATACTGAACCCCGCAACCTCCAGATGGACCAGACCGCCAAGAACCTACAGCATTCTTGCGAGGCTCAGAGATGAATGCCAATGAATCCACGACGGAAAGGCTTTTTGAGGCGAACCGTGGAAGAATTTCAAGATACGAGCCACACATGGATGCATGATTGATTATGAGAGGAGAACTGTTTTCGGAGAGGATGGGAAGACTCGAGACGGAGACCGCCTTTGAGGTTCTAGCTAAAGCTAGGGCGCTTGAAGCACAGGGAATGAAGCTCATTCATTTTGAGATAGGCGAACCGGACTTCGATACACCTAGACACATAATAGATGCGGCTATCGAGGCGATGAGAGAGCACTGGACCCACTACACGCCAAGCGCGGGCATAGCAGAACTGAGAGAAGCAATCGCCGAGGTGGTATCGGAGAGCAGAAAGATCGATGTCGATCCTGGCAACGAAGTTGTCGTCCTTCCCGGAGCCAAGCCAGCAATCTTCAACTCATTGATGGCAATGGTAGACCCCGGAGACGAGGTCATAGTTCCTAACCCAGGGTTCCCGATATACGAGTCTGTGGTAAAATTTGCTGGAGGAAAACCCGTTTACGCCAGACTCAAGGAAGAGGACGACTTCAACATGAAGGCAGAAGACATCGGCAAGCTTGTGACCAAGAAGACGAAGGCGATCATCATCAACTCCCCTCACAATCCCTGCGGATCAGTTCTGGGGAAGGAAGACGTTGAAGCCTTAGCGGAGATTGCGTTGGACAATGATCTCTTCGTAATATCAGACGAGGTCTACCGCAAGATATTCTACGAGGCAGAAGAGTGCCCGAGTATCGCCTCAGAACCGGGCATGAAGGATAGGACCATGATAATCGACGGATTCTCGAAGACCTATGCGATGACAGGATGGAGGCTTGGATACGCTGTTGGACCCGCCCAGCTCATCGGATACATCACAAAGTTACAGACCAACTCAACCTCATGTGTGAATGCGTTCGTTCAGAAGGCAGGAGTCGCAGCACTGAGAGGACCGCAAGACTGCGTGGGTGAGATGGTTGCCGAGTACAAGAAGAGGAGAGACGCAATAGTCAAAGGGTTGAATGGGATCGACGGATTCTCCTGCAGAATGCCTAGAGGAGCCTTCTACGTGCTGACAAACATCATGAAGCTGAAGAGGACATCTAGAGAACTGATGGAATATCTAATGAATAAGGCAGGGGTCGTGACTCTTCACGGACCAGCCATGGGAAGCTACGCAGAAGGGTACCTGAGATTCTCATATGCCACATCCATCGAGAACATAAAAGAAGGAGTCGAGAGAATAAGGACTGCCGTGTCAAAGCTTTGAGAGGCAGGAAACACAACCATTCCCGTTCGACACCCGAATAGAGTACCAGTTGAGAAGCTCAAACTTGCTTCCCAAGTCGCGTGATGACCGGAGATTACCGTCAAGACCTTTGAGAAGAGGACCGGTAACAAGCGTGACTTTTTATTCCCAGCTATCAAGAGAACCTACTGCACATAGACAGCCATCCGACTTAAGAGGCAAATGAGCATGGTCAAGGTAATCGGGATCTCAGGAAGCCCGAGAGCAGGCGGAAATACTGAGTTCTTAGTGAAAGAAGCACTTGCCGCAGCAGAAGAAGCAGGAGCGGAAACAGAGTTCATCAGTCTGATAGGCAAGACAATACATCCTTGCGATGCCTGCAACTCATGTAGACAGACGAAGAGCTGTCACATCAAGGATGACGTTGAACAGATCTATACCAAGATGGAGGCGGCAGACGGGATAATTATCGGCTCTCCGGTTCACTTCGGCTCCGCAACGCCTCAGATCAAGGCTCTGATCGACAGAGCCGGATACATTGCAGGAAGACGCAACAAGACCTTCAGGGGTAAAGTCGGAGGACCGATCGTCGTAGCTCGCAGGGCCGGACATAACTTCACTCTGGCTCAACTCCTGTTCTTCTTCCTGATCTCTGAGATGATAGTTCCAGGTGCCAGGTACTGGAACATCGCATTTGGAAGAGAGAAGGGAGAAGCTGCGCTGGATAAGGAAGGCGTTGAGACCGTCAGAGATTTCGGCAGGAAGGTAGCGACCATAGCGAATAAACTCTCAGAGTGGAATCCTCTCTGAGGGCCTCTATGAAGATGCGACCTCACCTCAAGGCAACGAGGAGAGATCATGCTTGAAGTAAACGGAGAGGAAAAGAGCGGAAGCGGAACTATACTTCGCCTTGCTGTTGCCTTCTCAACCATCCTTGGTGAGGAACTGCACATCTACAATATCAGGAAGAGAAGAGCGAGACCGGGGCTTAGACCTCAGCACCTTGAGGCTGTGTTGACCGCCGCAAAGATATGCGATGCCAAGGTTGAGGGTGCTATCCTTGACTCAACTGAGCTGTGGTATTCGCCAGGAAAGATTAGGAGTGGAAGAATCAGAGCGAGCATCGGTACGGCTGGCAGTATCCCAATGCTCTTGATGACTACGCTGCCGATCTGCGCGCATTCTGATGGACGGATTGTCCTTGATATCTCTCAAGGAGGGACAGACGTCAAGAATTCGCCCACGATCAACTACATGGGCTGGATCCTTCTGCCAACGCTGAGAGAGATGGGCATTGAGACTTCGCTCGACATCAAACGTTATGGCTACTACCCGAAGGGAAACGGTGAAGTCTCCCTCACCATGGACCCGTCTCACAAGCTGAAGCCATTGAGGCTCGAGAGATTTGGGGAGATTACCCGAGTTGAAGGAGTATCTGTGGCTACCTTCCTTGAGGACAGACGAGTGGCAGAGAGACAGGCGAAGTCGGCCGAGGAGTACCTTGCCAGCAAAGGGATCGAATGCAATGTAACAGTGGTTAACGACAGATCCAACAGGATCCAGAAGGGAAGCTCTATACTTCTCAGGGCCCAGACAGACAGCGGAGTGATCCTGGGGACCGACTCGATAGGCGAACTTGGCAAACCGAGTGAGGAGGTGGGGCTTGAAGCCGCCAGATTACTTCTTAAGGAGATGGATGGAAGGGCCACTGTTGACATTCATCTCTCCGATATGACAATTCCCTATCTCACATTCTGTAATGGGAATTCAGTATTCCTCTGCCGAGAGATCACGGAACACTTGGACACTAACATCTGGCTTGCACAGAAGCTGCTTGGCGTGGAATTTAGGATCGAAAGAAAGGCACACCTCTACAAAGTTGAGTCTCTGCTCCGAGAGTAATCTGTCCCCCACCGATGAAACAGAGATGCCAGACAACAATGGTATGGGCAACAAGCAGAAGACAGCCCGGGCAACACTGATAAGAGAGGCAAATCCTAGTCTCTATGGATCGGAGGAGGGATGAGAAATGTCACTTAAGGAAGCACAGACCAGAGTGAAAGAGATCTCGTACGAGGCACATAGGGAGGGAGTATATACCTCAGCTTTCTTCACAACCCTGCTCGTGGAGCAGATTGGACAGGTCGCTGAGAAGTACCTAGAAGAAGGACGATACGGCAAAGACATCGATGTGGACATAACCGATGTGATCTTAGTCTGCCTTGCGTATCTCAATTGGTTGGGGAAAGAAGCCTCCCCTGGCTTCGAAAGATCCCTTGAGAAGCACAAGAAGGCTATCGAAGATTTCAGAAAACGATCAAAGAAGTAATTGGACCCCATGCCTTGTCGCTGTTGCCGCGGCTGACGCTAGGTTGCTTACTCCGCCCGAGATGAACCCTTTTGGCGTGTTGTCTCCGCTAGGACTCGAAAGAAGAGTGAGACCCTGACCGTTCAATTCTAAGTATTCTATGTGTCCAACGGGCTTACCGCGTTGCACCCGAGCGGAAAGGATCAAAGTAGAAAAAGGTGGGGAAGCCGATCACTCGACGCCTATTGACTTCCCTTGAGGTTTCTTCTTTTGAGCCTTGAGGACTACCTCGAGTACTCCGTTCTTGTAAGATGCCTTGGTGCTGTCAGGATCGACCGCTACCGGCAGGTCGAGCGCTTTCTTGAATTTCCGTGAGGGCGTGTCGACAGATATGGTCATGCTATTTTCAGAGAGGTTTAGTTTGATATCCGATTTCTCTACGCCGGGAAGCTCCGCGATGACCTTGACCTCGTCGTCTGATGCCATTACGTCTACGAGGGGCTCTCGCTCTCCTTGCACGCTCAGTACTGGTTTAGCAGTGCCTAGTTCGCGCGTGGGTCTTATGTTACCGAATTCTCTGATCGTGGGTTTTCCGTCCGGGCCTACACTGAATGAATACCCATAGACGAAGGGCCCCATCTCTCTGACGACACTGCCGTCAGGGAGTTTCTTCTCTCTGATAAGGTTCTCAGGGACTTTCGTCTCCATGTCTTTGAACATCTCTTCCATCAAGGCATCCATTTCTCGCATGGCTTCGTCGAAGTCCTCGAAGAACCCTCCTCTAAAGAATGGGGAGAAGAAAGGTTGTCGCTTAGTCCTTCTGAACCAGGAAGGATAATCGTCCCAGGACATTTCTGTCACCTTGAGTAAAGAGGCAGGCAGGCGTATTTAAACATTGTTACCAAAAGGTAACGTTCTTGCCTCATCAAACTGGCAAGAGGCCAGGACCAGAACAAGAGAGAGACAGGACGGCTTGAGAGTAGCCTTCGAACTACCAGTAGACCGCAGATTTGCCACGTGAGCCCCAGTTCTCTTTCGGCACGTCAGTGATCACTATGGTCAGATGCTCCGGATTGGTATTGAGAACATCTTCAAAAGCCTTCGTTATCGCGGCAATCAACTTATTCTTCTCCTCAGCAGACCGCCCTTCCCACAGTTTAACTTCAACAAAAGGCATTCAAGCACCACCTCCTTTTCTCATTTCACAGACTATGATCCTAGATCCATGGCGAGGAAAGATAAGGTTTTAAGAGAGAGTTTCAAACTGCCGAGCCACGGCTTCGGCACAATCATACATCCCACACAAGGACGAGTTGGATTGTTGGACCCTGACAAGAGAAAAAATTCGCTCAATCCAAGCATGTTCAAGGGAGGAATAACTGGGCTGAATCAACCCTTGGACAAACTTGAAATAGGCACAGACCAGGAAGAGACTACTGATGCCGGGAAAACCCCGGCGAAACTCGCCAAAAAGGATACCCTCTAGAAGCCTTATGCTGGTCAAGAATACGGTTAGAGTCTGAGAGAATCAATCCTAGCCAGACGACGTAGTTTGGAGATGAAAAGCAGATGAAGGCAGTGGTTCTCGCCGGCGGATATGGCGTTCGACTGAGGCCCCTCACATACACCAGACCTAAGCCGATGCTCCCTCTTGCAGGGAAACCTGTTCTCCACCATATCATAGATTTTCTCGCCGGACATGGAGTCGAGGAGATCATCATAGCGTCGAACTACCTGAGAGAACAGATAGAGACTTACTTTGGAGAGGGAGAGAACCTCGGGGTTAAGCTTGTCTATCCGATCGAGCCGAAGCCACTAGGTACAGCAGGATGCGTCAAGAACGCTGAGAAGCACCTAGGCAACGAAACGTTCGTAGTAATACAGGGCGACAATATCACAGACATAGACATAGGTAAGGCAATTGAGTTTCATCAAGAGAAGAGGGGATTGGCTACAATTCTCTTGGTGAACGTGGATAACCCCTCCGGGTTCGGAATAGCAGAATTGAACGGAGAGAGTAACATAGTGAGATTCGTGGAAAAGCCCAAGGCAAGTGAGCAGTTCAGCAACCTGGCAAACACAGGGCTTTATGTCCTCGAGCCTCAAGCTCTGAGCTATGTTCCGAGCCAAAGCCGTTACGACTTTTCGAAGGACCTGTTCCCCAGACTCATACAAGCAGGAGAACGGGTAATCGGATACAGAGCCAGTGGAACCTGGTTTGACATAGGCAGACTAGAAAGCTACCTCTCAGCCAATCACTGGATGCTGGACAGGATGAGACAAAGAGAGGCGGGGCTGAGAACTATGGACAACGAAGCCATATTGAGGGGCCCGGTCTACCTAGGCGAGAATGTGGAGATAGAACCTGGTGCCAAGATCTACGGACCTACCATAATAGGAGACGACTCTCGGATAAAGCGTAATGCGATCATAGTCTCGCCCACGACGATCGGACCTAACGTGGAAGCCGGAAGAGAGACTAAGATACTGGGCTCAATAATATACGAGAACACCGAGATAGGGTACGAGTCACACCTTGCTCGCTGCATTGTGGGCGAAGAC
>CAZBVH010000073.1:0-6365 GCA_964495315.1 uncultured Candidatus Bathyarchaeia archaeon | reverse complement strand
TGTCCGCCGACAAGGGCTGCGTTCAGGACGAAGTCAGCATCCTCCAATGACTCTTCCCTACTCATTGTCTTCTGGAGTTCCAGATCCACTTTCACCTCGGCCGCGTATCTTCTCGCAAGGGTGTACGCAACTTCAAGCCGTTCTTCGTTAACATCCATGAAAGAGACTGTGCTGCCACGAAGACTCTCCGTCAAACATAGGTCGCGTATCAGGTTGAGCGAAAATGAGGCGCTTCCGGCACCGATTATGGATATCTTCACCATCCTTTCCCATCTCACTCAAACAAATGAGCCAAACTGTGAAAGCTTCTTGGCGGAACCGCCCAATATGTATTTGGAGAATCCGATTGCACAGCCGATCCGGCCGGGGAATCCATCTCAACGATGGAGATCCCCGAAGACCTCTCCGGCAAGACCGGCATATGTGCGCGCACATGTTGGTGCACAAAGACCAACGATTTCCGGACCACGATTCATGGGGATAGCGTGAGGCTCTGCAGTTCTGAGGCTAGTAGAGGTATGAAAGCGCCTACATCGGATATTACTCCAATTGCCTGCGTCGTGCCTCTATCCAAAAGCTTTGTTACGGTACTGGCGTTGATGTCAACGCAGACGATCCTCACGTTCGAGGGAAGCATATTTCCAACTGCAATGGAGTGAAGTGTTGTAGCAAACATTAGGACCAAGTCAGCACTTCCCAGCGCCTCCCTGTACAAACGTTGTGCCTCAGCGGAGTCAGTGATTACCTCTGGAAGAGGACCATCGTCTCGAATGGATCCGGCTAGAACGAAGGGAACACGGTTTGTTATGCACTCGTACATTATCCCGCTGCGGATGACCCCACCCTTTATCGCCGCACTGATGGAGCCCGCTTTGTAGATCTCATTTATTGCAGCCAAGTGATTCCTATGACCCCGAAGAAGCAGTGTACCATTCGAGACCTTTACACCCAGTGAGGTCCCGTAGAGAGCGTACTCCAAGTCATGCACGGCCAAGGCGTTCCCTGTAAGAAGGAAATCCACGTATCCATCATGGATCAGCCTCGCCATGTCTTCGTCGGCACCAGTATGAACAACTGCTGGACCCGCGACAACGACTATCTTGCCGCCCCCCTTCTTCAAGTCCAAGATATCCTTAGCAAGTCTTCGGGCGATCGATAGAGTCGACTTCTCCGAAGAGGAACCGCTATTCATGAATTTGAAGACCCCCACGCCTTCACGAGGACGCTCCGGAGGCTCCACCCTTATTCCCGACTCCCCCATCACCACCAAGTCGCCCTTCTCTACGTCCAAGATCGCCCTGCAACGAGCAGTATGTGATCCTGGGTCTACGACGATCACTTTGTCCATCATCAGGTCTTCAACCTTCACCCAACGCCCATTCATGTAGATCGATGTCGGATGGTTTGTCGTGGAGTAGAAGTTGTCCGGTAAGACATGGTCGAGGGGCGCGACTGCATATTCCACTTCCCTGACCTCTGAAGGAACAGCGCCCAGCCGATAGAGCTCCAACATAATGTCTTGGAGGTGACCAGGAGTCCTGCCCCTGACAACAAGCTTTGCGTAGCTGGTCTCGGTCTTCGCCTTACCGATGCGGAAATCGAGTACCTCAAACTCACCTTTCAAGTCCATGATCTTGTTGAAAATCTGCGTGAGAATCATGGAATCGATGAGATGGCCTTCGACCTCGATCGTCTCTTCAGTCTTTTCGCTAGAAGTGCCCTGGAAAACGATCAACTGCCATCTCTAATCACCAAGAGAGTGGGAGTCAGTTCTCGCAACTTGCTATTAAGGCTTGCCGCGGTGAAAAGCCGAATCGAGGACCAGAGACCCCGTTGACTCTATTTGTATCGCTCTCTTCGCTGCTTCCGTTTTCGCTTCTCTCGCCTTTGCCGTTTCTTCCGCCATTTTGCCCGCATAGGTCTGCCTCTGAAACTGCCCTGTGCCTTAAAGGGAGGGATTCGAGAAGGTCTTAAGGTTTACTGCCTGACTCCTGAAAGGAACATGCATCCCTGATGCACTGCCTATTGAGAACTCACAGAGCAAGGGAAAAGAATCTCTCCATTCTTTGAAGCCTGCCTACTCTATTGTGGCATGTCGTCTACGCATCGTGACCTCATCCTTTCCAAGCCGGTGCATGAGTTCGACGACGACACTGTCGAGGAATACCATACATGAGAGTTCGAAGAGTGTTCCCAGCGGCGCTATCGGCTCGTGAT
Source organism: uncultured Candidatus Bathyarchaeia archaeon (assembly GCA_964495315.1). GTDB lineage: Archaea > Thermoproteota > Bathyarchaeia > RBG-16-48-13. The sequence continues at coordinate 4,148 of CAZBVH010000073.1, read as the reverse complement.
CCCCGACTATCTGTCTAGAGAGGTAATCAGGCTTCTCGGCGAGCTTAGTCCGCCCATATAGTACAACAACGTGGTCCGCGATGTTGCCCAGAGGGGACTTTGGAAACGAGGTAATCGCGATCACGTTTGCACCTCGTTGCTTCGCCATTCGAGCTGCGGAGACAATGAAACTGGTCTCTCCGGACCCAGATATCGCCATCAGGATATCGTCAGTCTCCACCGCAGGCGTGATCGTCTCACCGACGACAAAAACGTTGAATTCCAGATGCATCAGGCGCATTGCAAAGGCCCTTGCCACCAGACCGCTTCTTCCGGCGCCCGCGATCAGTATCTTCTTCCTACCGAGATTCATGATCATGTCGATCATTATCTCGACCTGATTTGGATCCATGGATTGGACCGCTAACTTTGTGCATTCGAGCAGCTCATCATTCGCCTTCTGAAACCATTCCATACCTCTCACGCAGCAACTTTTCTACACTTTACATCATCCTAGGCAATTATGTTTGTGGTTCAATCGGAGTCAAGTTTCAGTTGCGGAGGCGGCTTCTCCGACTTCTTGTACGGAGCATCCAAGAGATTCGTAATGGTTTCAGCTCTAGTCCGCCCTATGCCGCTGACGAGGGATAGTTCGGAGATCGATGCTGAGAATACTCTGCGAACCGATCCGGACCAGCTGAGCATCCTATCCGCGAGTTTGATGCCAACGCCGGGTAGAGATGCAACAACGTAAAGCTGCCTCTCGCGGGTTGTGGAGAGACGTGGTTTGCCTCGAGCCACAGGACCCCTCGAAGCAGAGAATCTTACTTGTCTGGCCAAGGTGAATATGAACTCAGCTGACTGATCGGCATCCTCGGTGAAGAAGACATGTATATGATGGGAGAGACACAGGGTCACTAAGGCTCCCCAGAAAACTCTTGGGTTGTGCATGGTGTCCAGAAGACCCCTTAACCGACCTTCAACCAGCATCACTGGATTCTCGTAGGCCTCCGAGAGCCGGTGAGCCTGGTCGAACAGCCTACCGGTGTAGAGCGAGTTGACGAAGTCCGCTGCTGACTTGCGCTCTAGGGCACATTCAGGGGAGAAGACGTAGTCACCAACATTTAGCATTCTAGGTTCAACGAGTATTCCCATTGATCGAAGTGCTTCGGGGATTCCGGAGGCTCGTTCCCGCTCATCAACTAGCACTCTTATGGTATCAGGCATACCGATCAGTCGACCTAGAGTTGGTTCTATACGGCCATCAAGAAAAGCATTCAGATTGGCCACTGAAATGAGGCGAAGAATCGTAGGTAGAGGGCCACGAAAAGCAGTATACATGCTAGGATGACGAGGAGGTAGTCGGATGCCTCCATCTTGAGAACGTATAGACTTGTCCTCTTCGCTTCCGACCCGAAAGCCCGAGATTCCATTGCCTCCGCCAGTTCTAAGCTCCTCCTGATGGCGTTCACGATTAAGGGGATGAGTATCGGCAAATAGTTTCTGATCCTCATCAGCATGTTCCCCTTGTCGAGTTCAAGTCCTCTAGACCTCTGGGCATCGATGATCGTCTGGGCCTCGTCTGCAAGTACAGGGACGAAACGAACCGCGGTAGTGAAAGCAAAGCAGAGTTCGTACGGTACCTTGCTCCGCTCCAGAGCAAGCCCTAGGTCGTCGGGAGAAGTCGTGAGAAAGAACCAAGAGAAAGAGGCGACGAGGGTAAGAAACCTGAAGGACATCGCGATGGAGTAGATGAGAGTGTAGCGCACGAAGAGGTTCATGATGAAGATCATGCTGCCCAGCAGGAGGGCTCCCTTTAGAGACTCGAACCATTGCCGGACGACTCTTGCCGTGACGATGATAGGAATCTGCAGCAGGAAGAGAACGATAAGAGGGGTTAACTCCGTGAACAGAACGGCAATCGTGAAGACAGCACAGGAGATGATGAACTTGGTTCTAGGGTCGAGCCTGTGAATCGGCGAAGAGGCCTTTCTGAAGCGGAGCCCTTCAAACACCTTCACGCTCTATTCCCCCCTTATGAGGTCGACAAGTAACCTTTCCGCTTCGTAGAGGTCGATGACATTGCCAGGTAGCCCTAGGTCAGATAGGCTTTGGAAGAGCTGAGTTATCTGTGGACGGACTAAGGATGCGGCCAGAACCTTCTCGGGGTCAGTCAAGACCTCTGAGGCAGCACCATCGGAGGTGACATTTCCCCTCGACATGAGGATGACACGAGGAGCGCATTCGGCGACGAACTCCAAGTCATGGCTGACGATGACGACGGTTCTACCTTGGGTGTTAAGCTGGATGATGAGCTCTTTCAGCCTGTCCTTCTGCATCTGGTCTTGGCCTATTGTAGGTTCGTCGAGGACTATGCATTCAGGATTCCAGGCGAGGACGGAAGCAAGGGCAACGCGTTTCCGCTCTCCTCCGCTCAGCATGAATGGGGATGAGCTGCGGTATCGCTTCAGATCTAGAAGGTTTAGAGCCCAAGCAGTTCTCCGTTTGACGGTCCTCTCATCGTAACCGAAGTTCACCAAGGCGAAGGCGATCTCTTCTTCAACCGTCTCGCTGAACAACTGGTGGTCAGGGTTCTGAAAGACCAAGCCGACCTTCCGAGACAGCTCTGCTACACTCCTGTCTCGAACGTCGACACCATCGATGGAGACGCTACCCTTCGTGGGCTTGAGCAGACCATTGAGATGCTTTATGAGGGTCGTCTTTCCCGCACCGTTCTCACCCATGATGGCAACGAACTCGCCTTCGCGTATCTTCAAGGACACGCCTCGGAGAGCGACCGACCCGGAGGGATAGACGTAATGCACGTTATTGACATCAATCACTGCGCAGCAGACTCCTCACTTCATCCGCAGCCTCGGAGATCGTGACCGGCAGCTTTGAGAACGCTATGCCCTCGTCCTGCAACATCTGAAAGAGCCTTGAGACCTTGGGAATGCCAACACCCATCAGCCGGGTCTCCTCGCGGGTAAATACCTCTCTGGGGCTCCCGTCCATCACGATCGCTCCGTTATCAAGGATGATCACTCGATCAGCAAACAGGGACGCAAGATCTAACCTGTGCTCGACGATGATTATGGTGATTTGAAGCTCCCTGTTTATCGTCGAGATTACCTCAAGGATCTCTCGCGCGGACAGGGGATCAAGGAAGGATGTTGGTTCATCAAACACCATTATTTCAGGACTCATCGCGAGGACCGACGCTATGGACGCCCGTTGTTGCTGTCCCCCAGAGAGCTCAAAAGGCGCGGAATCTCTTAGGTCAAGAATGCCAGTCATCTCCAAGGCCCAGTCAACCCGGGATTGGATCTCTTCTCTGCTAAGACCGAGATTCTCAAGCCCAAAAGCGACATCTTTTTCGACTGAGAGGGCGAAGAGTTGATTCTCTGGGTTCTGGAATACAAGACCGACATGTTGAGCTAGGACAGATATTGGATGCTTCTTTACGTCAAGTCCAGCAACTTCCACCTTTCCCTTCATTCTCCCTCCATAGAAGTGAGGTATCAGCCCGTTCAGACATCTGCAGAGCGTTGTCTTCCCGCATCCGCTCGGTCCAGTTAGTACTACAAACTCGCCTTTCTCCACCGACATGGTGATGTCGCTTAGTGCGCGTCTAGAAACTCCGGAATAAAAGTAGGTTAGATCCTTGATTGCTATCGCTGCCACCGGGAACCCACCAAGATTACCTCGCTGAGGTATGACCCAGCCAATTTAAGAATACCTGCCGAACCGTTCTCCTCAAGAAGCACCTGTTTCCACAGATAAACGATTCTGTAGCCTATTCCAAGAATCCGTGAGAGACTTCAAGTCCGACTGGTGCATCCGGAGAAGCATCTAACGTTGTTTTTCAGCGGTGATCAGATTTCCATGTATGAGACGTAAGCTCTTCTCAAGACAGGTCCCAAGGTCGCCTCTGCCATTCACACCTGCGGACATGCCGTGGCCTCCGCCAGCACCATTAATCTCGCTGCCTATGGCTGCCGCGATATCCCTCCCTAAGTGTATGCCGGTCTTCTCAAAGAAATCTCGTGTTGAACGTAGACTTATACGCAACTCGCCGTTCTTTACTCCGCCAACGATCGCCACGTCCGCGCCCACCTCCAAGAGCTGTCTCTTATACACATCTCCGAGCCCACGAGACAGGCAGAAAT
>CAZBVH010000072.1:0-6421 GCA_964495315.1 uncultured Candidatus Bathyarchaeia archaeon | reverse complement strand
GCTTTCTTCAGGGATTCTTCCACTAGATGTGCCGGAATCTTTGCGATTTTTGCTGGGTAGTCGATTTCGGCTCCTGACTTGTCCAGCAGTCCTAGTGCTTCTTGGTGAGATATCCTTATGCCAACTTCTTCTAGAACCGCCAGTACGGCTTCGTGAGCGTCCCGGGTCTCGCCTCTCGAAAGGACCTTGTATTGCCCTCCTTGAACTCCGAACTTCATCGTTCTTCACCCACCGACGCTATCCTGTTGCAGGCTTGGCGGACACGAGCCTCCTAGCCAGTTTTGCCGCTTCGGTGGCGTCAGGTGCAAAGCCGTCTGCACCGATCTCTTTCGCCCAACTTTCACTTGAGGGAGCCCCGCCAATCATCACGCGAATTCTATCTCGCACTCCGCGGTCTTCAAGCATCCTTATGAGATCTCTTTGCTTCTGCATCGTTGTGGTTAGAAGTGCGGAAACTCCTATGATGTCTGCGTTTTCTTTCTCGGCGACCTCTACGAACTCCTTGAGGGGAACATCTTTCCCCAAGTCGATCACTTTGAATCCTGCTGCACGGAGAAGAGAGCCCACTATATTCTTGCCGATGTCGTGTATGTCTCCTTCGATTGTCCCGATCACGATTTTGCCTTGATACTTGGGTCCCTGACCGCTTTTCTCTAGGGCTGGTTGAAGAACTTTCATCGACGCCTCGACTGTTCGGGCAACCGCCATTAGTTCAATGAGATAGACCTCACCTTTCTCGAATGACTCTCCCATCGACTTCAATAGCGGCGTAATGGTTATGTCAAGTATCTCGAGCGGGCCGATACCTTGCTTCAATGCAATGTCGGTCAGCCTCTCACTCTCTTCTTCATCGTATTCCTTGATGGCGTCCTTGAGTCTTTCCAGCAGATTCTCTCCTGGGTTGCATATGCTTGTCGTCATGTACTCTCGACCAACATTCTAGTGCAAGTATGTAAATAAAACAGTGCATGAGAGAGTACTTGATCAGAGAGAGGCGACCAAGCCTAACATTCGGCTCGAGAGCCGGTGTACTACTTGCCACTCGACGCCCCGGATTCTAGGATTCTTTCCTTTGATAGTTCTTCTTTCGCGCGGATCAGGTTCCCCAATTTGCGTAGACAGATATCATAGGCTGAAGGTGCACCGAGGAGTCCTCCAAACCCGCAGTCAGGCTTGATCAAGATGTCCTGCCCGAAATGATCTAGCCCTGCTTCTATTCTGCGTTTGATAGTCTGCACGCCTTCAACAGTCGGTCTCGTGCTCGAGACGCAGCCCAACGCGAGCAGTTTGTCTCTAGACTGGAGTTCATTCTTCGTATAGGCTACAAGATTCCGGGGTATCTCGCAGAATTCGTGATCCACTATGTCTACGTTGCTGTCCAAAAGCACACGTTTCACCATGGGGGTCACGACCCCACATACGTGGATCCCTGTGCAGACCCCAACGTTTCCAAGGATTCCGTCTAGACTATCCACGACGAAATCTTCTCCGTACCCAAAGAGTTTCCTGAGGATCCTATCGTCGTCCCCAAGCAGGACAGAGAGTATTGGTTCGTCGATGCTGATCAACCCGAAACCAAGATCCTCAAGTCTGCGACAGGAAGCTGAGACAAGTTCGGACAACTTGGCGACAACCTCTCTTTTGGAGACCCCGCTCGTGAAGAGGTCTGCCCTGTCGATCGCAGATGCCAAGGTGAACGGGCCGGTCAAACAGCCTTTCAGCCCGATCAAGTGCACGGAGTCTCGTTTCTGCGATGCGAAGTTGACGAAGTACTCTGCCCTTTCCACACCTAGAGGATGACTTGGAACCTCAATCTCACCCTCAAGGTGAAGCTCTTCGCCTTCTATCGACAATCCCCTGCCCTCCTTGGCTAGGGGCGCTAGGAATTGAAGGTACATATTCATTGGCGACTCTTTTGTCCCAGGAAGTTGGGGATAACAAGGAAAATCCAACCCCAAAGAGAGCTTGTCTTCTACTGCTTTCCCGAAGTTCTTTTGTGCGCCCTCGAAATCATCAGTCAACGGCAAGCTGCCTACATCGGTGGTAGCTGTCTGCAAGAGATTGAGGTTCTTCTTCAGTTGTCTTCACCCGAAACTCCTTGAAGGGGAAACCTCTCCGACTGAAGGGGACTCCCTCTGTTGGATCTACTGGCAAAGGATAAATCAAGAACTCCCTGATAAAAGGGCTGGTCAAAATGTCGGAAGAAATGGTTCCACTCGATATCTACTTGAAGGAGGTTAGGGGGGCAATGAAGAGAAGGGCTGGTTATGTTGCGGCGATCTACGACGAGCTGTTGAAGAGATACGGGAAAGACGCGGCTTTCGATATCATGAGCACCGCGATCAAGGGCTATGGAAAGTGGGAGGCAAAGGAGCACATGAAAGAAAGACCCGAACTCGGGATTCCTGGTGGGGACACGAGGAACTGGCTCCCGAAGAGTGTGCAAGAAGCAAGAATCATGGAGAGAAAGACGATCGACGCCAGCAAAGACGAGACAGTGACGGAGGTCGAGTTCTGCCCGTTAATCGAGGCCTGGAAGAAGATGGGCAAGACCAAAGATGAGATGAGAGTGCTGTGTGACATATCAATGTTCTTGGACGAAGGCTTCTCTGAGGAGTATCCGATCAGTATCAAAACCAGCAAGAGAATCGGTTGGGGAGACAAGTGCTGCAGATTTGTATTCGAGAGGAAATAGCATGACTTGACCCATGTTCTTCTGAATGCCAGAGATCTCCTGTCTCCTGAGCAACGAGGATGACTGGAAACTTTGGCGGTCTTCCTCCGCATCATGATTTTTCTCGCACAGACTAGCCTACCGCAAATTGTATATGTGTCCAACACATAGACATGTGCTTTACAGGTTTGGAGTTGAGCGTCTGGCAATAGAGAGGGAACGTGTCAGAATTGTCTCAGGAGGAACATGCGAGTATGGCTTCAGGGCGTCTGTCTTGTGCATCACTGTGGAGGATGTATGTCCAAAGGATGCCCAGGCTAGACTATGCGCTTTTGGGTGAGCTCAATATCCCTGATATACGACGACGATTAAGGGCAGGTGCTTAAGAAGAAGCGAAGACAGACCTAATGCTCAAGATTGTTTCGGAAAGAAAGCGCTGAGGACATCTCCACACTCAAACCTCACTCTTCCTGATTTCTATCTCCCCACTTTCCATAGCTTACGAACTCGGCAAGTGTTTTTCTACTCCTCGGTTTAGGCCTCTCGTCTGGAAAACCAATGGCCATCAGGGCAATCACCTTCAAGTTCTCAGGAATGCGTAAGAGCCCTCTAATCTCGTTCTCATCGAAGGCGCCTATCCAACAGGTGCCCAGACCCTCTTCGATTGCCGCAAGGGCGATATGCTCCATCGCTATGACCGTATCAGAGGAGGCCCATTTGGGTGAAAGCTGGACATCGCCGCATCCAATGATAATAGCTGGACATTCTGAGAGGAAGCTGCCATATCTACAGCCTTCAGCAATCCCCTTTCTCGTGCTCTTGTCTTGGACTACTATGAACTCCCAAGGCTGAAGGTTTCTCGCTGATGGTGCCAGTCTGGCCATATCAAAGACCGCCTCCAACTTGTCTGGAGGAATCGGCTTGTCTTCATACCGTCTAATGCTTCTCCTGGATCTAATCACTTCCTTGATATCCATCTCGCAACACCTTCCTCTCAGTACTCGATTCTATCCCTTTAACTCTGTCCAAAGCATTCCGTCAGGAGCACGTGGGAAGAGCCATCTTCTTAAGCAGGAAGACTTTAAGAACGTGACAATTCAGGTAAGCATCTACCTTGTCTTTGGGTGATTTGTCGAGATGACGATGACGATTACTGAGAAGATCCTTGCGGATCACTCTGGGCGCAAGGAAACCTCACCAGGAGAAATAGTTGAGGCAAGAATCGATGTCTACATGGTTCATGAGTTTCTGCAACAGGTGGAGACGGTATTCCATAATATCGACATGGAAAAGCCGCTTCATCCTGAGCGGATCGTGGCTCTACTCGACCACTGGGCCCCTGCACCCTCGGTCGATGCTGCGGAGATCCATAAGATCTGCAGAGAGCTGGTCGAGCGTTACGGCATCCAGAACTGGTATGATATGCGAGAGGGAATTTGCCACCAGATCCTACCGGAGAAGGGGCATGTCGTGCCAGGCGAGGTCATCGTGGGTACGGACAGCCACACCACTACGTATGGCGCTTTCGGTGCATTCAGTACAGGGATCGGGACCACTGACATGGCAATTGTCTTCGCAACAGGAAAGCTCTGGCTGAGAGTCCCAGAATCGCTGAAGATAAACGTAAGCGGAGAACTGCCAGAGTGGGTAATGTCGAAGGACGTAATACTGAGAATCCTCGGTGACGTCGGCGCCGACGGCGCCACATACAAAGCCATGGAGTTTCAAGGAGACACAATACACTCGATGAGCATCGACGCCAGGATGACGCTGTGCAACATGTCTATTGAAGGTGGTGCGAAGAATGGGATTATCGAACCGGATCAGAAGACTTTCGACTTTCTGAAAGGCAGAGTCAGGAAGGAATACTCACCAGTCTATTCGGACGGAGATGCACACTATGCGGACGAGTTGTACTACGATGCTGGCAAGTTTGAGCCGCAAGTCGCAAAGCCTTACAGCCCAGCAAACTCTGTTCCGATCACCGAGGTTGAGGGGACAGAGATAGATCAAGCATTTCTTGGATCATGTACGAACGGCCGACTTGAGGACCTTGCAGTCGCAGCGAACATCCTGAGGGGAAGGAAGATACCGCTCAGCGTGAGAATGATTGTGATTCCTGCGTCGAAAGAAGTCTATTCGGAGGCTATGAGAGAAGGACTGGTTGAGACGTTTATCGAGTCAGGAGCACAAGTGTACTATCCGACATGCGGTCCCTGCATCGGAGGCCATCTGGGTCTGCTAGCCTCGGAGGAGGTTTGCGTATCCTCATCGAACAGAAACTTCTTGGGACGGATGGGCAGCGGGAAGTCCAAGGTATACTTGGCTTCGCCGGCTACAGTTGCAGCAAGCGCACTCGCTGGAAGACTGACCGATCCGAGAGAAGTAGGGAGGAAGCACAGTTGAAAGCCAAATTGATTGTTGAGGGATGCGTTTGGAAATTTGGTGACGATGTAAACACGGACATAATAATCCCGGGAAGATACCTGACCATTACCGAACCCTACGAACTCGCCAAATTTGCGTTTCAAGACCTGGATCCAGACTTTCATAAGAAAGTGAATGGAGGGGACGTGATAGTGGGAGGAAAGAACTTCGGCTGTGGGAGCAGCAGAGAGCAAGCCCCCCTCGTGCTTAAGACGCTAGGTATAGGTGCGGTTGTGGCAGAGTCCTTCGCAAGGATATTCTTCCGCAACGCGATCAACCTGGGACTACCGGTTGTGGAGTGCCCCGGAATAGCAGATGCCGTCAAGAAAGGAGAGACGTTGCGGATAACCCTGGAAGAAGGAAAGATAGAGAACGTAAGCACCGGAAAGACAATGAGAGGCACCGTACTGCCCGGCTTCTTGATAGACATCATCAGAGCCGGCGGTGCCGTCGCCGCGCTCAATGCCAAGATTAGGAGAGCCAGATGACTTCCTGATGCGTGCAGTTGATTCAGCAAGACTTTTAGTTATGCCAGCAGACCATTCACTCAGGGGGTAACAGAGCTGGACAAGTTGAGAGTAGCAGTCGTAGGAGCTACTGGAGTCGTTGGACAACAGTTCGTTGTCGCACTTCAGGGACACCCTTGGTTTGAGATCACCAAGCTGGCCGCTTCCTCGAGATCCGCGGGGCTGCCTTATGAGAACGCATTGAGGGACCCTGAGAGCTCAAGCCTAAGGTGGTACTGCAGAGAACCGCCTTCAGACGAAGTGATGGGTCTAGAAGTTGAAGACGCAGCGAAGCTGAATCCCAAGGAAGTTGACGTTGTCTACTCGGCTGTTGAGTCCTCAGTCGCTAAGGAGCTGGAACCTCGATACGCGGCAGAAGTGCCAGTGTTGAGTACCGCTAGTGCCTACAGATATGAAGATGACGTGCCGATACTACTGCCCGGAGTCAACTTCGAGCACAGTCTCTTGGTTGGTGTCCAACAGAAGAAGAGAGGCTGGAAAGGTTTCATCGCACCGCAAGCCAACTGTACGACCGTTGGACTGGCAACATCGCTAAAACCAATTCTTGACAGATTCGGGATAAACCAGGTGATAATGACTTCACTGCAGGCTGTTACGGGAGCAGGAAGAGTTGGCGGAGTGCTCGCCATGGACATGCTCGACAACATCATCCCGTACATCTCCGGTGAAGAGGAGAAGGTTGAGAAAGAGACCTTGAAGATCTTGGGAACCATGGCAGGAGATCAGATCATTCCGTGCGACTTCAAGATCAGTACCACGTGTACGAGAGTGCCCGTTGTTGACGGACACACCG
>CAZBVH010000071.1:0-6443 GCA_964495315.1 uncultured Candidatus Bathyarchaeia archaeon | reverse complement strand
GCAGAAGAAAGATTTTAAACGTAGCCGTGTCACCGTTCTCTTGCAGGAGGTGCTGTTTTGACAGAGGTCAAATCAGTGTCAGGGGAGATAAGGGAAAGACTTCCACGGTTAGTTCTTGACTTCGTCGCCATCATCTTGACCCTCGCCGCTGCCTATGTTGTTCTGCCGATCGCTCATGCCATAAACTTCGAAATCCCCGCCGTCGGCATATCTGTTGGGCTTATGGTCGCAGTCATCTTTCTCGTAATGCTTGCAATCCTAGTCGTCCGGGTCTTGCGGGATGCCGCCGCCTTGGTACATTTGAGTTCGGAGATGCTTTCGAAAGCCGTCCCTGGGCTGGAAGAGGTTCATGTGAACTTGGTTCGCAAGGTTGCACGAGACTTCTTCTTCGCTGTCGTGGTAATGATCCTATTCTATGTCATCACGCCCTTCATTGTTCTCATCCCCGGCGTGGGTGTCTCGCTTGCCGCAGCAATCCCGCTAGTCCTAGCAGCCACCATCGTAATACTTCTCTACGATGCGGGCCGGCTCATATACGATGGGATAGCCAAGGTTATTCACCAACTCGCCGAAGGAGGGCTCGCTTCCCTAGTTGAGGAGCCAGAGGAGAGACCGGGGGCTTAGGCGTTTTCGATGGCGATGAGCTTCGCGGATGAGATACGTCGTCGTCTGCCACGAATACTGACGAATCTCGTTGCGATGCTAGCCGTAATCTTTCTTCTCTACCTTGTCATGCCGATAGCCTACGTGACATCCTATGTCATTCCTGGGGTAGGGCTTGTAGGAGGCATGCTGGTTGGTGTCGGCGCCCTTATTATATCGCTTATAATCGAGGCTCGAATCTACCGTGACATGCAAGGTTTGTCGAATGCTTTCGCCACCTACGCGGTTGCCCGAAGGAGGCGCTTGACACCGTCCAGAAGGGAACGACTCAGAAGCGCGCTTGCCGATATTGGGAAAATCATCTCGCTCCTCATCCTATTGGCACTCATCTCGCCAGTTCTGGTCGTCATCCCTGGAGTCGGCGTCGTGGCCGTAATGCTGCCAATTGTCGGCGTGCTCATCGTGGTGCTGTACGGGTGGAAGAGCTGGGAAATCGCAGGGGCAGAGCTTGAGAGGATCTTGAAAATCTTCGCGGAGAGCCTGGCCAAGGCGTTCGAAGGATAGGAACCTAGATCGCCCGCCTCATTGTCCGAGATACTTTAGGTAGTTGAGCGGGCGTATGCTACCATGAATCATTGGTGTGCTACCTGCATTGGCGTTTTCCAGCGTTCTCAGCGAGAATGCCTGAGAGGAAGACGAGAACAAGACTTCGGCGTACGCCAGTACATGAGATTTACAGGCTTCGGGATCTGAAAGCAGAGAATAAGACGAATCTTGAGGATAGGAGACGAGGCTATGTCGACATCTTTGAAACCGCTGTACATTCGGAAGGTAGGTGAGAGAGGGGAGCTGGAGGCGTTGATCGTCGATTGAAGAGAATCCAGTTCTGGTTTCAATGTCAACTCGGTCGGCGAAACTCTTTCAAGGGATTAGTTTCCTTCACTTAACGGATGAGTGAAAGGAACGAGTTTGTGGGTGTACCCATTAAGAAGTACTTCAACGTGCGTCCATTTGCCCTCAGCATAGCCCTTGCGCTGATTACTGAACCGGCAGGAATGACTGAAACTCAGCTGGCGGAGAGGCTGAATCTATCGATCCCTGCAACGTATCGTTTGACCAGAGAAATGAGTGAACTTGGCTTACTGAAAGCCAAGCGTAGAGGAGAAGAAAGAATATTCCAAGTCGCATCAAGCGTGAGAGACCAAATCTTGGAGATAACCCCTGAACTATGGCAAGCGATGAAGAATCACTCGGTTGAGAGGGCATTATCTGCGGCCAAGACATTAGTTGATGAACTGAGGATTCCGCTCAGCCCAAGATATATGAATAGCGTGCTCAAGACAGCACTCAAGAGAAGAGTTCACGAGCTTTTGCCTGCAGGGATGAAACGGAAGAGAACTCGCTTAAGGTTCATTTTCGGAGAGATCCCCACATTTGACTTGGTCCTTGGAGACGACGAGGTGACGGTCGCTGTGGAGATTAGAATCCTAGATTCGCCTCGTAATGTTCTCGAAGCGGTGGGTGCTGTCGCATCCCTAGCGTCTCATGACATCGGACTCGACACCATTATCCCGGTCTTTCTTCTGTTACCGGTTTCTATTAGGGGGATAGATTCTTGGCCAGTAGATTCCGAGGAGATATTGGAGATTCTTAGTCCTCTCAGCCATGATGTTCTTCGTATAGATCCAATCGTTGAAATGGTTGAACTGGACGATCTCATAGATTCTTCATTCAGGGAGTCTCTCGCACAGAGGATTGTTGGTAAACTACAAGATACGACGAGGAGATCTAACCGGTAGAGCACGAAGACGATTCGGAAAGCTGAACCCAGTGCGCGGCGGTTCTTCAAAGTCTTCGCCCGATCGAATGCGTCGCAAACTTCCGTCTGATACAAGGCGAGCACTGCTATTCGAGATCAGGATTCATTCTAATCCTTCGGGACCAGCAGAGAGGGTGTCCCTGATACCGTGCCTCCTCTTCTGATCCGGGTATTGTCGGCGATCCAAGGCGAGTCTCCGGCAGCCCCGTCTAGGCAAACACTTGGTCTGCCCAGATATTCCTGTCTCACCAGATTCATCTGGTTGTCAAGTTCATAGATAACCGCCGTCGCCGTAGGAACGGCTTGAATTTTCGGGTTATCAAAGTCGTCGACGTGGTTCAGGTGCATGGTAAGTGTTCTTATGGTCTCGCCATGCGTTACTATCAGTGCCCTTTGTCCTCTTCTTATTGCGGGGGTTATGGTCTGTTCCCAGTAGGGGAGGATGCGTCTGAGAGCGTCGTTGAGAGATTCTCCGTTTGGAAGTTCATCTTCTTTCAGATGCCTGTATCGAGGGTCGTTTCTCGGGTGTCTAGGGTCGTCTTTCTCGAGTTTTGGGAGGGGTGCGTCGCTTCGCCTCATCGCGGATCCCAAGCTCTCCTCCGTATACTCGGACATCTTCGTACCTTCTAGTGTTCCTAGATGGCGTTCGTTGAGCCGCCACGTCTTTACTATGGGGATCCAGTAGAGACCCATCTCGTCGAGTACATACCAGGCGGTCTTGACAGCCCTTCTCAGGAGGGAGGTGTATGCGATGTCGAACGTGAACCCGGCTTCCTTCAGGATTCTCCCCGCTTCTCGGGCCTGAGAAATGCCTCTCTCAGTGAGGTCTAGGTCAGTCCATCCGGTGAAACGGTTCTCCTTGTTTCCGTCGCTTTCTCCATGTCTTAGGAGGACTAGTCGAATGGTCATTAGCTCAACTCGGCTCCTACTGTAGTTGTCGCTCAGAGACCCCAAAGGTCAGATCGAGTGGGAACTCCGCGATATGTGCTAGTTCTCTGCAGGTTGGGAACTTAGTTAGCAGGGGTCTCCCTTTTCAGTCTATCCATCGTGGAATACGAATTGACATGAGGAATACTTAGAACTCGCCAGACCACACGCCATCGTCTTCGATCCGTGGAAATCTCTTATACTGCGACAGAATAGACTGTCTGGACAGAAGGATCTTCAAGGTGAAGATAGCTAAAGTCACTACATATACGCCTAGTGAAGTTGTTGAGCGGGGCGAAGGCACCTATATTCAACCTTCAACCTTGGTCCAGATCGATACGGACGAGGGTATCTCAGGTGTTGCGGAGGGGACCCTTGAGACTAAGGAGAAGACCGTTGCCACGTGCGTAATGGAGTTTGAAGGATACCTTGTAGTGAAGGATCCTTTGCAGATTGAGAAGCATTGGCAGACCTGTCCCTCCTTGCATCAATACTAATCTACCTGACTCATACTAGAGGATGAGTGAAGAATATGAGTGTGGAACTGCCTGAAGCTACGATCCTTGCCACCCAAATGAACGAGGAGCTGCCCGGAAAGAGAGTGGGGTCATGTAGCCTAGCCAACTATGAGAAACTTCAAAGAATTGGATTCGTCAACCGGAACGTAGAGGACTTTGATCAACTCATCGGTGGAACTATCGATTCCGTGACATCGAGAGGCACTGTAATTCGAACAGATCTTAATAATGATATGAATCTGCTACTGGCACCGGAATATGGGGGAAGGATCAGACTACATTCGAGTGGAGAGACTCTACCGAAGGAGTTCCACATCCGGCTGGGCTTCACTGACGGCACCTTTCTGACGGTACGCCTTACCAGTATGGGGCTCATCTACGCTGTCTCTGATGAGAGCTTGGAGAAGGTCTATGTATACAGGAGGGATTTTCTCGGTGGCGTCTCGCCTGTAGATGAAGCGGGGTTCACGTTTGACTACTTCTCAAACGCACTGGATGAGAAGGACAAGATTCTGAAGTCTATGCTGGTCGGAAAGGAAGCTGTCATCATAGGTCTAGGGAACAGTGCCTTCCAGGAGATCGCTTATCGAGCCAAGATCCATCCGAAGCGAAGAACCTCTGAACTCGGTGAGAGGGAGAAACGTGCCCTCTATGAGGCGGTTAGGGAGGTTGTAGGCAGTAGGATCAGGTTGGGAGGTAAGGATGAGTTCATAGATCTGTATGGAAAGGCGGGCAGCCACCATCCATTTGTAGGTCCTCACATGAAGGGGCAGCCCTGTCCGGAATGTGGAGCAACCATCGAGAAAGAGGTCATCGCAGGAGGACCGAGCTACTTCTGCCCTTCATGTCAGAAGTAGACTTGTACCGCACAATGCTCACATGGAAGAGCTGAGATACGAAGGAATTAGCGAATAATTTCTAAGGACACGCCTGAACTGTATGGACATATTGAGGGCGATTGGAATGGGTGAGAAGAAGTACTCGTATGGGATATGCGGCGTCTACTGTGGTCAGTGCCCGAGCGGGAATGGGAGAGTGAAGTTCACTGCTGGCGAGCTGAAGAGGCTCGTAGACACAGTTGGTTTCGATTGGGTTGAATTTGCTGTCAAGTCGTTTGATTTCAAGGAGTTCAGGAAGGGGTTGGAATGGTTCTCTTCTGCACAGTGTCCCACCTGTTTGAGCATGGGTGGCAAGCCCTGTAAGAACAGAGCGTGCGCTGCTGAAAAGAAGCTTGAGAGTTGCCTTCTATGCAGTGACTATCTTGGCTGTGAACATACGGCCTATCAGCGGGACAGGTATCCTTTTGTGGTTGAGAATTACGGGCGTGTGAGAGAGGTAGGTTTTCGGAAGTATCTCGAAGAAGAGGAGGAGAGAGCCAGAGCAGGTGTAGACCTGATGGGCCACTTAGAACGAAGATGCTGCAAAGTGGTCAAACTGGAAGATGAACGCTTGCTGAGTGAGGAGCAAGATTAGCTAGGATCATCACTCACTTTCTCAGCCCTCTCTGGACAGCTTCGCTCTCAAGCTCTTTGATGGCGTCGGAGGCAACCCAGCGGGCGGCCTTGAGATCGATTCGCCGGATCTCTTTGGCTGCCTTTATAGCGGCCTTGTTTAGGTTCAGGTTCCTTTTCCCGATGTTCCTCAGTGCCCAGCTAACGGCTTTGTTCACAGATTTCCGGTCGTCCGTTGCCCCGCGCTGTATGACCGGAAATAGCTCGATGAATCTTTCGTCTTCTGCTTCTTTGTTGTGCCAGGCTAGGCAGGCGATCAGCGCAAATGCGGCCCTCTTTACGAACTCCTCTTCCCGCTGGGACCAGTCGAGGATCTTCTTCCAAGCGAGGGCGGTCTTCTCGAAGAGGTTCATGCATACCTGATCGCAGACGTCCCAGGAGTTTATGCCTTTCACCCACTCGTCCATCTGGGTCTCCGTCAACCTATCAGGCTCGGCGACTATTGCAGCCACTATCCTTGCTTCGGGTATCCCTGTCTTCCATAGTTTGAGCGCAAGCTTGTGATCCTTTCCTGTCTCTCTGGCGATCTTTCGCATGTCGGGGACAGAAACCCCTAGTCTTCGTTCAGCCACCATCCCGTATCGGGCCATCCCGCCCACCTGGTCAGGTCTGGCCTTGGCCTTCAGTTTCCTCAAGACCTCTGCCACAGAAGTCACGGTCGATCTCCTGTTCATGTTCCTGTGCAATTGTCCATCGTTTTGGCTGAAATGCTTTCTGTAGGCATCTGCTGTCAGCCTCAGTGCGTGCTGTTGGAAAAAGAGTCTGCGAGGCTGAGCTGCCTAAGAGACCGACAGTATATTATGGATAGTCTCAAAGGTCTGAATACATGTTCCTCGCTATCGGTTTGACCTTGTCTTTGGGGTGAGCAGTGGATGAAGCCGATGGACATCATATCTTTAGGGGAGCCGATGGTTGAGTTCTGTGCCACCTCGACAGGTCCGCTGAGGAGTATCGACTCCTTTGTGAGGGGGTGGGGCGGCGACACCTCGAACATGGTGGTTGCGGCTGCAAGGCTGAGGAAGGCTTGCGGTTATATCTGCCGTGTGGGCGACGACGAGTTTGGAA
>CAZBVH010000070.1:4837-6491 GCA_964495315.1 uncultured Candidatus Bathyarchaeia archaeon | reverse complement strand
GACAGCGGTGGTCCCGATCCAGAGTTGACGTGTGTACGTTTCCTTCGGCGGAGGGGCAAATCCTTCTCCGACAACTTTGACTCTGCCGAAATCAGCATACAGGCTGCTAAGCGTGCCCATACCTATGAAGGAAAGGTCATCTATGACGCCAATGGTTGTCCTTAGAGCTCTACCCAATCTCGGATAGGCAATGTCATCGCGTATTCCTGCCCAGTAGTGTTCTCTCGTCTCTGGACTGACTGCCCATGTCGGATCGCAAGCAACCCATTTGGAGAACATGTAGAATTCCACCCAGGCATGTTTGAAGTTCGTGGGATAGTATAGGGATTCTCCGTCGATCGCTATGGCGCCGTGAACGGTTCGTGCAGGGATACCGATGGACCTTAGCATCGTGCTCATTAGGAGTGCATAGCCCTCGCAGACAGCCTTCTTGTTTCGGACTATCCAAGCCGTGTCCGTATAGTGTTCTTCCACCATTTCATACTTGATGTTCTCGGCAACCCAATCGTAGATTCTTCTCACTTTTTCTCCAGGATCCGAAACACCCATCGTCATTCGGTTAGCGACAGCTCTTATCTCAGGATCGTCAACCGGGAAGTATGGTGACTTGGAATCCAAGTATCTCGCTACGTCGTCAGGGTATCTCTTGAACCAGAAGAGCGGATCCCATCCGC
Source organism: uncultured Candidatus Bathyarchaeia archaeon (assembly GCA_964495315.1). Classification (GTDB taxonomy): domain Archaea; phylum Thermoproteota; class Bathyarchaeia; order RBG-16-48-13. Next base: position 5,817 of record CAZBVH010000070.1, on the reverse strand, counting down.
TCATCTCGTAGCGTATGCTATAAGACCTCACCATAAAAGTAATGGACGCTCTTGCAGTAGCACCCAGTATCGTGGGTTGCCAAGAGACCACGCTCATGTTTCTATATTGTCCCGAACCCTGTTCCCAATACGACTCCCGCAGCTCGAACCGGTTTTGAACTCCCTCAAAGCTCACCCCTAAGAGCTTAGAGTAGTCTTTCTCTTCGAAGTCAAATGCGATGCTAAGCGACAGTTTGGCGTAACCGCTAGCTTGTATCCAGTTGCTGATCTGGTAGTCCGTATATCTTCCGTAGTAGAATGGGTAGACCCAGGGATATGCAACTTGATACGCAAAGACGAGGACTACTATCGTGGAGACTGCAGCCACAGACCTTAGAGTCCACTTTCTCAGACTCATTGCTCCCAGAGTCTTTGAGGCATCTTAAAAAAATAGTGGACTGCCGACTTTCATCGGAACACGGCTTTGATATGCGGTCCAGTCAAGTACCAGAGTATTATTCCAGTGACGACGATGCTGAATATTACGCTGAAGAGCTCCAACTGATTAGATGGCTTTGTCCCAATCCGCTGGAGGTCTGCCCGTCATCCTTACTGCCTCATTGTACTGCTTCGCAAGTTTGTAAGCGTCATATATGTTCCATGCCCAAGCTGCTGTTGTTGGAATCCAAGACAGAAACCAAAACAGCATCACGCTGACAACTATGAGTATTCCCCATCCTACTAGCATGAGAATTCCCCTCTTCACCTTTCCAACGTAGATCTGTCCTGCCCCGGGGAGAATGACTGAGGCGAGGGCAGCTATCCCCTCGTTCTTCAAGGGTTCTTGGTACACTTGGGTGGCTGTAGGATAGACCTGCTGTGGTACCGGTGGCGGCGGTGGTTGGTACGGTGGCGGTGGTGTTGCTGCCGCAGGTGCTGGTGTTGTTTGCGCTCCGCAGTACTTGCAGAATCTTGATCCTTCAGGCATCTCTTTCCCGCAG
>CAZBVH010000070.1:0-4737 GCA_964495315.1 uncultured Candidatus Bathyarchaeia archaeon | reverse complement strand
TTGCGCTCCGCAGTACTTGCAGAATCTTGATCCTTCAGGCATCTCTTTCCCGCAGTTTGTGCAGTATGGCATCTTCTAGCCTCACTTTAGTTTGGAGGGTTCACATGGTAAATAAAGTTTAGCGTGATAGTGCGCGCTCGGTAGGATCATGTTGAGCACGTGTGCGGATATGAGGCAGATCGAAGATGGCGCAGAATCCTAATCCCACTTGTCCTCAGTGTGGTTCTCCCTGCAGGGTGCCTACGGGCAGTGGTAGGGTGATAGGTATAGGACCTATCCTTTCGCAGCCCCTGCTGCGAGTTCTCTTCAGGAGTCTGTGGGTCGTACTTTGGAGGATCTTGGCGAAAAGGTTTCGCAGGCTGTGAACAGCTTATTCAGCCACCTTCGCAACCGACCTGCCCCACCTGCCGAGCGAACTTAGAAAGGGTACCCCAGTATCAGAGGTGGTATTGCAGGCGATGCCAGCGATATGCATAGCCCTGTTTGGGAACACTGCCCTGACGGGCTGGGATACGCCCACACTAAGAAGGGATCATCATTCTGAAGACTGCGCCTGCGCATCGTAACGCCCAATTTCTTAGGTCCATCGCTTCTAAGGTATCCCATAGTCTCTCAGAAGAATGGCAGGCTGCCGATTCTCCTCAGTGAAAGACTGCTCTGATGTGAGGTCTCGTCAAGCAATAGAGGATCATTCCACTGATGGCAACCTCGAGCACGATCATCACGATCGAGACCGTACTGAAGCTCAAGAGAGCTATTACTATGCTGATAACTGCCAGGATTATTGCACCTGCCCATCCCCACTTTCTTTGTGTCCAAAGACCCCAGCCAGTCGCAAAATCGGCCGCTCCACGGACGATACTGAAGATACGGATGCCGACCCCCGACAAGACGAATAGCAGGCCAGTCAGTACCGACATGACTCCCGCAATGAACTCCAGGACTGCAATAATTGTTACCGCCGTCGGTCTCCCCGGGAAAGGCGAAGGATATCCATCGGGCAGCGACGGATACGGACTGGGCTGCAGGGAAGATTGCTGACACACTCGCGGTGCTTCCGTCGCTGTAGGTGCTATCATCACTGCTGTCCTGCAGGACTCGCAGAGCTTCAATCCTTCAGGCACCTTTTTACCACAGTTTATGCAGCATGGCATCTTGCAGCCTCAATCCAGTCTGGAAGGTTGTGTGCCAGATAAGGCTTAGCCTGAGTCCTCATATGCCTTCCTGATCCGAGATACTTTTATTCAGGTTTGCAGGAGAGTTCTTCCAAGCCTTCCATCTGAGGAGTAATCCTTGCGTGATCGAGGGAAGAAGAAGAGAAGCAATCTGGAAGGACCGGTTAACAGGCGGTTACTCGGTTTGACCAGCCTTCTTTACTCGGTTCTATTTGCGATAGTCGGATCCGCCTTCGGGTACCTAGTCCTATACGATTTTGTTCTCTCCAAGAAGTTAGCGATCCCTCTGTTGACTTGGTTCCCTCACTACAGCTTCACAACGAGCGTGCTTCTGGGGATAGCCCTAAGTGAGCTTATTCTCTGGCCTCTGCTCTTGTTGAAGCCTGACTGGTTCTAGGCTCTACCAGCTGAGGCACCAATAAATAGCTGGCCCGCAGGTAAATGTGTCCGGATGGACATCAATCTGAGGTGGACCGGCGATGGCGAAGAATCCCAATCCTACTTGTCCTCAGTGCGGTTCTCCCTGCAGAGTAGCCTATGGACAGTGGTATTGTGACAGGTGTAGAGCCTATCCCTTTTTGGCCTACCCGTCAGTTCCTCTTGAGAAGCCGCTGAGTCGTACCTTGGAGGAGTTTGGTGAGAGCGTCTCGCGGGCTGTAGATAGCCTTGTGAAGTCCGCTCAACAGCAGCCGGCCTGCCCTATTTGCAGAGGTAGCTTGGAATGGGTGCCTCAGTATCAGAGGTGGTATTGCAGGCGATGCCAGCAGTACGCGTAGCCTTCCAAGAGAAGGAACTCAATAACTGGGCATCCTGCTTATATGATTCGACCCTGTTCTTCCCGGACTTTGGCGCTGTCACTTAAAATGTGGCGTCTTTGTGTTTGTTGGTTTTTTTGGTATTTTGTTCTGACCCCGTGTAGCGTGGACCATCTTTCTGTGTAACAATCTTATCTCCACTGATGGCGTGAAGAAAACAGTACTGCTCTTGGGGGTACAAGTCACTGTCGAACCCTGTTCCCAGCCGCATCTGGACCGACATCTCGAACAAGTTCAGCGGCATTCACCGTCCCTCATTGAAGAAGCGCGTATATACGGTGAGGAACAGGCTGCAAGCTCAGTCCGACCGACTGGAGCAGGCGGCAAGCCGACTTCAAGCACGGAACCAAGAACTCTTCGAGAAATGCGTGAATTCAAAGACCGCTGGAAATCACAGCCGCGCGTTGATCTATGCCAACGAATGCGCCGAGATCCGCAAAATTGCGAAGATCATAATCAATGGGCAGCTTGCTCTTGAACAGGTCATTCTGAGACTTGAGACGATAGAGGAGCTTGGAGACATCTTTGTTCAGATGGGACCGATCGTGAACATCGTGCAGGAGATTCAGGGTCAGCTGACCGGGGTTCTGCCTGAGGTGTCCCATGAACTCGGAGAGATAAACTCCACGCTAAATGCGGCGGTCCTAGAGGCAGGAAGCGCGACCGAAAACCCATCCATCTCGATTCCCATATCGGAGGAAGAGGCTGAGAAAGTTCTGGCTGAAGCAAACGTCATCGCCGATGAGAGGATGAAGGAATGCTTTCCATTTCTTCCAGACGCACTGGAAACCCCGGAGAGGACCGTTGACGAAAACCTTGAGAGGAGGGTCTACGAGTACATCAAGTCTTCAGGAGATAGGACAATCAGCGTCAAAGCCTGCGCCTCTTCCCTGAAGCTTTCTCCTGACCTGGTCAAGAAGGCGATTGCCTCCTTGACCGAGAAGAAACGCCTACTGCTTGAAGAAGAGAAGTCCTGAGCCGTCAAACCCGAGTTCAAACCTAAACCTCGCCTCTTGATCTGCGGCTCTCAATACGCCTTGAACTCATCTGCCCAACGCTGGAAATTGTACAGCATGTAAGGAGTGACACTCGGTTTTCTATCCTGAAGCACATTCTGGAAGTCGCTAAGACTCAACCCTCGAGGCTTGGACGTCTCGTCTTTTCCTCCTGAGGTCTCGAAGAATTCTCGGACAATCCTCATCTGCACGGACTGGCACAGGTCGTGAATATCGCTTCCTGAGTATCCTTCCGTTGCCTTGGCAAGCTCCAATAGGTCTACATCAGACCCTAGCTCCAATCCTCGCGTGTACATCTCGAACATCTGATGTCTTGCGTTGAGGTCGGGAAGAGGGACCATTATCCTCTTCTGGAACCTCCGGATGAAGGCTTCATCCAAGTTCCAGGGCTTGTTCGTCGCTCCGATGACGTAGATATGAAGCCTCTTCTTCTTATCGACCAGGCTGTCCATCTCACGCAGGAACTGGTTTCTCGCTCTGATCTCTCCGCCAACCTCCTCCTTCTGGACACTGGTCATAGAATCGATCTCATCGATGAAGATGATTGCAGGCCTCGATTCTTTCGCTGCTTCTCTAGTGGCTGCGAAGAGCTTTGCGACGTTCTTCTCCGACTCGCCCAACCATTTCGACATTATTGCCGCCGCATCGACATAGAAGAAAGTGGCGTCAACCTCCGACGCAACCGCGGCGGCAAGCAAAGTCTTTCCGCATCCTGACGGCCCAAAGAGGAGAATCCCACGGGGCCACCCCAAAGGAAAGAGATCGGACCTTCTGACAGGGAAGACTATCGATTCCTCAACCGCTCTCTTGGCAGATTCGAGACCCACCACATCGCCCCATTTCACGTCAGGCTTCTCGGTAAGGACGAACTCGCTGGTCTTCGCCGCATCCTCTTCAGATTTCTCGACGTCAGATCCCTGTGTCTGTAAGACCTTGACCCGGTTGGAGTAGGCCTCAATGTGTTTGAGATAAACCGAGTTGCTCTGCTGGTCGGGATAGAGTTGGCATAGCTTAAGCAGGAGCTCGACGGCTCTCTGATACTTCATGATTGCGAGGGATCTCGAGCCTTGTTTGTCTAGGGTCATTGCCTGCTTCGCATAGTTGGCTGCCAGACTCTCCAGTTCTGTCCCTGCCATCACAATCAACCATCGCAGAGTCTTTACTATCGCACCTTGCCGTTGCATAATAGCTGTTTTTCACTTCTTATAGTAGCATTAGGATGGGGTTACACGTCTTTTTCACCAGTTTCAAATACATTGATCTGGGCGCCAAGCCATTGTTTCGCCTATCTGACAGTCCTAGCCCTTATTAATGACTCTTCATCCACCGCCCATGAATCTCGGCAGAGTTCTTGCACAGGAAGCTGCGCGGGCTTGGGCTTGAACCTATTTAAACCCCGCAGGTCGGAAAGGAACCTAGACTGGAAACACCTACCGTTTTCCTTCTTCTGTTTAAGATACATTTTGCCTCGACACTGGTGCATGCTGACACTGCTTATGTCAAATTCTTCTTAATATTCGGAGGTTGATCTTCGCCTCAAGATATCACCGTATCCCGGAAGGTTACTTGATTGGAGAGCAAAGTCGCTGAGGACTGGTTGACTCCTCGAAAGAGAGGGATATTCGAACAGATAAAGGACAAGATAGCGGATTCTCCACCGCCATCTCTCCGACATAAGTGCGCAGACGCCCGGTATAGGCTGAAACTTCAGTCCAGCAAGCTTGACGCCAG
>CAZBVH010000069.1:0-6541 GCA_964495315.1 uncultured Candidatus Bathyarchaeia archaeon | reverse complement strand
CCCTTGTATAGGAACTTGGTTACCGTGTAAGGGGGTTCAATCGCCGATGTAGAATACGCGGAGATCCCTGACGTTCGTCCCCCGTGCCCCGGTGATGATGTTGTCCTCAAGTCTCTTCAATGCCTCATAGGAGTTGTGGTTGCCCAACTCTTCGAAGACGTCGATGCCGGCTTCTAGGGCTCTCTCCGTTGTGTGGCTGTCGACGAGGCCGCCTGCTGCGGGCGAGGGTCCATCTGTCCCGTCCGAGTCTGCGGATGCTACGACGATGTTCTTGGTTCCGTTTATTATGGAGGCTGTTGACAGGGCGAACTCTTGGTTTCGTCCACCGATTCCTGTTGCCTTGCCGACTGTGACCACGAGTTCGCCTCCGCAGAGGAGGATGCAGGGTGGCTTGAACGGTCTGCCGTGGAGCTCGATCTCCCTCGCCATGTAGGCCAGCACCCCGGCTACATCTTTGGTCTCTAGGTCATTCAGACTTGCGGCGATGATCTGTGCCTTGACGCCTAGGTCCTCTGCTTTCTTCCTCGCGGCGTTCAGCATGTATTCGGGTCCCATGACTCTGAAGTGGTATTGGGGTTTTCCGTCCAGTTCTCCGGAATGGATGATGTCGTATCTTGGGTCGGCCTTCAACAGGTATGTCCGGACGGATTGTGGCACTTCATCCCATATCTCGTATCGCTTCAGTACCTCGATGGCGTATTGGTATGCGTCTGTGATGCCTCCGATCTTTCTCGGGTTGGGGGGTGGGTCTGGGGGCACTTCATCGGTGTGGATCCCGATGAGGGTGGCGTCGCCCACGTTTCTTCCGTGTCTCCCCCTCAAGATCATCAGCTGCCATCTGACCGCGTTTATCTCGGGCATGGAGGAGCCGCATTCGAAGTACAGCATCTGGGTGACTTCCTGCAAGTCTTCGAGGCTTATGCCTGGTCCGGGTAGGGCCATCAGGGCTGAGCCGCCGCCTGACTCGGAGAAGAAGACGATGTCGCCTTTCCTCGCCTTCGTCTCTATCTCATAGATCCTCCTAGACCCCTTCACGCTGTCTTCGTCAGGTATGGGATGTCCGGCAAGCGTCACCTCTATCCTCTTCAGCTCCACCTTCTCGCCTTTCTTCGCGTTTACGTGTCCTTCGGTGATTAGATCTCCCAGCACGTCTTCTATCGCTTTTGCCTGTCTCTGGGCGGCCTTGCCTCCCCCTGTAACGTATATGTTTCTGACTTCTGAGAGGTCAAATATGAGGGGTTCCAGTCCTGGTGGTTGGGAGAGGTCCTTGTGGCCGACGATGAGTTTCCCGTCTTTGATGCGGATCAGTCTGCGCGTGTTCTCGTAGGGGTCCGCTGCCGTAAATCCTGCTTCGATGATGTCTAAGACGGTCTTCCTTCCATCAATGTTGCCGTGAGAAGTCAATTCTTCTCTATTCCTTACGATCATCTTATCGCTGCTCCGGCAGGATACATTTGCACTACCATGTTGGACTCGGGAGGTCAAGTGCGTTCAACGGCTGTTGAGCCAAGTCGATCTAGTGTCTACCTTTCATTTACGTGAATGGCATCTATGGTGCTTCTGCGGTAATGCCTTTTCCAACGTTTCTCAAAGCATTATCGTTTACTGATCGCCATTCCGTCCCTTTTATCAGATGGTTGGAAGGCTGCTTTCCGTCTTTGAGGAGCCATATGTCTGGCTGACGCTTCTCCGGAAGAGGAGCATAGGGATGGAGGTCGCGAGAGCGATTAGCCCTGAGATTATGAAGACCGCTTGGAATCCGAGGTACTCCGCGGCGTATCCCCCGATCACGTTGCCTACAGATATCCCTACCCTCATGAAGGTGTCGACGACGCCGTAGGCTGAGCCGATCTTGTCTGGAGGGGCTATATCGCTGATTAACGTGTCTATCAAGGGTCCTGTCATCCCGCCTAGGAGATTGATGATCATGAGTGAGATGACGGCTGCCTGAATGCTCCCTACTAAGACGAAGCATAGGTAGAGCGGTAGCAGGATGGGCTGGGTTAACATTATGAATCGGCTCCGTCTGCCTAATGTGGTGAACCTGCTTGCTAGGGGTGCTCCGATAAGCGCTGACGCTCCTGATAGTGAGATGTAGAATCCCAGCTCACCGTATGTTAAGTTGAATCTTCCTTGAAGGTATATGGGAATTAGCGCCGAGGAGACTCCAGAGGTCATTGTCCTAAGGAGGTTCGTTACTCCGAGTAGGGCTGCGTTTCTACCTAGGCCACGAGCCGACCTGAAGATCTCGCCCACGTCAATCCTCTCTATTCTCTTCCCCAACGAGGCGAACGGCATTCTATAGCAGACCAGGAAACCTAGGAGGCTGATGGTGAGGGCGACGAAGAAGACGGATCTCAGACCGTATGCTTCAACGATTAGGCCGGCAATGGCTGGACCGACGATTCCCGTAACGCTGAACATCAAGCCGATAGCCATGAATGCTTTGACCCGGTCCCGGATATCGGTCTCATCCGCTGCGGTCCTCTTCATCATTGGGAAGAAGATCCCTGAAGCGAGACCTGTCAAGACCATTCCCACCGCGGCAAGCCTCCAATCCCACGCAAGAGCCATACAAGCGATTGCCACAATAGACGCGAAGAGCCCCGAGAAGATGAAGAGGCGAGATCCGGTTGTATCTGAAATGATACCCACTGGTGTCCGGATCAGGCCTGAGAGGAGGTTAAGCACTGAATATAGCAGGCCCATTGTGGTTAGAGAGACCCCTATGCTCAGAAGATACAAGGGTAGAATCGCGCCTGTGAAGCCGCTGCCAATTTGTGTGGCCGTGAAGACCGTCGCGGCCAGGTAGAGAAAGAGCATTCGCTGAGATATCCACGTAGCTACTCTCTTGTCTTCTCTTGCCTTCATCTTATTCCACCTGATCCCACTCTTACAGTTGATCCTGGGGTGTTGCGCTCAGAAGCAGGTGGCGACTTACCTTCTGTGGGAATCGAATGCCTTCACTATGCCGATTCTTTAACCTTTCCACTCGTTAACCTTATACATCGATATCGGGGTCTATACCTTCTTCCGGCTTGGTTCGATTCCTAGAAGAAGGACGCTTCCCCCGGACTGTTATCTGCGCATAGTGACAGCGAACGATCTCCTGAGAGCGGTCCTCTGTGGCGAAGTGAACTCTGTGACGCACGCGATAAATGCACCAGTTACTGAACACCTGTCGAAGCCAACAGTGAGATCTAGATTCAAATCGCCCTCGCGTAGCTGACCTTTATTATCGGCTGCGGGGTTCTTCTACTGTTGGAGGCGGGAATAGCGTGAAGGTGATAGTTGAGTCTACTTCCTCGGGTCTTGTCCAATTCTTGGAGGAGAGGCTTCCCTCCGACTGTCATGTGCGGATGGTCACTGCGGAGGATCTTCCGCAGGAAATAGTGGATGCGGATGTGCTTGTCCCTGGACACATGAAAATTGATTCTGAGCTGCTTGAGAAAGCAGGGAGACTGAGGTTGATCCAGTGTGGAGCCGGGTATGACAACGTGGATCTGCAGGCTTCGAGTCTGAATCGGATATATGTCGCGAATACGCCGGAGGTGAATGCGATCTCGGTTGCGGAGCATGTCTTTGCGTTGATCTTAGCTCTGTCGAAGCGGTTGGTATGGATTGATGTCTCGATGAAGAGTGGCCGCTGGGAGAAGCCGAGGATCTTGCTGTCCGAGCTCGCGGGGAAGACGCTCGGGATAGTCGGGCTGGGCAATATCGGGATTGAGGTTGCGAAACGCGGGCTGGTTTTCGGGATGAGGGTATTCTCCTTCAGGCGACGCCCGATTGTTCCGGAAGGCTTGGATGTGACGCTGGTCGACCTGCCTACCATCCTCTGTGAGTCGGATTTCGTCTCCATTCACGTTCCCTTGACTGAAAGTACGAGAGGCATGTTCGGTGAGGAGGAGTTTCGACTCATGAAACCGACCGCCTTCCTGATCAATACCTCGCGCGGCGGGATCGTGGACGAGAGGGCTCTCTACTCTGCACTGGTGGAGAATAGGCTTGCCGGCGCAGCTCTCGACGTTTTTGAGGAGGAGCCGCTTCCAGCAGACAGCGTTCTTAGGAGATTGGATAACGTCATCTTGACGCCGCACATAGCAGGCAGGACCTTTGAGGCGCTTCAGAGGAGGTATCTGCTGTTCTGGGAGAACATAATGCGGGTGTATGAGGGCGCAATGCCTTCGAATCTCGTGAACAGATCCTGATCAGACCTTGTCTGTGTGACGCCGTGGTCCTAGGTCGGCTACTGGGCTTTTGACAGGTTGCAGCCTACTAAGCATGTACCGATCTCGGGTCTTCCTGTTTCTGCACTTAGTAGCTCCTTGACTTTTGCGTCTCCATCCATGCTCGGGACGCCTAGGACACAGTCACGGATCTCGGAGGAGTCCTTAAGGATCTCGAATGGCCTTGCCAAGTAGTAGAGGCGCATCTCCTCTCTCACCGCGGGTCCTCTAGGCATCCTGTCAAAGTAGATCACAAAGGTATCCCATAGGAAGATGTTAGTCCTCTGCTTCCTTAGCTCAGCGGCTCTCTCCCCGTTCACCTGTTCTCCGACGATCCTGTCTTTATGCCGGATCTCCATGTGTGGGTGGTAGGGATACTTGAACTTTGAGCTGTCAACGATGATGGCTATGGTGAACTCCCTGTTGAGTGCCTCTCTCACTCCTTCGTTGAAGGACTTGCACATTCCCCAGGCGATCTTGTTCTCTTCCTGCGTCTCGACCTTGAGAATCTCCTCCCTCTCTTTGGGGTTGAGTGGTTTGACTTTGATCACGCCCTCGAGGGTTTCCAACGCGCGTATGATATCGGATTCATGCTTGCTCTTCAGTCGGGGTTCCCTCTTCAACTGCTTCTGACAGAGAGTGGAAGAGCTTTGTATTGATACGATTTATTGTTCAACCTAGTTTTCCTGTGATCTTCTTGTTACGGTACGAGTACAGGAGGTTAAGCAGGCATCCGAAAAGTAAGAATATCCCGGTTGAGAGAAAACTCGAGTTCCTGTAGAGTGCGGTGAGGATGACCGTTGTGATGAACGCGGCGAAGAACAGTTCGGCTATCGTCAGATGTGGCTGTGCTGCGCATGAGCTGATGATTCTCTCGGCCGTCGATATGAGTTTTCTTGCCTTCCAGTAGAACCAGAACTTCAGCTCTAGGAGCTTAAAGCGGATCTTCTCCATCTTTTCATTCACATCTTGACGTTGGGGCAGTCCATGATTATCTTGCTGAGAGTTTAGTCTTTCTCACAATCCTGATGGTTCTCTGTACAGTCTTGTTCTCAGCGAGGGATCACGTTCCTGTCTCCAATCCGGCTCGGAATATTGCGTTGTCTTCACGTCTTGACCGGAGCGGCATTAGGCTTAAGAATCTGCTTTGGAAGTCATCTCTTGGGAGGGTAGGACTACGCTTCGATATGCGAAGCTGACTGAGGGAGAACTTCAGAAGATCAGGCAGTTGGAGTCTGAACTCAAAGATATATGCCTTCTTGCAGTGGAGAAGCCTCCAGCCCTGGCGCAGCTGTCCGATGAGCAACTTGCGAAGGTGCGAGCCTTAGAAAAGGAGTTGGGCGTTCGTCTAGTCGCCTACGCGTAATGATGTTCGCCGTCCTCAGCGTCAGGGATCTGAGGCTTTGTTAGGTTCAATGCCGTTTTTCGTCAGCTGGGAAGAGTGGTTCCAACAGTTCGCCGCGGATTACTTGTGCTGCTGCGTTCAGGTTATGGAATGTGTCTCCTCTCATCTCCGTTGGGAACCGTTCCACAGTCCTAAGCATCTTGCTCTGGATATTGGGTGGCAGATAGGAGAGTTCGTTGACGATCGTCTTCCGTGTGTCTTGCTGGCTTGGCGTCGTTCTCTCTAACGCCATGCTCGGCGCGAGGTCCTTCAGTCTGCTCACGAGGCAGAGGGCCATGGCTTCGGGGTGGTTCTCTGAGATGCGCCAAGAGGTCAGGTCCTCCGTTGAGGCTGTAAGGACTTTTCTTGCATATGCCGTCTGGTCCTCGATATACCCTCTTCTAGCTAGGAGCAGTGTAGCCTCGTAGTCTTTCACAGCTACTGAGAGTAGGTAGAGGATCTTCACACCGTATTCTCGGGAGAGATGCTTTCTTCTAGAGAATTCCGAGAGTGACGGGGGTACTGGGAGCGCATAGTATTCTGGTGATCCGTGAAGTACTGAGTGTGCGACCTCATGTCTCAGGGAGCCATATCCAACCGTTCTCCCCAGTTCCGTGATTCTCTCCAGGCAGACCCAGATTCTTGGGATCCCTGTCCATGCCTCATGCATCGCATAGAATTGTTCGCCGAAGTCCTCTGACAGTATCCCAAGTCTGCTTCGTTCCTCCATGAGATGAGTACGCATTCTCCGCGATGTGTCGAAGACCAGGAGATCCACGATCTCCACATCGTGGGGCTCGAGATGTCTGTAACACTCCTCTATGCACTGCAGCACCGAGGTAACTTCCTCACCGGAGACCTCGCCGAACTTCTGGAGAACGATTCTAGGCATCGAGACTACCCTTCCGCAGTTCGTTCTTTTCGGGTTGTC
>CAZBVH010000068.1:2392-6787 GCA_964495315.1 uncultured Candidatus Bathyarchaeia archaeon | reverse complement strand
GGTAGTGGGAGTATGCCTTCCCCATACTTGACGGTCGCGTCCACAATAGCATCAGAACTGCCTCCAAACCAGATCGGAGGATGCGGCTTCTGGACCGGCTTCGGCCAAAAGGGCGCATCCACAACTGAATAGTACTTCCCTCTAAAGGTCGCCCTATCCTCGCACCAAAGCCTCAGTATGATCTCGAGTCCTTCGATCATTCTCTCCGTACGCTCCCTGTGCCAACTCCACCCGACTCCATATGCCACTGCCTCATCCCTAAAGATCCCAGCGCCGGCCCCGAGCACAGCCCTCCCGCCAGACGCTATGTCTAGCGTTGCAACCATCTTTGCAAGCCTGGCAGGCTGGTAGAAAGGTATAGGAGAGACACGGGTCCCCAGTCTTGCGCTAGTTGTCCGGGTAGCCAGAGCCGCCAAAGAGACCCATGCATCCAGCTTATCCGGCCTATCCGGGTCACCGCCCACATTCCTGTAGAAATCAGGTCCCAGGAAGAAATGGTCGCCCACGAGAATGTAGTCGTAACCCAACTTGTCAGCCAGTATGGAGGTCTTCAAGAACGCCTGGAAATCATACATCCCATGGATCGGCATATGCACTCCAAAACTTAGTCTCAACTCCACCGCCACTCCTACTCCTATTCTCAGATTCTTGTTCGTTACAAGTCTTTCGAGGGCTTTTTGTCAGCTGAACGCGGACAACAATCTGATCAAATTCATGGCTGGGTAGTAGGCAATTATGTGGAATCGGATCATGGCATTCTCACAGATCGGGCGATAACTCCTCTTCCACGAAGCCTCTTAGGCACTGTTTGCCTACGACGGTGCTTTGACTGGATCTCTAGATAGTCTTTCAGATCGGCATGCAGATAGGGTCTTCTCCCAGGGAGATTGCTGGAGAAATCCTGCCGCAGTTCAACTGGCACACTGCATCATTCGTTCCCTGAGTGCTTGCTTCTTCTGTGTATCCTCTCCTTGTATCTATACTCATCCGCCTTCAACAGGTTCATCACTTTGATGGGGTCTTTTCTCACAAGATTTCTGCATGCTCTATAGGCTATCCAGTAAGAGTTTCTATCGCCGCTTTCGACCAGTTCTCTAACCAGATCGTAGACAAGTTCAGGGCATTGCCTTGCTAGGTCGCTCAGGTTGTTCCCCACGGAGGTACGGGGGTATGGTGAACTCTCCTTGAACATATTCCTCAATACAGACAATGGGTAATCGGGATTCTTGTAGAACCACCTGTTCTCCCCTACAGGGCGTAGAGTCTCACCGACGAATCGACGTACATTGGGGTCTTCCGATTTGACAAGTCCAAGTAGATACTCTTTCATCTCATCGGGATACTCCTTTATGAGTTTGCGGAAAAACATCTGAGCGAGTTCGCGCACTTGCCAGCATGGAGAAGCGGCAGCCGACTTGAAATAAGGGAGAACTCTCTCACAGTCTCCAAGCCCATACAATGATAATATTCCGAGTGAAACCCCCTTGGCCTTGAAGTCGCTGCTCTTCTCAAACATGTCGGATGCAATCCGATATACCTGCGCATCAATCTTGACAAGGCGAGAATACAAGTGGTCGCTCAATACTCTGAGCGTATAGACCATGCCATATGAACCCCGCTTGCTGTCCGGGATTTTGGCATAGAGCTCATCTAGAATATCAGGGATATTCCTTATCGCAGAATCGTATTCTCTCTGCGAGAGAGGTTTAACGATCCGATCCTGGATCTCCTCCTCCAGATCAGTGTCCAATATCCTCAAACTCACATTCCCCCAACAATTCACGTCCACACGTTATTAGCACACGCTCCTAGACATAGGATCACAGTATACCTCTATCTTCATCAAATCATTTTAGGACTCTAACACATCTTAGAACATGATTCTTGATAGGAGTTGATTGAGAAGATGAAGAACCCCTTTGGGAAGAGCGAGAAGAGCAAGCAAGAAGCTTCCTCGGAGGACACTAAGCAATTGGAGGAATGGGACAAGAAATACGTTCTTTCGGACCTCGAGAGAGGAAGAGACTATCAGCCAAAGCTTGTCGTCGGGGGCAAAGGATGTTACATATGGGACTCCGATGGAAACAGGTACCTAGACTTCTTTGCGCAAACTTGGAACGTCAACATTGGGCATGGAAACCTGAAAGTGATCGGCGCGATCAGAAAGCAGGCTGAAGAGCTTGCATACGTAACGCCTACAAAAGCCACACGGGTCAGAGCCAAACTCGCCAAAAAGATCATTGACCTGATGCCTGAGGGCCTTTCCAAGTGTACTTTCCACAGCGGCGGAAGCGAGGCCGTAGAGTTGGCTATCAAGATGGCTAAGGAGTATACTGGCAAGTACAAGGTCATTTCAAGGTGGTATGCCTACCATGGCGGTACTGCCGGCGCCCTGAGTGCAGGCGGGCTCCCTGCCCGAAGATCTCCCTTCGAGCCCCTACTCCCGGGATTCGTCCACGTCCCACCACCCTACTGCTACCGATGCAAGTTCGGGCTCCAATACCCTGATTGCGGGATCAGATGCGTCGAGTTCATCGATGAGACCATAAAGTTCGAGGACCCTGAAAGGGTTGCAGCCGTCATTGCTGAGACCGTGATCGGCTCTGGAGGGGTGATGATTCCTCCTCCAGAGTACTGGCCAAGACTCAGAGAGATCACAAGGAAACATGGTGTGGTCCTGATCGCCGATGAGGTCATAACGGGTTTTGGAAGGACTGGAAAATGGTTTGCCGTGGAGCACTGGAACGTGGTTCCCGACATGATGACCCTGGCAAAGGGCTTAAGCTCAGGATACCTGCCTGTATCAGCTACCGTAGTAAACGGAGAGATTGCCCAGTTCTATGAGAGGGAGCCTCTGATGCACCTCATCACCTATCAGAACCATCCTCTCTGCCTTGCAGCAGCGCTAGCGAATATTGAGGTCCTTGAGGAGGAGAAGCTGGTTGAGAATGCGGCAAAGGTGGGCAGACATCTCCGAGATCGACTGAAAGAACTTGAAGAAAGCCACAAGAGCGTGGGAGAGACAAGGTCCTTAGGATTGTTGGCAGGAGTTGAACTGGTGAAGAACAAGGGAACGAAAGAGCCGTTTGTCGACGAAGATCTATTCCTATACTGGAGAAGGTTCGATCCAAAGTACCTTGTCGCCGAGAAGGTTGTAGCGAAAGCCTACAAGATGGGCCTTATAGTATCTGCCTTCAAATCCGCTAACACGATCAGAATCTCTCCCCCACTATGCATTACTGAGGACGAAGTGGACAAGGGTATAGACATACTCGATGAAGCACTGAAAGAAGCCGATGCTCAGGTAGGCAACTAGAACCTCAACGAGAATGGAAAGCCGAGAGGACTAGACGAACGCTACCTTGCCGCAGGTCCCTGAGTCGAAGAGGCGAAAGGCCTCCTCTGCCTCCTCGACAGAATACCTGTGGGTCACCATCTCTTCCAGGTGCACTCCTCGGTTGAGCATCAACCTCACAAACGGGTCATATAGCGCTACGTTGAAGACGTGATTCCCCACTAAGGTTAGGTCGTATCCTGGGAATAGCTCGGCGTCTATCATTACATTCCTAGTTCCCATCCCGATGAACGCAACGCGACCGAGTGGTGCCGCGGAGGCGAGAGCGTTTACCCTTCCTTGTGTACTACCCGAGCACTCCGCAACAGCGCTGGCTCCCCTCCCTCCAGTGAAGGCCTTAATCGCCTCGACTGGGTTCTCGGACTTGGCGTCCACGACCAGATCGGCTCCAAGACGCTCCCCCAGCCTCAATCGTTCCTCTACCAACTCTATAGCTGCGACAGGTACACCTATCGCCTTAGCAATCATCAGGGCACTCAACCCTACCGGGCCCAGGCCATACACCGCGAGCACATCATCTGGTTCAAGGTGGAGCTTGTTGAGACCGGCGTAGGCAGTGCCGCCCGCGCAGCTGATGATGGAGCCGTCGAGGTAGGTTAGTTCCTCAGGCAACTGAAAGCATCCTGCCGCATCGGTAAGGAGTAGGTTGCTGAAGCTTCCGTGGCGGATACCGAGGCCCCAGGTCCATCGTTCTCTACAGTAGAACCAGTCGCCGCTTCGACAGTATTCGCAGTTCCCGCAACCGATGTGGTGGTAGACTGAGACCCGTGTTCCAGGCTTGACAGAGGTCACAGCATCTCCAACAGCCACTACAACCCCTGCAGCCTCGTGACCCTGGATAAGGTTAGGATTGACCTCGGGTCTACGGTAGATTCGGAGGTCGCTACCGCATATACTGGAAGCCTCCACTCCAACCACAGCCTCCCTGGGACCAGGCTCTGGATCTGGGAAATCTCTCAATCCAACCTTCCGGTCACCCAAGAAAACGACTCCCCTCAAAAGAATCCACCCCTCAAAACGTGACTCACAGGGCTTAAAAG
>CAZBVH010000068.1:0-2382 GCA_964495315.1 uncultured Candidatus Bathyarchaeia archaeon | reverse complement strand
AATTCAGGGGTCGAGGCAGCGGAATCGTGCTAGACGACCTCAAAGCCATAAAGATACTACGTAAGAACAGACTATACGCAAAGAGGCGATCAGAGATGAAGGTCTCAGACAAAGCGATTCTCGGCGCCTTCATAGCGTTACTCGGGGTTAATCTAATCATAGCATCATCGGGTAGAGGATGGGACTACATACGTCCCTATGTCAAGGTGGCATCCACCCTGTGTCTAGCAGTTGGATTGTCGATAACCATATTCTACACTCAAGCCTATCTCTTGGAGGTTAAGCACCGTGACGAGGCCAAGAAAAAAGAGGGAGACAACCACTGAAGCAGCAACTTTAGCCTTAGTAAGCGTGACTTTGATCCCGATCCCTGAGTTCAGATGCCACTACTGACTACTACACTGTGATACGAAGTGTTCAATCGCCTAACATGGTATTATTGTTCATCGCCGCCTCTTGGATACTCAAAAAATAATAGCGATGCCAGGAGTGAATGAGGGAGAGGTCACGGTGTTGCGTCAGGCATCCACACCCATACTCGGCATTACCATGGGGGATCCTTCCGGCATAGGACCTGAGATCACGATCAGATCCCTCTCACTGAGGGAGACATACAGCTGCTGCCGTCCGATCGTAATAGGGGATGCGAAAGTCCTTGCTCAGGAGAAGGACGCATACAATCTTGAACCGAAGATCCGCGCTGTGCACTCTGTCCAAGATGCCCGGTTCGAGTACGGCACGATAGACGTTCTAGACCTAGACAACGTCCGGCTTGAAGATCTCAGGATGGGAGAGGTCCAGGTGATGGCGGGGAAGGCAGTCTACGAATACATCCAGAAGGGAGTGAGCCTCGCACTTAGCGGCGAGATAAGCGGAATCGTGACAGCCCCAATCAACAAGGAAGCACTCAACAAGGCAGGCTACAGCTTCTCAGGTCACACCGAGATCCTCGCCGAACTGACAGGCACCAAGAAATATGCAATGATGCTGATTGCTGGAAAACTGAGAGTAGTTCACGTCACAACCCACATACCCTTCAAGAGAGTGGTCAACCAGATAGTCAAGACGCGTGTCCTCAAGACAATAGAGTTGGCCGACCAAGCCATGAAGAACCTAGGAAACGACTACCCGAAGATCGGGGTTGCAGCGCTGAATCCTCACGCGAGCGACGGCGGCTTATTCGGCGACGAGGAGGAGACCAAGATCAGACCGGCAATAGAAGAAGCAAGGAAGAAAGGAATCAATGCAGAAGGCCCAATCCCCGCGGACACCCTCTTCCTTAAGGTTGCACGTGGAATCTACGACGTGGCGGTCGCAATGTATCACGACCAAGGACACATACCGGTAAAGCTCTTGGGCTTCGAGGCAGGTGTCAACGTGACTCTCGGGCTGCCGATCATCCGGACCTCGGTCGACCACGGAACTGCATTCAGGCATGCCCGGGAGAGAATGGGTGCAGACCCGAATAGCCTGATAGAGGCAATAAGCGTCGCCGCCAAATCAGCGCAGGTCAAGCTGAACACAAGTTCAAACTGAACCAGTCAGGTCAGGGCGTTGCCTTCATCCTCCTATCGGATGATTGTGTACACTCGCCGACCAGTCACGTAAGGTCGGTCCACGTCTTAGCCAATTCATCGCGCCTGGGGCGATAGACCTGTTCATAGAACTCACGCTGCCAGAGGAGCGTTTCCCTATCGAGACTCTTGACCAGCTCCAGCGCTTCTCTCCAAACGATATCGAATTTCCCCCGGAAGCGAGACTCGATCTGCCTCTCAAAATCCTCATCTGTCTGAGCCTTACCGCCAATCGTGAAGTACGCCTTCCCCTCCATCTCCGTCCTGTAGACCATCTCGTCTCCTAGGAAGAACACATCCTTATCCTCCAGAACGGGTCTCTCAATGATGGATGCCCTCGTCCTCTCCGGTGCCCTCATCTCCTTGAAGCCCCTCTCTGCGGCAGCATAGAATATCGCCCTGTTCAAGCCCCAGCTAAGACTCATCTCAAGAGGAAGACCGAGGACGAATGCCCGTGCTGCCTGAAGCGTGGCCATCACCTGAAATCTGCCCACAGCCATCTCCAACCACAGTTCGAGGGACGTAGCAGAAACTCCTCAAAACCGTTATCTTGGCCCACTCCACTCCTCAACTCACTCACAGCTCCAGAAGTGATATCATGGCAGAAGATCAGTATCTCTTGGGTACAGATCTGGGCACCACTGGCGTCAAGTCGGTTCTCTACAGGACTGACGGAAAGGCAATGGGCAATTCCTACCGCGAATATCCCACGATAACCCTCCATCCGGGATGGGCAGAACAGGACACCAACCAATGGTGGAACCAGACAGCCGCCACCGTGAAGACGGCACTCAGCCAAGCAAAGATC
>CAZBVH010000067.1:0-6872 GCA_964495315.1 uncultured Candidatus Bathyarchaeia archaeon | reverse complement strand
TGTTGTACCTCTTCCCGATCTTGAGTGCCATGTGAGCATACCTTTGCGCAAGCTCGGTGTCAACTGAGTGGAGGCTTACAGCCTTCTCGAGTAGGAGGTCGACTCTGGCTCTTGCGATCCTTCTTTCAGCTACTCTTCGGCTTCTCATGGAACGGCCACACGTCTCTTCCCTTGGAGAGCAAGAATTTTCTCCACGCGGCGAACAGTCCTAAGGCCAGGGTTACCAAGCTTAGACTAATGAAGACGGGGACAGTCCGTATGCCCCAAGGCGTGAAGTTGAGTATCAGGGCCGTCAAAGGTGATATGGCAAGGCTCAATCCGATGCTGAGCGAGAAACGCTCTAACTCATCGAGTTCGCCTTTCTTGGGGAACAGGGCTTCAACGAAGCAGTATCCAGGGATGAAGAGAATAAAGGTGAAACCCAGTAGGTAGCGTATCACAATAAACCACCCTGCCTCAACAGGAATCAGAAGGCCGGAGAGAATCGAGGCAAGGAGTACGGCGACCACGTACCAGAGCCATCTCGACCAAGGAGACCTCAAGTATCCCGAGAACTCTGCTGGAGGAGGGACCGGTTCCTCGAGCTCTATCTTTCCCTCGTCTCTCAACTGTGAGATATGGTCCGCTATGGACTGTCTGGATGCCGGGGACTTCTCCTGGACGAGTTTCACAAGTTCTTCCACAGTTTTTGGTTTCTTGGTTTTGAGCGTCCTTAGGATTAGGTCGTTGAGGCTCTCAGGCTTCTCCTTTTTCGGGGGCATGGGTTCGGTTCACAACCGCGGATAACTGTCCAGAAAGACCGGTGATCCAGTTTTATGTGGTTCATCTCGGTTTCTTCTGGTTCTTATGTTTTGCGGGAAACCCGTGGACTTCTCTCCGAACTATCTGGCCAGAAGGAGGCTAAGGAAGATGCCCAATACTTTTGTACGTTAAAAGTTCACCAGGAATAAGCATATGTTGACCTTCATACTGGCGGAAGCAGCCATTGAGAGAGTGCCTCCTGAGATCGCTGAGAGCAGGGAGGCGAGAAAACATGCTGGGAAGAGGAGGAAGAAACCCGAGGAGACTCTCCTGGATCGGTCCTACCACTATCCTGCAATAACGTCTCTCCCAAACCAAGAGAAACGAGGGAGACCCGACATTGCCCACTTCAACCTGCTCCAGTTGTTGGGCTCACCTTTGAACAAGGAGGGACTGCTCAAAATCTATGTGCACACGATCGATAACTCAGTGATTAGCGTCAACCCTCAGACCAGAATACCGAGGAACTATGACCGGTTTGTAGGTTTGATGGAGCAACTTCTAGATGAGAAGAGAGTGCCGCCAAAAGGGGAAGCATTGATGAAGCTGAAGAGGATGAATTTCCCAGAGATGTGTAGCACGCTTAAACTGGGATACTTGATCGGACTTAGCACATCAGGAGACAGCTCAACCTCTGAGAGAGTGGCATCAAGACTTGCCGCAGAGGATAAGCCAGGAGTTGTCATCGGCGGTTTCCCAAGAGGACACTTCTCCTCCGAAGTTGAACGATGTTTCAACGAACTTGTAAGCATAGATAAAGAGGCACTTGACTCATGGATAGTCGCTTCCAGGATCGTATACGACTACGAACGCATACTTGGAATGCCGGAGAAGAGGAGATAGAGCCGATAACGGATCCACCATCCACACGAATCTTTGCTGAAATCCGTGAGCGTCCAACTTAATTACGTGTCGATTCCAACTATCCACGCTATGACAACCTCCACGGACGTGGGAAGCCTACCCTTCCCGAAGAAATTCGATGAGGATAGGTTTCTTCGTGGCTGCGAACTCTTCGAGCGCGGACGCTTTCAACCACGCTCAGCAGATGAGGACGAGCAGAAGTATTTTGAGCGGATCGTCTGCAATGGCTTCATTGGCAAGATCGCCTCTGGGATTGACATCCCATGCTACCCTCAGTACAGGGACATGATAACACAGTTCACCGGCTTCTACAAGATTCACGAAGGATACTTTACCAGCATGTCAGAGGAACTGTTGAGCGAACAGGGATACAATCCACAGTACACGTTTATCGCTGAGGTTGATGTCCTCAAGAAGTATGCTGAGCAGAT
Source organism: uncultured Candidatus Bathyarchaeia archaeon (assembly GCA_964495315.1). Lineage (GTDB taxonomy): Archaea > Thermoproteota > Bathyarchaeia > RBG-16-48-13. Next base: position 4,776 of record CAZBVH010000067.1, on the reverse strand, counting down.
ATCTGAGATGACTGGGAGGGGACAAGTCGAGTTCAAGGCCTGCCTGACAAGCCCACTCGACCTCTCATTCAAGGTTTCTACCGACTTCTTGATCTCAATGGCTAGAAATGCGGTGATAGACTCAAAGTACTTGAAGACGCGGATTGTCACGTTTGACATGCCGAGTTTCGGCTATCAAATGGTCTGGGATAGAGCCATAGAATCCTGCAAGAATTTCTTTGACGGCGTAAAGTCCACAGGGAGGAATGTGGAGACGGCCCTCCACCTACACTCAGGAAATCACAGGGATCTCTTAGAGATAGAGTCCTTGGACATCTTTGAGTTTCACTCCCAACTCTTAGAGAATCCACCAGTAGCCGAAAGAGAGTTGGAGAGATACGACAAGTTCCTACAGATAGGAGTAGCTTCCACAGCCAATTTGGTGGAACTTGAACCCATAAGCACGATCAGGAAACGCCTGAAGAAAGCGGTCGACATGTTCGGAAACCGAGTGAAGTACATCTCTCCAGACTGCGGTCTGAAAGGCCTCGACAGCCACGAAAGGGCTCTTAAACTGATGAGAATGATCTCAGAAGTTGCCCGAGAAACCAGCAATTCCCAGTAGCGGGCAGTCTTAGAAGTCACAGTGGGAGCTTAAGCGTTATCCTGCATCTTCTGACATCGGATTCCCCTCTCCATCGCTATCGATCTGCCGATTTGACCTTGCATCCTTCTTGCCGTTTTCTACGATCATGCTCTCTGCGCTTCAGTCCTCCCCGAGGAACCCATGAGCCCATGTTTTGGGTCATCTACACTAGAAGGAACTGCCCTAAGGGTCTCAAAGTCTTGGACGATTCTTGAGCAACCCTTTAAGTTATCCTCTCGACATCCAAATGATTAGATGTCTCCGGAACCGCATGAAGGTTGATTTGTTTGACAAAGTCCCCGATCAGCTTGGAGGTTGAGAGGACAAGCAGAATCCTCAGGGACGGCGCTCAGGAGCAGATTCAGGACTACAACAGGAGGTTTGAGCTTGTCAGGAATATCTACGATGACCTCATCTCGAACCTTATTCTGAGCGATTTCCATTGCGGAAAGGGATATGAAACTGCGAGAGAATTTTTTGGGTCCAGCACCGTTGAGTTTGCTGCCGTCGACGGCACAGAGTACTCTAGGACAATGCTTGACCTGATCATCTTCTACGGCGGCTCCTGTGCGGCGAGAGGAAACATAACTTTTCACAGGGATCGGATGCCATCCGTGAGCTGCTCACCGAATGCATTGGAGGAGCAGAACGGGGTTTCGAGCTGTGTACCGATGCATGTAAACGAGATGGTGGAGGTTGAACAGAGCTGTACCGATCTGAGCGAGGATGGCCGCATCTCCTTGCAGAGACCGCTCTCGGACGACCTGATGATAAGTAACGCCACGGTTGCAGAAAAGATAATGACCCTCTCGGAGTTCTACCTAGCCCTCAGGATAGCCTCCGATCCTTTGGACAAGACGAAGATCATTCTTCTCGACCGGAGTCTATCGAACATGCACAGCAGCCTCATCTATGACACATCGAACCCAAAACGCTGGAGTGCGATGGCGATACTTGGTTTGCCGGTCGACAGCGTACCTATCGACAAGAACGAACTGAGGTATGGAAGACACCGAATAGTGAACGATGCCCTCGGGCTACCACCTCCAAGAGGAGACTACCTCAGGTACTGCTTGGTTTACCTCCTAGAGAAGATGGGACCCATGACCACTGACGAGATATGGGGCATTCTCGGGATCTCCAAGCAGGACAGGAAGAAAAGGACGGTAAAATACTTGGATAGATCGGTCAAGGAAGGATACCTCCTTGAAAGTGGCGGAGAGTACTCAACAAGCCCAAGGTATCGGGATACATGGAATAGGCTCAGAAAGATGACGCAACAAGTCTGCAGAAACCTATTCGAGAATGGCGCAGCCACGAACCCCCTAAGAATCGATAAGAGCGGCCGGGAGTACTGGTTGACCAATCTAGATCTCGGATTCGTCACCCTGCTCTGTTTCTATATGCTAATCGAGGAATGCTGGAAGAGGGGGATACTCCTGCTGGGAATCACAAAGGACACAGCAGCCCGAGACTTCGGGAACCACGTGATCCCGGTCTTCCTAGCCGAAGGAGTTTGGAAGAGCAGCATCACCCAGGATGTCTTTCGGAGAGCACCGAGGACAGATAGAATGCTGCTTCAGTGGCTGAGCATGCAGAACCATGATAGACTCAGGGTTCCCTGGGCACTGATAGAATATGACTCAGCCTATCGAACCATCGTCCCTGAACTTGAAAAAAGGAGAAAGGGCTACGTCAGCGGAGCCATCAAGAACAGGATCGTCCTAGAGAAACTCTTTCTCAGAAGCTACATACAGCTCTCCGAGGCGACAACTGACCCGCGGCTTCGCAGCAACGTCCTCTCGATGGATCGACTGGCCTACCCCAAGTTCGATCTAGGAGAAGAGGCGTCCGCCCGCTTCCTACACGAGTACGGAGGAATCGAAGAGCCAGTGGAGACGATCATGCATCGCTCGAAGAGCGCAAGAAACAGTCTTCAAAACATGGTCATGACGATGCTCGAGGCAATGTCGAAATCCAGCATCCCTGAGGCTTTCGGGCACAACATCCCCTTGTTCATCGCCGACAAGACGGCCAAGTGGCACTACAGCCACAACCGCAGGGTCATAGACAGCATGGAGGCTTGGATCGCGAATAACCGTTATCTGAGGAGGTTCATATTCTACATGTCTACATTCAGAGAGCGGAGGAGCGAGTATGAGTCGAGTAGACGAGAAGGGTAAGAGATACTTCACGGACTTCGACGGAAAACTCGATGCACATTTGAGCGGAGTAAACGCGTCTGGCGCAGTCACCGATGAGAGGCTGGGAATGTCATCGCCTTACGTCTGCCGTGTGAAAGCAAGATACGAGAGAGATCTGCTCAGACTGCTGGATGATGGAATGCTACTTGCGGTGAGAAACTTCAGAACCACGAAGGGAGAGACGCGGTACACCCTGCTTGAGGTATTGAGGTTCTGGCCTGAACATTTCGGCATCCGGGGAATCAGGGACTACCAGTACTTCCCCATGCAGTTCGAGGTCATCGAGCAATCGGTTACCGACTGGGAGACCGACGATAAAGCGACGATGATGATCCAGCTCTCCGCCCTTCCCATAAACTATGATCTGGTCCTGAAAGAAGGAGAAGAGATAGCTTTCGAGAGAGGGTTCTCATACCCGATAATAGGTGAACGCGTATCCGTGCTTAACAAGGATATGATCAAGAAGATGTACAACCAGAGCGTCTTGGAGACATTTGACCACAAGTTTGAGGAGACATCTGAGGACGCTAGGAAGAATCCCCGAATCGGCACAATAAAGATGTTTGAGGCGATGGAGGAGGAGATACCGATCTACGTCGACTTCAACTCACTCGTCCGATACCACTTCGGCATCTTCGCATTTACAGGCGGAGGGAAGAGCAACCTCCTCTCGAACATACTCAGACGGCTCATCTACCATGACCCCCATACCTCGATCGTAATCTTCGACATCTCATGTGAGTACCCATTCCTCCTGATGGACGTGTTCGTTGACGAGAAGACCCCGTCCAAGATCATCTTGGAGAACAAGGTGGCAAACGAGGAGGAACTCTGCAACTCGATTGTGAAGCCTAAGAAGTACGAGAACGACCCAAGAGTCATCAGAGGCTTCTCCAGGATCTTTGAGAGAGGAGATGTCTCGTTCCTCAGGTCAGCCGAGATTCCCACACGCACCTATGAGCGGTTTCTCTCGGACGTAGAGACCTTGATGCTAAGTCCAAGGGTTGCAGAGCAGCCGAACTACGTTGAGGCCTTAGAAGAGATACAGAGATACACCCAAGAACACATGACACGGACACGTAGAGTCGACGAAGATGAGCTGGACAGAGAATTTCTTGAAGGCTTGGTCGACGTCTGCAAGGGTACAGCTGAGAGCTACCATATCCACGAGAAGAGCAGCTTAAGGGGATGGTTCGACAGCAGAGAGCAAATGCTAGATGCCTTAACTGGAGAGGCGGCCCCAGTTGGGTCAAGCCCAGGAGACGGGCATACCGTGGAGACCATACAAGGCTTGATTGAAGGTGGGACAAGGCTAATTAGCCTCTCGATCGCGAACCCAAGCGACATCAAGAGACTCGTGGTCGGTCTAACAGACAGTCTTCTTCTAAGTCGGAAGCGCAGGTTTCAGATTGAACCCCTGATCCTTCTTGTCTGGGATGAAGGACAGGAATTCGTCTCTCAGCCATCATCCGCCTCAGGCATAGACAAGGAGTGTTCTCTCTCCGTAGAAAGGCTACTCAGGCAGGGCCGGAAGTATGGCATAGGAGGATGCATCGCTACCCAGAGGATAGCTAACCTGAACACAAATGCACTGCAACAGCTTCACACGTACTTTGTCGGTACGCTACCACGACCTTACGACCGTGGATTGATCAGCAACACATTCATGATCGATAAGACGATACTGGAGAAGACCCTTGAGTTTGTACCAGGCGAATGGCTGCTGAGCAGCTACATCGCAACCGGCATGGCCAATGTCCCTATCTTCATGAAAGCAGACAGCGCTGAGAACGAAGTAGACAAAGTCCTGTAGCAGTCTGCACAGCACCTAGGCTGAGGCAAGACCTAGAATCCCATTCCTCGGCAAGGTAGAACTCACGGGAGACTAGTGCTCAGAACTGTAACAACGGATACAAGATGAGAGAGGCGACTTCAAGGAGACCTGTT
>CAZBVH010000066.1:0-7056 GCA_964495315.1 uncultured Candidatus Bathyarchaeia archaeon | reverse complement strand
ATCTAGTACGGTCTCGTGGGCTCGGAGATGTGTATAAGAGACAGACTTCAGCCACCATATCCACATCCTTGTATGCCCCAGGCGCCTCCTCAGCGACCACCTTTGGATCCGCCGCTCGGACTATGATGCCCTGCTCTCCCAGCTGCTTCAAGACGTCTCTACCCCAGTACTGTCGTTTAGCCTCACTTCGGGACAGGAGTCGCCCTGCTCCATGTGCGGTTGAGCCGAAGCTCAAATCCATTGCCCTAGATGTTCCGACGAGGACCCAAGAACTCGTTCCCATGGAGCCCGGTATCAGGACAGGTTGCCCTATGCTTCGGTAGTCCGCTGGAATACTCGGATGGTTGGGCGGGAAGGCTCGTGTGGCGCCCTTTCTATGCACAACTACTGGTACTCGTTTCCCATCGATGGTATGCTCCTCTTTCTTGGCGATGTTGTGGGCTACGTCATAGATCGAATGTAGGTCTAGGTCTTCAGGGTCGGTCTGGAAAGCCTCTTGAAAGGCTTGGCGTACCCAGTGAGTTATGATCTGACGGTTGGTCCAAGCGAAGTTGCAGGCGGTGCTCATGGCTTGGTAGTAGTCTTCGGCTTCTCTGTAACTGAGGGGTGCGCAGGCGAGTTCTCTATCGGGCAGAGCGATTTTATGTCGTTGGCTCAACTGTTCCATGCTTCTCAGGTAGTCGCCGCAGACTTGATGTCCATATCCTCTGGAGCCCGTGTGGATCATTACTGTGATCTGTCCAGGTTCATTGATGCCGATAACCTTGGATACGGCAGGATCATAGATCTTGTCGACTGCCCCGACCTCGAGGAAGTGGTTTCCCGATCCTAAGGTGCCTAGCTGGCTGGCTCCTCTGCTCTTGGCGGTTTGGCTGATTCTCTGTGGATTGGTCTCAGGCATGCATCCTTCTTCTTCGCAGTGTTCCTTATCCTCAGGCCAACCGTATCCTTGCTCGATCGCCCAACTCACGCCATTTCTAAGCACTTTGTCGAGATCGTTGGCTGATAGTCTTACCTTCCCGCGGGAACCTAGGCCTGAGGGTATGAGCCTGAAGAGGTTCTCAATCAGCTGTGAGAGTTTGCCTTTGATGTCTTGAACGGTGAGGTTCGTTCTTAGAAGGCGTGCCCCACAGTTGATGTCGTATCCAACTCCGCCCGGGCTTATCACGCCCTCTTTCTGATCGAAGGCAGCTACTCCTCCTACAGGAAACCCATAGCCTTCATGCCCGTCTGGAAGCGTTATGGCATACCTCTGGATTCCTGGCAGAGTGGAGACGTTGACGCATTGCTGAAGAGTCCGATCTCCTCTCATCTTCTGAAGTAGCTGTTTGTTAGCATATACTACACAGGGCACTCTCATCTCAGGTCTATAAGATTGAGGGATAGTCCACGTATACTCGTTGACTTGTTCCATCGGGATTTCAGGCATCTCTCGTGACATCTCCATCTTCCTCTAGCACTTCTGAACTGTTTCTTATATTCCCTCCTAATCCTTCCGGTAGGGTTCCCATGTCATATGTCGAGCAAGACTCTCACTTTGGCTGAGCCTTTTCGCTCACTTATTGCCATTTCATGGTATGTGATGCCCTTCACGGCGGATCTCGTTGGATGCTTTTCTGGATTATACTCCTCCCCCTCAATGCTTGCTCTGAGCGTGTATCCTTCAGGTTTCCTGACTATGCTCTCTACATTAAATCTTGAGTACAGTTTGTCTTCCACTTCGAGCTTGACCAACAGAAGCTGAAGCCACTCGTACAGGAGTGCATATTCATCTTCTCCTTGGGCTTCGACGTGCTCCCTTATCTTGGTGTCTACCGTTTTGGTGTCGGTCATCACTTCGAACATTGCAAGTGCCGCGTTCTCGAAAGCCTCCTCCAGATTCTCTCCGTAGGCTTCTATGAACGCGTCACTGGTGTGTTCCAGAAATCTGAAGGGTCTTCTCATCTGTCAAGCCCCTCATCCTTGTCTTAGAATCAGGATTTAACCTGTATTCCCTGCCAATCATGTCCCAATCGCGTGCGACATAACCGTCGGCTCCGCCTTTCCAGCTGGAATCAACCTTTCTTTGTCATCGATCATCTTTCATAGAATGGGTCTCCAATACTTTGCCGGCTGGTCTGTTTCTGTTTTCCCGCGAGAGCGTCCAATGCAGACGCTTTGATAGCCCGAATCACCCGAGAGACAAAGTCGCGTTAGACCTTCGAGACGGGTTTTTTGGGTGGGAGCGCTGTTCGTTATATAAATCGTTTTTCACTATCGATGCTCTCTCAGTTCTCGAACCACGATTACGCAGACAGTTCTTCCTCCAAGAATCTGACACCTTCTCCATGTTCACGGCAAAAACGCCTTACTGCAGAGACAACCTTATAATATTCTTGTATGTAAAGGCATAGATCATCGAGAACAGGATAAGAAGTGCATTCGGTGTGCCTATGACGAAAAGCGATATCCTCGTTCGCCTAGAGCCAACGGACGATGAGGAGTCCCTACAGGAAACACTGCAGCATCACGATCAGACACTCCTGCCTGTCGAGGAATCCGACAGCTACCAGAGGGCTAAGAGAAGTATTGTGACCGAACGGGACTTCCCACTAACTGCTGAGAAGACAAGCGAATTCTTCGGCCACATCTCAAACGATTCCAAACAGAACGCCAAGGAGATCCTCTCCCAGTGCAAGGACACATCAATAGGCTCGGAGTGGACTCAAGGATACTTAGACGCATTGAAGGGGATGGTCAACTCTCTGGGGGCTGGCAGTCCTTACGTTCCGTTTCTCCTCAGACTAAGAGAAAAGGACGTAGACAGTATACGCAACGTCCGGAAAGAGTTTGCAGAGAGGATGGAGAAACCCTTCATCTGTGACTATGACTGCGGGTTCTTCACAGCTTGGATCCAATACCTCTCAGTTCTTCTACTCTACCAGTAGATCGAGGAATCTCCCATCTGGCAATGGTCTAGATCCTCAAGTGTGTTCTCGCTCTCTCCAGATGCCTTAAGTCTTCTCGTTACCTATTCGGCTTACCTAGGGGGCGAAAGCACCCATATTTCCGTCCGTGCTGGCAGGCCACTCTTTTCGATCTGGACTTGGTTCTCTGAGTATCTCCTTACGTTCTCTCTGCCTCTTAGAAATGGCTCTGCATCGGCTATGTCGACGGTGAGTCCTCTGGTCTTGTAGTGCATAGGGATCACTATTTTTGGGTTGATCCTATCCATGATTTGTGCAGCCTCCTTTGCGTCTATTGTATAGTGTCCGCCTACAGGAGTGAGGAGCACGTCAACGTTTCCTATTTCAGCCAACTGTCCTTCTGAAAGGGTATGTCCCAGATCTCCGAGATGGCAGAACGAGATTCCATCCATTCTGATCGTGAAGACAACGTTCTTGCCTCTCATTGCTCCCTGTGTCTTGTCATGGAATGTTGCAATCCCCTTGATGGCGATTCCCTTGATTGAACGCTCTCCAGGTGTCTCGATCACAACCGCCCCCGGTTTGGACACGATATCAACTCCTTTTGCATGGTCGAAGTGTCCATGGGATACTGTCACGATGTCTGCTTTCGTAAGCGGTCTGGGAAGCCCTATCCCTACGCCGTCATGAGGATCAGTAACAACAGTTTCCTCATCTTTAATCTCAAAGCACTCGTGCCCCAACCATCTCAAAGCGACCATCTTTCCATCTCCTAACTAGTGTTGCCTTGTTTTCTCCTACTAAGCTTTTTTCCGTCCAACTTCTTCCCGTCATCAATGTTCGGCCCCTCAATCAGTCAATGGTATCCTGTAAGACTTTTGTACCCCTGCCCATCACCTAATATGACGGCGGCCGTGGTCTAGTCTGGTCTAGGACGGAAAGGAGTCGCTTCAATCAGGTTCCCCGTTGGCCCCCCAAGCTTCTAACCCGGGTTCGAATCTCGGCGGCCGCACCAATAGCTCTTCAATTTAGGACTATTTTTGGAGAATAAGATTATTTTAGCGTTATTTTCTTGTACTGTTCATACCACTTCTAGTTAGACCCCTCAAAAAGCTGTTGATTCGTTTCTCTTTCCGCTTGTGCGCGCAGAATTCTGAAAAAGAGTTATATGCCCATTCGCCCCCTCCCCCTGGAGGGGATATTTTGAGTATTCATAAGAAAAGCAAGGAAGTTCTGGAACGTCTGGCAAAGGTGGAGGGACATATACGCGGAGTTGCCAAGATGGTTCAAGAAGATCGCGATTGCCCTGCCATACTTCTTCAGATAGCTGCAGTCCAGTCTGCACTCAGCAAAGTCAGCCAAATGGTTCTCGAGGACCACATTGAGACCTGTGTCACCAAGGCGATTAGGGAAGGACATGGAGAAGAGGCAATCCAAGAACTTAGAGAAGCCATCGCCCGTCTCCTATAGGAAAGCCACAGAAAAACGGTGCTGGACGGATGATTCCATTTTGATTCGACACGATATTGAGACTCTTGACAAGAAAGATCTGTTTGTCTTCGTTTTCTCCCTTATCCTTACAGCAGTTGGAAGTGTATTCCGGATAGTACGGGTTCAACCAGCATACTTGGGAGATATCGTGGTTCTCGTAGCGGTATTGGTTGGAGGTATCTCAATCACGGTCAAATCAGTGCAGGCACTCTTTATGGGCAATTTTGGTGTGGACATCCTAGCTAGTGTTGCTATTTGGATATCGGCTCTCGTAGGAGAGTATCTTGCAGCAGCCATTGTGGTGATAATGCTCAATGGCGGTGAGCTGATCGAAGATTATGTTTCTAGGAGAACCTCCAAGGCAATAGAGAGGCTGACTGCTTTCGCTCCCATGACTGCACGTGTTCGTAGAAGCGGGCATGATGTTGAAGTGAGACTGGAGGAAGTTGAAGTGGGAGACATTATCCTCGTCAAGCCTGGTGAGAAGATTCCCTTAGACGGGGTTGTTGCGAAAGGTAGCGGATTAGTGAACCAAGCATCGATAACTGGAGAGTCGGTTCCTATAGAGAAATCTGTTGAGAGTCAGGTATACGGGAATACTCTCTTGGAGAACGGTACATTGGATATCAAAGTCACAAGGAATCACAGAGAAACCGTGTTCGCCCATATCGTCAAGCAGGTGGAGGAGGCTCAGTCCAGAAAAGCTCAGGTGGAGAGAGTGGCAGACAGATATGCGCGTTGGTTTGCTCCAATGATTCTCTTGGTAGCTGTGGCAACCCAGCTAGTTACAAATAATCCTCTGTCCACTGCGGCTGTACTTGTAATCTCGTGTCCCTGCGCCTTGACACTCGCAACACCGATAGCAGTCGTAGCAGGCTTAGGCAACTCTGCACGCAACGGTGTCCTGATACGCGGAGGAACTGTTCTTGAGAGTATAGGGAAAAGTGATGTTGTAATTATAGATAAGACCGGTACAATGACGCTCGGGAAGCCCCAAGTGGTCGGAGTCAAGCCCCTTGGAGGTCGAAGAGTTGAGGATGTGCTTGTGCTCGCTGGGACAGCCGAGCGGAGATCTGAACACTCCCTTGCCCGGGCAATACTCGACAAGGTGAAAGAACAGAAACTGGCTTTGGTTGATCCAGATAAATTCCATATGAAACCAGGATACGGTATAGTTTCAGAATATGCTAATCACAGGATTCTCGTGGGCAATATGAGACTCATGAAAGAGTATGGCATTGAGCTGGACAAGGAATCGACAGGTTATGTTGATGCTGAATCCTCCTTAGGGCGTACGGTAACAATAGTGGCAGAAGACGCAGAGGCCTCGGGAATCATAAGCATAGCGGACACGCTAAGAGAGGGGGTTCAGGACAGCATCTCTCAGATGAGGCGGGCAGGCGCCAGGAAAGTAGTAATGCTGACAGGTGACAACCTCCCAACGGCTACGGATGTGGCAAAGCAGGCTGGAATAGACGAAGTACACGCCAACCTTCTCCCTGAAGACAAAGCAAAGCTTGTCAACGAGTATAGACGTCAAGGCTACCACGTAATTGTTGTAGGAGATGGAATTAACGACGCCCCTGCTTTAGCTGAAGCAGATGTCGGCATCGCTATGGGTATCGGTGGTACAGATGTAGCGATTGAGACGGCAGGGATAGTCTTGATGACCGACGATTTGAGCAAAATAGCAAAGACTATGAAACTCGGTCAAAAGGTATTGTCGGTCATAAATCAGAATGTTATCTTCGCCCTAGCCGTCAACCTCTTCGGGTTATTGTTATCAACCCAAGGCTTCGTAAGTCCAGTTCTGGCATCAATCATCCATGAGAGCAATGCTCTAATTGTAGTCTTCAATTCAGCCCGACTCTTAAGTCGAGGAACTTAGAGAAAACGAGCACGAGGAAGGGCGACTTACCTCTATTCTCATCTTGCATTCAATCCTTTACTAGTAAGCTTGGACGGAAATCCCGCCTTGAATTTTCTGCCATGATTGCACATGTTAGGTGCTTGTTGATGGAATGATATGCCCGTGTATACTCTATCCATGTACAGATTATTGATCCCACGCCAAACAACAGAAGACTCACTATCAGAAAACCCGGACAATCTTCACCTATCCTGTGAGATCCGCAAATAGAATGCCTGTTCTATTTCGAGTGTTTAATCTCGCCATCGAGCTATGTTTCCCTATTCTCCTCTATTGGGGGGTCTAACGGGGGGTGTTACTGGTGTTCGAATCTCGGCGGCCGCACCACCAAAAAATTCTGGGACTCTGGCTCAAGTCTCTTTGAAGGCTTTGTTTGTTGGCTGCCACTTAGATTTAAAGTCGTGGTTCCATATCTAAATTAGAATAGGTAAGCGGCAGCCTAGCGGTGGAGTAACTTGGCTTCACATGGAAAGATGAGTCTCAGAATTGGAAAAGATATTCTTAGCAATTATCTCTTAGCGCCAACTCTGGTGGCGAGATTGGTGTGGCTATAGAAGGTGCAAGGCGTTATCTATGCGTAAAAGTCAATCTAGCCTGACCGCCATGGGCATTGCGGTTCTGCGTGCCATCGAAATGGAAAAGCCGGCTGGTGAGCGCATCTGCAGCGACCCCCTGGCACGGAGCCTGTCTCTTATACACATCTGACGCTGCCGACGAATAGAGAGGTGT
>CAZBVH010000065.1:2507-7058 GCA_964495315.1 uncultured Candidatus Bathyarchaeia archaeon | reverse complement strand
CAAACCCAGATCACCCTGTCTCCACGATACAGCTTGAACCATCCAACAGCCGACTCTGAAGCGACTTTACTACCACAGATCGCACAGCGCTCCTCGAATGCAGCCTTGCCACCGGGACTGGTCGTTCCCTGTCCGCCCGGGGACGTTTTGTTCCTTATTCGACTTGCAGCTTCTTCCATATCTAGAAAGTTCCTAAGTCGCTCTGAGGCATGAGAGGTATCCCAGGAAGCCAAGAAATCCTGAATGAACGACGGGATGCTCCTAGCCGCCTCAACAGGGAACGCAATACACTCCCTTACGACGAAGTCGTCAAGATTTCCCTTTCCTATCGCGATGACTATCTCTTTGGTCTTAGGATCAAAGCCTGCTAGAAGAGTAACGTTGTCTGAAACTTTGAGTATCTGTTGCATCTTCAAATCATCAGGTATGAGACGCATCCCAGATCACCACCACATACATGCAAAATGGAAACGTGAAAGCGCTATCTGAAACACCGCTAATGCGGCTGCCTAGAATTTCAAGTTTTCTTCCGAGTCTGGTGTTCTTTTCATGCTGCTGGTTCCCGATCGCTGGGTAGTGGTCATCCAAATGCCTTTCAATCATCAGTCATTATAACTTTGAGCAATCATCCCACTATCCGCTTCATCTATCCAACGGTTGCTATTATCCGTTTCTGGAGGCGCAATATTCTAGAATGTGTCCGAAGGCTTTTTGGGTTGCCCTAGATTGCTCTTCATAAATAGCGAGAGAAAATGTATCGGTGATGATCTGACGGGGTCTTAGGACTTGGATCGTGTAAAAGCGGTTGCATTCGATCTCGACGATACTCTGGTAAGGACATCGGTAGACTTCAAGAAAATGAAGCAGGAGATAATTCATCTTCTCGGAACCCTTGGACTCAATGAGGAGATGTTCAGCACATCAGAACTGACGTACACAATCATAGAAAGAGGGTCGAACTCGCTTGCTGCTCAAGGCGTATCCGAGCCTCGTCTGAGGGAGATAAGAGCCGAGATCACGGAGATCATGAACAGAGTGGAACTCGAATCTGTCTCGAGGGTCGAAGCCGTACCTGGAGCTCTCAAGGTTCTCCTGAAACTGAGGGATTGCGGCATACGGATAGGGGTAGTGACTAGAGGCTGTAGAGCATACACGCTTGCCGCGCTGGAGAGAGCAGGACTCTCCGGGGCAATAGACTTGATCTTGGCTCGGGATGACGTGGAGAGACCGAAACCCCATCCTGCTCACCTCATCGAGCTGGCGGCAAGACTTGGCGTTGGTCGGGATGAGATTTTGCTGGTCGGGGATCATCGCACTGATTATGAGTGCGCTCAAGCAGCACAGATCCCATTTGTAGGCATCATTTCGAGAGGCTCCAATCTGGCTGATCTTGTCAAGGCTGATCGGAAGGCGGCGGTTCTAGACAGCATAGATGAACTGCCTGATTTCTTGCTCGGTCTGCCTTTCAGCACCTAGCAACAACAGACTCGAGTTTGCATGGCCAATTGTGGCGACGGAGACCGCTTCACTCGGTTTTTGAGAGGATCCTCATGATGTTCTTCCCGAGAATCGCTGCCTTCTCGTCCCTCGATAGCTCGAGTACCTCGATCTTCAGTTTCTCTGGGGCGGGATGACAGCAGGGCCAGTCCGACCCGAAGATTAATCTCTCAGCCCCCAGGGTCTTCACCGCACTCTCTATGAGACCGATTCTGCTGCTGGCGCCAGACGTCTCAAGGATGACATTGCTCGCTCTCTTGGCAGAGGCGATGGCCTCAGTCTCCAGCGACTTGCCCATATGCGCCATCACAACGGGTATCCTAGGGAAACGGATGGCAACATCGGCAATCTGGGATGGCAGGGCGTATGGTGGGGTTCCAGAGTGAAAGATAACAGGCATTCGCAGCTGTGTTGCGGTCTTCATTATTGGGTGTACGATTCTGCTGTTTGCCGGGTATACCTCCATAGTTGGGTGAAGCTTGACTCCCTTGAGTCCAAGTTTCTCTTTACTTCTAATAAGCTCCTGGACTGCTCTCTCGCCCTTGTGCGGGTTTATTCTTGCGAATCCTGTTAGTTTGTCGGGATGCTCTTTGACGGCTTCAGCGATCAAGTCGTTGGACTTGGAAAAGTCGTTTTCATCGAAGTTGGAGGAGGGGAAGATAATGGCGTGATCTATGCCATAGGTGTCCATGATTCGGATGAGATGCTCTGCCTTCCACTCTCTTCGTGCGGTCCTCCCGAGATGGCAGTGAGCATCGACAACAATAGTTTTTCCAGCGGAAGTCATTGCATTCACGCTTGTGATCTGGTCTTGTTTTTCTTGCGTGAGGGTTATAAGTTCTCTTCGCCACTATACTTGCTTGAGGTGAGGCGATGGTCGCAGCCTGTATCTTGATCAGGACTGAAAGAGGGAGATTTGACGAGGTCACGAGCAGGATAAAGCAGATCCCAGACGTAAAGAGGGCTTTCCCAGTTTTCGGAAGATACGACGTTGTGGCCGAGTTGGAGTCGAAGGACCACCGTAGGCTGGACGAAGTGGTCATGAGGTTGAGTAGGATAGGCGGCGTGGTCTTCACGGAGACGCTTGTCCAACTTGAGATGGAGGGAGACTGAGATGCTGAACGCTTGTGGTCTCGTTAAGATCGTCCCGACCAAGGCGGAAACTATCCTGAAGGCGATTCGTGGAATGCCTTCGGTTAGAGAAGCTTTCTTCTGCTATGGAAGATTCGACATTGCTGTCTTTATTGAGGCTAAGGATTACAAAGAGATCCGCGAGATCTCAAAGGAGATCAACTCGATCGACGGTGTCAGAAGCACAGAGACGCTCATCGAGGCATAGCTTTCCTGAGTGCCCGAATCCGCTGGAGATCCGCGAATGCTCTGTCCACGGTCTTCCGGTCCACAAATCTGAAATGTGACCGGAATCCTCCAGAGAAGCCTCTCGGTATGTGGAGGACCTCGTGCAGTAGCGTCTTCGCTTTCTCGTCATCACTCAGCTTATCGTATCTTTCGCTGATGACCTCGATTATGTAGGTAGGTTTTTCCCCTAAGGCCTTCTGCCAGATTCTCGGCAATCCATGGCATCTGGCGATGGTGTATCTAGATTTGGATCCTCTGCTTCTCACGCACACGACCCTGTCAAGGTCAATGTAATCTAAAGACAAATCGTCCACTATATCTCTCACGAGCCCGGAGATGTTTTCATCTAATGAGTACGATATTCTCATGGTTCAGGAAACATCCGTCTTAGCGATGACGCCTTATCCTCGCCTTGAGCTGGGGGCACGGTTTCTTCGGTCCGGTCGAGGTGACCAGCCACGCCTTTGCCTTGGACGCGCACCTGAAGGTCTTCTTTCCAGTGGTCTCCGTTCGCCGTGTTCTCTGGAGCGGCCCAATCTGCGAGGAGGGCGTGTTGCTTCGATCTCTGCTATTCGAGGAGCCGCATTCACGGCAAGTATGTGCTCGCAGATTCCCTTATCCAGGTAGGATTTGCACGAGCAGTGCCAACCATCTAACACCTGAAAGACCTCGTTGATCTGTTTTGGCGGGTATTCTACGATATAGGTCTCACTTGCCTTGTCTATGGATATCTTTCCCTCAGTCACAATCGCATCCACTTGCTTGACCATTTCGCTAATCTTGTCCACCATTTGACCCACTTTTCAATCCGTTTCTGCACGATTCTGAAAGGTAGTACTAGTACTTAACTGATTAACCAGTGATATGTTGATGTGATGCTTTTGATCGTTTGCGGGGCTTTCTCTTAGAGTGTTGAAGGAAAGGGAGGCTATATCATGCTTCATTTTCTCAGTGAATTCGATAAGGCATAGTGTTGCTATTCCAGTCGGGCAGGTATTGTTACTGCTGTTTGGGTGCGCTGAACCCCCTTCAGGGATTGGAACTTGTCTATGATCTCTCTGAGCGTGTTCATGTTGGCAAATTCCGCGTAGGCGATGACGTCAAATTGACCGGTGACGGCGTAGGCCATCTTTACCCCGTCGATTCGGAGGGCTGCCTCGGCAATCTCCCACAACTTTCCGGGATCACAGTTGATGAATAGGAATGCTTGCACAGTGAACACCATGTGGAATAGAGGATGATTTCTCTATTCTGTTTTTTCCTTGGATGCTGAGTTCAGGTAGTTTTGGGCGAGTTTAGATGGTTGCTCTTGAGGAGTTCTTTCGGTGCAAGTGTAGGCGTCTGATCTCTCTGTGAGCTGTTGGAGTTCAAGAGTCGATCAGGGTTGGGTGTCTTCTCCCTGAAATGTCCCGTGATATCCCTTTTTGGAAGGTATTGTCATAGTGAGAAAAACTAGTTGAGCGATTCTGGAATCTTTCTTCAAACTGAACCCCTTAGGATTGAAGACGGCCAACGTCGACTTTCCTCTTCCTCGGTATCCCGCGTCCCAGATCGAGGTTATGAGAGCGACACCGCATCTGATCAAGCTGGACCGGGGCATCGCAATCGCGATTAGGTCTTTGGGAAGATTGACTACCTCATTGTATTCTACCCGGTAGACTCCGGCTTCCAGTTCCAGCCACCCTGATTCGCCGA
>CAZBVH010000065.1:0-2497 GCA_964495315.1 uncultured Candidatus Bathyarchaeia archaeon | reverse complement strand
TTCAGATATCACTCTCTCTTCATTTGAGAAATCGACGGCGCCCTTTGAGGTGAACTCTGAGACTCTCTTAAGGGTGAGATCAACACCGTTCTCCCCAATCTGAATGTCCCTGTCAATTAACCCCTCAACCAGAGGACTACTGGTATCCAGCAGTTTGAGTATGTCTCTTCTTGATAGGATGCTTCCTGCGTGTTCTGCTTCCGAACGTTTGCACTTCTTCAACTCTTCCATCTCCGTGAGGATAACACTACCTAGACTTTGCTGCGACAATCCTATGAATCTAGCAGGGGATAATAGATAGAACGAATAGGTTTTTATTGGCAACCGATCAAGCTTTCGGGAATCAATCTCATGGTTGGGTTATTTTTGACACAGTACACTAGGGGTCGGGCATACGAGTACAAGGCGCTAACGATCCTACGAAAGCAGGGATGGCTTTGCAGTAGAAGTGCAGCCTCGCATAGCCCGGTGGACATCTTTGCGGGTAAGGATGGGAAGCTATTGCTAGTACAGGTGAAAAGCGGTAGCGGGCGTGTAAGCGAGGAGGCCGTCAAGGCTCTGCGAGAGTGGGGTAGAGCTTTCGACGCAAGGGTCGAGGTTTGGTCCTTCAAGAAGAGGGGGGGTGTCGAAGTGGAGACACTAGTAGAGGGACCACGAACAGACGCCTCAAACATCTAGTAGCCCAATAGCGCCAGGCAATCCTCGGAGCCTTGCCGCGTTGCCTAACTGTGTGCTATCTTTATCTTTCCGTGATCCCCAATATCGTCTTGCTCTAGGATTCCCTCAATAGTCGGTACCGGTTTGAGAGTGGCGGAACCTTTGGAAGAGAACAGAAGTAGTGTGGCAGATGATTCGGCTGCCCTGGAAGATGAAGACGTTAGAAAGCTTGCAGAGCTACGCAGCTCTCTTCAGGAGCGAATCGGCAAACTTGAGAACGATTTGCACGAGTTGAGAACACTTCTAAGCATTTTGGATCAACGCTTGGCTCAAGTCAGCTTCAAGAAAGCCAGGATTCCTCAGGCTCCTGAGGCAAAAGAGACAAAGCGGGCGAGACCTTCGGGGATATCTCCTGAGATTGAGTTCGAGTACGAGCGAACAGAGTCATTGAAGACGACAACCGGCACTCTCCTAGCCGAGGTACAGATCGGTGGCAGAGCTTTGCGCGTGATCCCTGCAAGTGGAGTGAAGCTGAAAACCAGCATTCCCCCTTTCGAAGCTTTCCTGGTCAACCGGATATTCAAGGAAATGATCAAACACGACGAGGAGAGCGGAAAGGAAGGCAAGCTGCCTCCCGACATGAGATTCGCCTACGACGTAATCGAAGCGGAGGATGGGACCATAAGGGAGATTCGTGTCAAGAACTATGGAACCGACCGCAGGCTAAGAGAACTCCGAACCTCTCTGAGATGGACGCTGGAGAAAATGCGTGAAAAAGCCTCCAAGACGTAGCCTGAGGCACAAAACATCCAGTTCTTCTGTCCACTCTAGTCCATTGAACATTCTTCGATATGCCTAATATTCATTCTTTGGCTCAAGCTCTCGCATTGCTCGGAATCTCAGTGGGTTCACCCCCACTATTCCTACATGTGTCTCAACGAACTCGAACCGTAGCCCAACAGCATCCTCATTTGGAGCAGAAGGTTCTACTTGAGAGAATGTTGGGCATTGACCCTAGCGATCCGGACTGGGAAATGAAGATCGACTGCATCTTCCCTCTTTTCTTCTCTTTTTCTATCTCATCTGCCAAATGGCTCACGGAAAGAGTTTGAGGTTTCCGATCCACACTAGACTCCTTAAATGTTTTAAGGGCGAGAAAGAATTTAGGTATTCAAGGAGGAAAATTGCAGCTGCATGGGAACGTTGGCAAGTCGGCTGCTGTTGCTCTCTTTGCCCTTGTGCTCTTAATGTATGGGACTGTACCAGTTGCTTATGGTCAAGGCTTCTTTGATAAGACCTGTGATAGATGCCATGGGACAGGTTACATTGCACGGGTCCGCATCACTAACATGCAATCATGGTGGATGAGATGGGACCTGCTGAGGATAGCTATTACATTCTATAATGAGGGCCCTGAGGCTGTGTACCGCAAAGTTACATATAAGACTGAGCAGCTTGGCGGCTTAGCTGATTCAATAACAGTCTCTGAATACTTTCCTGTTGGTTACATAACGAAATATCACGATCTCTTCGCGTAGGCGTACGCCAGCGCCAGATACAGTGTATCTTGGGTAGATACTCCTAACGTTGTCTGTCCGAATTGCGACGGAACGGGATATGTTACTGATACTACAAAGGTCGGATTTACAGTCATTGGAATTACCGTAATAGTTGTCGCCGGGATTGTTGTGGCAGTTAGAAGAAAGGCTGAGGAGGCAAAGATAACTCCGGTGGTGCCTCCTCCACCGCCTCCCACTTACATGCCTAGTCCGCCCGGTCCGCCTTCTCCGCCTTTGATCTATTGCCGTCACTGTGGAGCTCAGATAGCTGACCCGTCAGT
>CAZBVH010000064.1:0-7272 GCA_964495315.1 uncultured Candidatus Bathyarchaeia archaeon | reverse complement strand
GAGACCGGAAGAATACCGAGAGCCATCCACAAAGACAGGAAATACCTGGACGAAGTCATAATGACGAAAGAAATATAGCACAAGCGAAGGCTGACAGCGGATACCCGGGCTGCTGCCTTCATCCTCATTCCTAAGGGCTATATCCTAGCACGCGTCAAAGTTTCCTGTATGAAGTGGATAACGCGTAGCTACGCGGTGGTTGACAGGATTGCCTGTCCGTGGCTGATCAGGAAGTTTATTGACTCTGAGGCCGAGTTCGTCTACGTTCCCGAGAGTCAAGTGATGGCTAGGGCGAAGGATCTGGGCGCCACTCCGTTCGATGTGAAGAATGCCGAACTTGGACATCATGACGATAAGTGCTCCTTTGATGCAATCATAGAGAAGTATGAGCTGAAGGACCCGGCTCTGCTCGACATGGCTAAGATAGTTAGAGGAGCCGACACGGAGGCTAAGGACTTGACTCCTGAATCAAGAGGGTTGGCAGCTTTTGCGAGGGGATTTCGAGCGATCTCCGCGAACGACCATGACAACCTCCAGAAACAGTTCCCGCTCTACGACGCCATCTACGCGTACTGCACATTGAAGGCTGCTTCAGGAAAATAACTTCTAGAGGAGAAGCGGATCCTTGCTCTGGGTTACGCGCCACGAGCCGCATGTAGACCGATGCGCCTCTGCCTGGCTGATAAAGAACTTCATAGACCAAGAAGCACTCTTCGAATTTATCTCCAGGGAATCACCCATCCCCAAAGGAGCAACCGCCTTCACTCTTCCAGGTGCAGAGATCAGCCCGGTCGAAGGAGAAAGCACAACCTTTGATGTACTGGTAGAAAGATTCCAAGTGAGGGATCCCATTGTGCAGAAGATTCGGGAGCTGATACACGAATTCGAGATCACCGCCGGAGAAGACATCACCAAAGTCAAACATGCGGAAACCAGCGGAGTCTGCCTAATACTGAGAGGGCTTGCAAGAACCTCAAGAACCGATCACGAGACACTAACGAAAGCTATGACGGTCATGGATGCCCTGTACGCTGAATTAAAAGCAAGAAACAAATAGACTCCACAACTCCTTCTAACGGTCAAACACTCTATCGACAGCACGCGTTGCAGACGACTCCACTCCTTCACGAAACCTCTTACCAGCAACCTCAGAATCAACGGAATTCGGTCCAGAGACCTGTCAGCGCCCTAGGTAGCTCAACCCAGTAGACTGTTTTCCATGGCAAGTTAGAAGGCTGACAGCGGATACCGGGCGGTTGCCAAATGTTCATATATATGAACGAATGTTCATGTAGATGAACGATGTTGGAAGCCCCATACTACTTGGATAGGTTCTCCGTAAAGATACTCAGATTCCTCTCACAAGAGCCGTTGAGAAGCTACTATCAGAGAGAGATAGCAAGGACGGCAGGAGTCAGCTTGGGCAAGACCAACCAAGTCTTAAGGATGCTGGAGTCAGAAGAGATAGTCCTAAAGGAAAGAAGAGGAAGGATGACCCTCTACAGATACAACCTTCAGAACCCAGCCGCGCGCTACCTGAAGACCCTCTTCACCCTCATCGAGCTGAGTGCGCTGGTCAAACAACTCAGGCGAGCCAGCAAGAGGATCGTTCTCTTCGGCAGCTGTGCCGAAGGAACAGACACGATCGAGAGTGACATAGATCTACTCACCCTAACCGACGACAAAAAGAAAGCTAGAAGAATCATCGACACATCCAGAAGAACCCTGAGTAGAAGAATCTCGCCGATACTCCTCACCCCCCTCGAGTTCAGCCAACTGAAGGAGAAAGATCAACCCCTCTATGGGCAAGTGTCCAGAGGCATCACACTATGGCAGGAAGAGCAAGCCCCATCATAAGACACCTATTAGAGGAGAGGAGGCTCCTCAGAGCCAGACTCGGACACGGAGCAGTAGAGAAAGAGCTGAAAGGCGCCGAATACGACCTAGAAAAAGCGAAGACCTCACTAGAAGAAGGCGATCCCAAATGGGCGACCATCAAAGCCTGCTACTCAATGTTCCACGCCGCAAGAGCCCTACTCTACGATGCTGGCTACCGCGAGCGAAGCCACGCTGCCCTCGTCACCGCACTAAGAGAACTCTATGTCAAACCAGGCAGATTGGCGGAGGAGGCGTTGAGCGACCTCGAAAACGCGATGGACCTGAGAGCAGAAGCCGACTACGCACTGACATTCTCAGATGAAGGGGCTCGAAGAGTAATCAAGGACGCGGAGCGATTCATCACAATGGCAAAGGAGGTGCTCAAGAAGCAAAGTTGAACAAGAATGGGCTATCGGCGAATAGATCAACCTCTAAACACCGCCCAAACACAATATCAAAAGCATCTCTGTCAATATCACCATTTGACGTAGGATTCCATCAGGACACAGCAGTCTGACTGTGGCAAATAAGAAGGCTGACAGCGGATACCCAGGATGCTGCCTTCATCCTCCTTCAGACATCGGCAAACTTTTCCTAACACTAGATAAGGAGAGAGCCTCCGACATCCTCAGAGAGATACTCGAAGAAAAAGAGTCCTGGGAATTCAAACCCTACAAAGGCCGGGATGTATTCGAGATTGGGTGCAACTGAGAAACAGCCCCAGGGGGCTTACGAGTTGAGGCGCCCAATCTGGGAGGATGAAAACTATAAGACCCGAATCGTATCTCAGAGATCTTGCCTTGGAGGGATGTCATTTGCCGAGACTTGTGAGAGGTAAACTCCGCTCAGAATTGTTGGAAGAGATAGTGCTACCTTACGTTGGGATAGATGATCCCCAAGTCATAATCAAACCTCGAGTAGGATTCGATGCGGGCGTGGTCGAGGTCGGTGACAAGTGCTTTGTGATGTCTACCGATCCTGTGGTCGGCGTACCTCCCGAATTTTTCGGCTTCTTCCTCGTACATTACAGTGCAAGTGATGTTGCACTGTTTGGTGCCAGACCACGGTGGTTTCTCCCGACCATAATGCTGCCTGAGGGTTTCTCAACGGGGAAGCTCAGAGAGATGATGCGTCAAATAGATGGAGAGTGCAGGAAGCTCGGGGTTGCGACGGTGAAAGGACATACAGGCGTCTACCCTGCCATAGAAGAACCGGTCGGTGCCTCGACGGTCATTGGAGTAGCCAGCAGGAGTAGGCTGGTCACTCCCGGAGGTGCAGAGGTTAGAGACGCGATTGTTGCCACCAAGGGAATAGGCATGGAGACAGCTACTGCCTTAGCTTTCAGATACGGGAGAGAGCTGAGCAGGAAGCTGGGAAGAGATGTAGTTGACTCCGCCAAGAGACTCGTATATGAGGAGACATGTGTCAGAGACGCGCTCATAGCATGTGAGGTCGGCGTCAATGCGATGCATGATGCCACTGAAGGAGGACTTATCGTCTGCCTCTCAGAGATAGCCCTGAACTCCAATGTCGGCTGCAAGATATACGAGTCCAGACTGCCCATGCCGCCTGCAACAGAGAGAATACTCGAACATTTCCAAGTCGAACCCGCCATATGCTCCTCAACAGGAACGCTGGTTGCGACGATGACCGCCGAGAGAGCTCAAGAGTACCTCAAGAAGCTCAAACAGGAAGAGATTCACGCCTCGATAATAGGCGAGATCGTAGAGAAGCATGAGGGAAACACGTTCCACAGGAGAGACGGCAAGGTCGAAGCCTTTCCGAAGAAGGTAAGCGACCCATACTCCCGCCTACTATACTGAGACCCTGGGCACATGGCTCTACGCTCCAACCTGGAAGCGACCTAACGAGCCGGACCGCCGCATCCCCACGGTTGCAGGCTAGGGTTGCTGAAAGATTATCTACACCCTGATCAGAGGTATATATCCAGCAGCCTCCTCTTCACAATGAGGTACATCAGGAAAGCACTGATGACGAGTTCGCCCGCCAGGTAGCTCCCATTATATAGTGCCGAGTATAACACCGGACTCATGCCCGGCGGAGCAAACTCGGCGAAGAAGATGATCCCTGACAGGAAATGCGCGACGAACCGCCCCACTATCCCTACCGCAACCCCGACCAAGGGCCGCTTCTTGAAGAATCCCGCCAACCCTATCACCCCGAAGGCTATGGGATAGTCCAGCAGCACCTGGACAGGATGATAGACATACGGCTCAAGCATGAACTGCACCAGACCATAGACGATACAGGTGAGCACCCCGGCTCTCGGCCCCCTCCTAAGAGAGAACCAGAAGAGGGGCACCATGCTACCCGCTGTTATGGTGCCTCCTTGAGGCAGATGGTACATCTTGATGGTTGAGAGAGCGGTAGATAGAGCCACCATGACAGTGGTCTCAGCAAGAATACGCGTGGAAAAAGCCTTACTCTTCATCTATCATCCCTACGCCAGCATTACCTGGATCAGGTTCAAAGGGTCGACAGCCTGATTGACTGTCCTCTCAGCCAGGACCTACCTAGCTCCCCTTTTTCCTTAGCATTGCTCAACCTACTTCACCAATTTAAGACTTGCCACACACCGGGAAGAGTCTCCCACACCCCGGCATACCGCAGGGCAACCCCCACTCACCTCCCCAGTCACTATCGTACAAGAGTCAGACTAGCCGTCCTCCCAGCAACACTCAAAGAGGCAATCATCAACTATTCTTCAGGGCGACTCTCACAGCTCTTTTCACATCAAATCTCGAAAGTAGTCCGGCACGACAAGAACCACAAATAGATAATATGAAGGCTCACAGCGGAGACCGAATGTCGCTCGTCCTTCCTGATATCCTCTCTGGAGAGATAGATGAACAGTTCCAAAGATCCCGAAAATTGCAGTCGATATCGATGGCTTCCAGTGAACACTCTACCATCTTTCGATGCTGAGACCCATTATTCTCCTGAAATGCTCGATGTTCCTCGTTACCAGAATGTATCCCTCCGTCAAGGCTATCCCTGCTATGATCGCATCCCTGAGATCGACAGGCATTCCCTCCTTGAGTAGACTGGAAAGCACCTCAGAAGACTTCCTAGCACTCTCTCTCGTCAACGATAGGACAGAGATCGACTCAAAGAGAACCTCCGCCTCCTTGAGATTCCTCTGAGCATCAAGCGACCTATATGCCCCAAGATATATCTCGAAGGCATTCATCGAAGTCGTAGCGGTCTCCACCTGCGCCGCATCAAACTCCGCAGCCTTCTCGACAGCCTCACGATCATTTCTCAACAAGGCGACTAGGAAGTCGGTGTCCAAGCAAATCTTTCTCATACTTCTTCCATAACTCTGCAACTTCGCCAAAAACCCTCTTCTCTTCTTCATCGCTCATGCTCCATGCACCAGCAAAGCCTGACAGAGGTCTACTCGGGACCTTAGAGCAGAGCCTCATAACGACATCTGTGAAGGACTCGCCCCCCTCTTTTAGTGAGGCAAGTCTCTCATAGGCTTCATCCGACAAACTGATGGTCTTGTACCCCATGGGAGATCACTCTATACACAGATAACACACAGATTTAACCCTTCCTTCTTCCTGCTGCCCCCTTGGAAGGAACGTTGAATAGCCGAACGAAGGCTCACAGCAGAAACCTCCGCGTTTTCAGATGTCGGCGAACCCGAGCCGGAAGACCGCAGAATCCGTGTGGTCTGGCGAGTTCAAATCCGGGACTCAAGATAGCTTAACACAGTAGACTTCTTTCCATATAGAAGAGGATGCAGTGGAGTTCAAAAGGCGCTCTACAGCAAGCATTACAACGCCTCGGCAGAGATGGGTAATTCTTATAGGTAAGGATTCCTTACCTGATCTCTGAGGGAAAGCTATGAGCCAAGAGATCGTGAAAGTCACATCAAAAGGGCAGCTAACCTTACCTGCGATCATTCGGAGAGAAGTAGGCGTGAAGAGGGGCAGCTACCTCTACATGAAATCGCTAGGCAAACTGGTCATCATGAAGAGGGTGGACAACCTCAGCCTAGACGAGATCTCAAGCATTCTGGAAGAAGTGGCCCAAGAGAAAGGACTCACGAAGGGACTCCTAGCCGAGGACGTTGAGCGAGTCCGGAGCGAGCTGTGGAAGGAAAGATATGCGAAAAGCAAGGGTCCTCCTAGACACTAACATCCTAATATCAGGACTCGTATTCAAGAAAGGCAACGAACACAAGATTCTAAGACTGATAGAAGAACGGCGAATCACACTAGTCCTACCTGAGACCGTACTGATCGAGGCAAGAAGAGTACTGGCGGAGAAGTTTCCAGGATTCGAGAAGCTACTCGACCTCTTCCTCGACAGGACCGAGTTCGAAAACATCCCACTAAACAACATACTTCCAACCCTTGAAACTCACGTCGGGAAGGTGAAAGACGCTAAGGACACCCCGATCTACGCTGCAATCGCCACTGCGAAACCAGACTACGCGGTCACCGGCGATAAGACCCTGAGAAGCGACTTAAGCAGGTTTCCGCAGACCGGTAGCACGAGAGCATGCTCCGCAAAAGAGTTCTTGGACGAATTTGAGAAACGGGAAAACATGTAGCGCCCAAGCGTCTGTTCTCTGGCGGCATTTCACTCGAAAATGAATGCTGACAGCGGATACCTGGGCTGTTGCCTTCCTCTTTTCGAACGACAGTCCGTGCATACAACTCAAAACGGGTTCTAGAATGGCGTTTCTCCTTAGGGTATTCGGCTGGGAGTCGGCAGTTGGGGGATAACCTGGAGCCTTCCCTTCTGGAGGCACGATAACCCTTAATTGCATGTTTATGTTTATTTCTATGGTGATGTATATGGCTAAGACGACCGTCACACTTAGAGAAGACATATACGAGGTCCTCAAGAAGAAGTACGGGTCAAGAGGCATCTCGAACGCGATAAACGAGTTGCTAGCCGAGAGACTCCTCAAAGGAGAGAGCATGTTCGGCACGATGAAGAAGACACCAATCAAAGACGTCAGAGATCACCGGGACAGAGTATGAGATACATAGTTGACTCCTACGCCTGGCTCGAATACTTCATGGGCACAGCCGCAGGAGACAAAGCAAGAAAGATAATCGACTCCAGCACAGACGAGAAACTGACGCCGACAATATGCGTAGCCGAAATATACACAAAGGTCCTCCGGGCAGAAGGGCTGGAAACGGCTGAACTCCAAAGAACATTCATCAAATCCCGAAGCGCCATAGTACCCTTAACCGAGGAAATAGCCGTCGAAGCCGCCAAGATGGACCACGAGATGAAAGCGAGAGTCGCAGGCTGGGGGCTGGCCGACTCGATCGTCCTAGGAACCGCCAAAAAGAAAAAGGCAAAGGTGCTGACAGGCGACGAGCATTTCCTGAACCTGCCAGAAAC
>CAZBVH010000063.1:0-7497 GCA_964495315.1 uncultured Candidatus Bathyarchaeia archaeon | reverse complement strand
GGTGCCTTCGAGATGCTCATCGACAAGTCAACCGGGCAGATCTTCCCCGAGTATGGACCGAACATGATGTGGAACACGAAGTACGGTCACGCAGGCATGATGAGTGGAGGCATGATGGGAAGACAGCGCACCCCTTCCTCTCTGCAGATGCCCATCAGTCAGAGTGAGGCTGTGACGGTGGCGCAGCAGTTCCTCGACAAGGATTATCCGGGTACCGTGACTGAAGATGTCAGTCCTTTCTACGGGTACTACACGATCGATGTGACAAGGGATGGGAAGGTGTACGGCATGCTCAGTGTGAACAGCTACGACGGCGAGGTCTGGTACCACAACTGGCACGGCACGTACATCCAGAGCCTTGAGGTGGCTTGAGTGAAATGTCGTACATAGGTCAAAGCTTACCGACGGAATGGCATTACGGCAGCTGGGGCGCAGTCCTCGTCTGGATCCTCCTTTTCGGCTTCTTCATCGCTTTCATACCCTTCAACAGGAAGGCTCAGAGACGGCCTGCCAGCATATACCTCGCCTTCATTGTCGCATCCGCTTTCGAGATGTTCGGCATCCCGCTGAGCCTGTACCTGGTGGCGTGGGCTTTCGGCGTTTCTCTGCCTGAGGGTCTGCTTTGGGGTCACACCCTTCAGCGGTATATCGGGTATTGGGCGATGTACTTGGGTTCAGCTATCAGCTTCACGGGTGCGTTCCTGGTGTACCGTGGCTGGAAAGCTGTCTACAGGAGTTATTGGGGTAAGGAAGAGGGTGAGGGGAAAATGGTGACCGATGGTGTCTACGCCTACATGCGCCATCCTCAGTATACTGGTTTCCTGTTGATCACGTTGGGTCTGCTTGTTCATTGGGCGACGATCCCACTGCTGGTCATGTGGCCTATTCTCGCTATTCAGTACTACAGGCTTGCCAGGAGAGAGGAGAAGGAGATGGAGGAGAAGTTCGGAGACGAGTACAGGGCGTATCAGGAGAGGGTGCCCATGTTCATCCCTCATCCTTGATGATAGTTTGAGTGAACCTTCGTCGATCCCTCGTCTGGCTGGTAGGTGATGTGTGTTGATCGGTCAGTTCTTGCTGGGTTTCAGGGAGGCTCTGGAAGCCGCTCTCATAGTGGCGATAATCTTGGCGTATCTGAAGCGGACCGGAAGAGATGCGCTGTCGCGCTATGCATGGTATGGGGTTTGCCTTGCGGTAGCGTCGAGCATTGTTCTTGGGGTGTCAATCTGGTTTGTGTATGGAGGTCTCGCAGAGTCCAGCAAGACGCTGTTTGAAGGGGTTGCCGCGCTGTTTGCGGTCTTGGTCTTGTCTTCCATGATCTATTGGATGGGCACGAAAGGCAAGGAACTCAGGACAGAATTGGAGCGGCGGGTAGAGGCTGTTGTGACTCGTGGTGCGGTCCTCGGTCTGGCCTCTTTCTCATTCATTGTGGTTTTCCGGGAAGGGCTTGAGACCGTGCTCTTCCTAGTCCCGTTCTTGCCAAGTGATTTTGCAGGCACGGTTGCTGGAGCACTCCTCGGGGTGGTCGCTTCGTCGGTTCTTGCTTACGCGATATATGCCGTTGGCATGAGGATCGATATTCGGGTTTTCTTCTACTTCACGAGCATACTGCTCGTGCTCCTGGCTGGAGGTCTCGCGGGCTATGGGGTTCATGAACTGGCAGAGTATGCGGAAGGGGTAGGGATTGAGCTGGGCTGGCTGGGCAAGTACGCCTACACCTTGAATATTCCGGAAGACAGCCCGTTCCATCATAAGGGCATGGTAGGCTCTGTTCTTGCCGTGATGTTCGGATACACTGTGAGGGCGGAATGGATTCGGGTGATAGTTCACGTCGCGTATCTGCTGATATCGCTGCCAATCGTGATCATGATCTACAGAAGAAACGTGAATGGAAGAAGAAGCAAAGCCGCCACCGAATAGTCTGCCCTTATTCAAGTTCTACCGGAGTTCATTCTAGATTCAGATTAGAATCTCAAAAATAATAAGGCATGGTGTGGTGTTACAGTTTGAAGCCCTGGAAGTCAGGGTTGAGGCGTGTGGAGGAGAGCATTTGAGCTTCAAGGATTGTCAGGGAGTCAGAACCCTCATCGGGCCCGGACAGATAATAGCGAGGACATGTCCCTCCTGTGGTGAGGAGGTGGAGTTCTTCAGCGATGAGACGGAGAGAAAGTGCCCGGGATGTGGGAAGATGCTGCACCAGGAGGCCACTCCGTCCTGTGTGAGCTGGTGCCAGTACGCAGAGAAATGCATTGCCGACCTAAGAGAGAGGGGCATGATACCGCCGTCGAGGGCTGAAGAGCTTGAACGCATAGCAAAGAAGAAAGAGAAATGAGGAGTTAACCAGCATACTAAGCGTGGGTTCGCGGGTTCAATAAGTCTGTGTGAGAAGGGGTGTGAGCGGTTTGTCCGAGAACAGGAAGAAGATGTTGAAGGAACTGATTAGGCAGCTTCATGCGGGTGTCTTGCCGGACGAGGCTAAGGAGCGGTTCAAACAGGTCTTGGGTGATGTGAGCCCCCTGGAGATCGCGAAGATTGAACAGGAACTGGTGGAGGAGGGGATGCCTAGAGAGGAGATCCAGCGGCTATGTGATGTCCATCTCGCGGTTTTCAGGGAGTCTCTTGAGAAGGCGGGGGTTCTGGCACCTGCAGGGCATCCGATCCACATCCTCATGGAGGAGCACAAGCTGCTGTTGGGTTTCGCTGACGATCTGAAGAACACTGCTAGAGAGATGAGGGAGGCGGAAGATTTCGATTCGATCAGAGAAGAGATGAAGCATCTTGGCGAGATGGCTGAGCTTCTGAAGGATTCGGAGAGCCACTATGTTCGAGAAGAGAATGTCCTCTTTCCGTACCTTGAGAAGCATGGTGTCACGGAGCCTCCGGCAATCATGTGGACGGAGCATAATAAGATCCGGGAGATAGAGAAGGGTCTCCATCAACTTCTTGAGACCTGGAAGATCCTGGCCGTCGAGAGCTTTGTAGAGCGGTTAGGTGAGGTCTCTCTTGCTCTGACTGAGATGCTCTCAACCCACTTCTATAAGGAGAATAACATTCTCTTCCCAACCGCCATGAGGGTCTTGGGTGAAGCTGAGTGGAAGGATATTAGACAGCAGTTCGACGAGCTCGGCTACTGTCGTTTCACCCCTGAAGCAGCAAGAGCCACTGCTGGACTCGTCGGGGTCCCGTCTGCTGAAGGTGCAGTTGAGGGTATGATCAGCTTCGAGACAGGTGCGCTTTCGAGGGAGGAGATCGAGTCCTTCCTGAACACGTTGCCGGTGGACATTACTTTCGTCGGTAAGGATGACACGGTCCAATACTTCAGCCAGTCCAAGGACAGGATCTTCCCGAGGACGAGGGCGGTGATCGGCCGGAAGGTTCAGCAGTGCCATCCTCAGAAGAGTATCCACGTGGTCAATAGGATACTGGAGGATTTCAGGGCTGGGCGGAGGAGTGTTGCTGAGTTCTGGATCGACCTGAAGGGCAGGCTTATCCTGATCAGGTACTTTGCCGTCCGCAACAATTCTGGGGATTACTTGGGCTGCTTGGAGGTAACCCAAGACATAACGGATATCCAGAGGATCAAGGGAGAGAAACGGCTCCTAGATTAGCTGGTCATTAAGCCCACCTCGACTGGGCTTGGCTCCAGGGCACTCCTGTCTCCTCGTGGTCTAGTTCGAATGCTGCCTCGGCTGTTTCTCTTCCCCCTTTCGTGAGTCTCGGGCAGTTTCCTCTCCTTCCCGGGTTGCTCCTGCTCCTTCCCGTCATGTACAGGATTAGCCCCTCGTTTGCGAGTAGGTTGAGGTCTGACCTCACGGTCTTTTGGTCTGCGCCAGCGGACTTGGCTATCTGCGAGATGTTGGCAGCCTCATTGCTCTCCAATATTATTCTGAGGAGGCGGAGCCTCCGGTCGCGGATCGCTCGTGCCTCGGAGTCCTGGCTGTTGGATAGTTTGAGCTGGATTCTTTCCAGCTCGCTCATGATTCTTGAGAGTATGACCTCTTGTCTGAGAAGCCTTGAGTAGATGGCTTCGGGGCGATCCGATTCAAGAAGGGTCTCCATATCCGATATGACCTCAAATTGATCTTTTTTCTCGAAAATAACATTGTTTTACGGGTTTTTAGGCGTTTTTCAACCGCAGACTGAGTAAGTTGTCACTTACAACTTACATCCCTCTCAGCCCGATCTGACAGCCTACTTACGTGTGGCGGGCTTCTTGGAGACACAATCTTAAGTGGTCGCTGGCTTCAAGTATTGCCTGAATGGGCGGGTTCAGCCCTATGTCCGATGACTATCAGCAGAGGGTTCTCAGGGTACTAGCGGACCCAACGAGATACAGGATAGCCCAGCTCACCTGCGAGGCTCCGCAGCCTCCAAGAGGCATTGCTAGGCTCCTAGGATTGACGAGCTCTGCCGTCTACCAGCATCTGAATGCACTGTTGGAAGCCGGCTTCATCGAGCGTGTAGAGGTCGAGAACAGAGTCCACTACAAGGCCAGAGCCGGGTTTCCCGTCTTTCTCCAGAGGTTCGGCGAGGCATGTGCCGACCTACAGAAAGGCACCATTGAGGCTATGCCCAGACTTGAGGCAGTTCCTCCTGAGCGCGGGATCCCGTCCACACAGCCAGAGGCCTCAGCTCAAGGAGGGATGCTGAACAGGTTCAGGTCTTCGTTTCTCGCCTACTACTCTTACAGCCCGTTCTGGTCCTTTGTTGTAGCTGCGGTTGCTCTGGTCGATGCTGTGCTGGCTGTCTGGTGCCTGGTCTATGCGGTGTTCCTAAGCCCTAACCCGGTGCTCACGGTTGTTGGTGGCTTGATCGTCTGCGGCTCTCTGGCCGGCATCGCGAACTACCTCTATCAAAGGACCAAGCCGCCTCCAAGTCCAGGCAAAGGTGGTGTGGTCTAGGGTCGTTTCGGGGTGTGCGACTGAGTGTTATCTGTTACAAAGTTTGATGGGTCGAGGGAGCCCTACTCCCGGGAAAAGGTCGTGACCACATCGAGGAGGATGGGGGCAAGTGGCCATGATGCGGAGCATATTGCTGACGAGGTTGAGAAGCGGCTCTACGATGGCATGCCCACCCAGGAGATCCTTGAGGTGGTTCGCCGTTGCCTGAGGGAGTGCAGGCCCGGTCTAAACCTCATGGTCGATCTCAGGAAGGCAATCAGCACACTCAGACCGAAGCCCGACTTCGAGCATTTTATTCGTATGTTGCTGGAGGAGTACGGTTACGATGTTACTCCTAACCAGATCGTGAGGGGAAGATGCGTGGAGCACGAGATCGACGCGGTCGCAAGACGTGGAGGTGACATTGTCTATGTGGAGGTGAAGCATCACGCCAATCCCCACGTATACACTGGTCTAGATGTAGTGAAGGAGGCTAGGGCGACGTTCGAGGACCTGACCGAAGGGCACGAGCGCGGAGAGAACGGTATCGGCTTCAATAAGACCTTGGTCATCTGTAACACGAAGTTCTCAGACCACGCCAAGAGGTACTCGGCGTGCAGGGGCATCGATCACGTCGGCTGGAAGTCGCCGGCGAACATCGGGCTTGAGCAGAGGATCGAGGAGAAGGCGTTATATCCGATTACGATGTTCGGCGGCTTAAGCCGAGAGAATGAGGAGGGACTCGGCAACCGCGGCATCATCCTGCTCAAGCAGGTATGGCTGCGAGACGTCAAGAGACTGTCGAGGACGAGCGGTGTTCCGATGGGCAGTCTGGCTGAGTTGGCTGAGTTCGCGGTGGAGGTCTTGGGCGAGAAGGGAGGTTCTCGATCTGTCTCTTGAAGGCTTAGAAGGGGTTGCTGAAAGGATAAGGCGGGTTGAGATACAGGGAGCCACGAACGTAGCGATCGCTGCTCTCAAGGCGTTGGAGGACCACCTGAGACGGTTGAGTCCGAAGACAAGAGCGGAGTATCTGAAGGGGATGGTTGTCGCTAGGGAGATCCTCTGTGGCACCAGGCCTACGGAGCCATTGATGAGGAACGCAATAAGATATGTCATGCACGCCGTTAGCAAGAGCGACTTGGAAGACCCTGGGAGCCTGCTGGACTTGGTCTCGACAAGGTCGAGGGGATTCCTTCAGGAACTTGAGGAGTCCAAGAGAAGGATTGCTGAGATCGGTTCGAGGCGGATCCCTGACGGAAGTACGATTCTCACTCATTGCCACTCCTCGATCGTTGCAAGGATCCTCGGGGAGGCCAAGGGTCAGGGGAGGGATTTCCAGGTCTTCTGCACTGAGACGAGACCCCTATTCCAAGGCAGGATCACGGCGAAGGAGCTGACTGCGCTCGGTGTCAGGTCGACGATGATCGTGGACTCGGCTGTGAGGTTCTTCATGAATGGCGTAGACCTCGTCTTAATTGGCGCGGACGCGATAACCTCTGAGGGGAACGTGATAAACAAGATCGGCACAAGCCTGGTCGCCCTGTCGGCGAGGGAGGCAAGGACGCCGTTCTACGTTGCCTCCGAGCTGCTGAAGTTCGATCCTAGGACCGTCTACGGGGAGTACACCGTGATCGAGGAGAGGGATGGGAGGGAGATCTGGGACAGCGCTCCAGAAGGTCTGCGTTTGAGGAACCCTGCCTTCGATATCACTAGGAGAGAGTTCATACACGGGATCATATGCGAGGCTGGGATTATCTCTCCTGACGCGGTGATGAGGGAAGTCGAGAGCAGATACCCCTGGACAACGATAGAGGCTTAACCCTCCCCTCGATAGCGCGCCTCCTCTGGAAACACGGATAAACCAGTGAACCTAGAATAACTCAGCGAACCCTAACGGATCTTTGATGGGAGCGGATCAGGGTGAGATTAAGAGTAAGGTGTCTAGGGATCGAGGCTGGCGGGAAGTCCATTGTCGTACTGGACGACAAAGATGCGGCTATGCTTGGGGTTCATCCCCTCGACAGGGTGGAGGTCAGCCGCGGGAGCGGGAGGCTCATCGCGATCGCCAACGTCGCCGCCACTTTCCCGGAGGGTACTATCAGCGTTTACGACGAGGTCAGCCGCCAGCTCAAGGTCAAGACCGGCGACACCGTCGAGGTCAGTAGGGCCCCAGAACCCGAGTCTCTTCGCTTCATTCGGAACAAGATAATGGGTCAGAGGCTCAATGCCTCTGAGATAAAGATGATTGTATCCGATGTCGTTGAGCGGCATCTGAGCGACCTGGAGATCGCATCCTTCATCACTGCCCTCCATATCCGTGGCACTGGGATGGATGAGGTGGAGTACCTGACGAGGGCCATGGTGGAGACCGGGAGAACCCTGAGCATCGGTAGGAAGCCGATCCTTGACAAGCACAGCATCGGGGGTGTCCCAGGCGACAAGACGACGATCCTCGTCGTCCCAACCATCGCGGCTGCAGGCTTCACGATCCCGAAGTCCTCTTCCAGGGCGATAACCTCCCCTGCTGGGACCGCCGACCGTGTGGAAGCCCTCTGCCCGGTAGACCTAAGCATAGAGGAGATCAAGGGCGTGATCAAGAAGACGAATGGGTGTATGG
>CAZBVH010000062.1:0-7591 GCA_964495315.1 uncultured Candidatus Bathyarchaeia archaeon | reverse complement strand
AGACAAGGAATGGAGTAACCCATTAAAGGTTTAGTTGTCCATTCATGAATTGAGGGAAGAAGGCGGATGACGGAGAAGTTCATAGCAACCGTAGACCAAGGTACAACCGGGACCCGTTTCATGGTCTTCGGGAAGGATGGGGAAATTGTTGCACAACGATACGAGGAACACAGGCAGTTCTATCCCAAGCCAGGCTGGGTTGAGCATGACCCACTGGAGATATGGAACAGAACTCAGAAGATAATAAGAGAGACTATTGACGAATTCAGGATCAGCTCTAGTGAAATAGCCGCGCTAGGGGTCACAAATCAGAGGGAGACGACGGTCATATGGGATCTAAAGACTGGAAAACCGTGTTACAATGCGATTGTCTGGCAGTGCACCCGCACGAGGGAGATATGCGAGGAACTCAAGGACAAGGGGTTGGAACCTCTGATAAGCGAAAAGACCGGATTGTACGCCTACACCTATTTCTCAGGCCCGAAGATGAAGTGGATATTGGACAATGTGCCGGGCGTTAAGGAGAAGGCTGAAAGGGGCGAGGCTGTTTTCGGGAACATGGACACATGGATCATATGGAACCTTACCGGAGGGCCTGACGGAGGTGCCCACATCACTGACTGCACCAACGCCTCTAGAACAATGCTTATGAACCTGAGAACTCTTGACTGGGATGACGAACTCTTAGAGGAGCTTGAGATACCGTCCGATATGCTTCCAGAGATCAAACCGTCTTCCTATAAGGAGACGTACGGAAACGCAAGGAAAGACGGAGTTTTCAAGTCGGAGGTACCTGTCTGCGGAGATATTGGAGACCAGCAAGCCGCTCTGGTCGGTCAGACCTGCTTCGAGAGGGGAGAAACCAAGAACACTTACGGAACGGGTTGTTTCGTGTTGATGAATACGGGTCCTAGTCCTGTTCAGTCTAGACATGGCCTGCTTACTACGTGTGCGTATGGTTTCGAGAAGAAGAGGTGTACATATGCCTTGGAAGGTTCAGTGGCTATCGCGGGTGGAGCCATTCAATGGTTGAGGGATAACATGAAGATGATTAGCTCCGCCTCCGAAACTGAAGTCATCGCAGAGTCGGTCCGTCAGGAGGGGTCAGGAGGCATATATTTCGTGCCAGCCTTCAGTGGGCTCTTCGCTCCGTACTGGGACATGTACGCCCGAGGCTGCATCGTAGGCATAACAGCGTTCACAAGGAGGGAACACTTGGTTCATGCTGCTCTTGAGGCAATCTGTTATCAAACGAGGGATGTTTTGGACGCAATGATAGAGGACTCTGGGGTAGACCTCAGCGAATTGAGGGTTAACGGAGGCGCCTCGGGGAATAATTATCTCATGCAGCTTCAGTCAGACATACTAGGTGCAAGAGTTGTTCGACCAACAGTCACTGAAACGACATCTCTTGGAGCGGCCTATGCTGCAGGATTAGCTGTGGGCTTCTGGGAAGACCTAGATGAGATAAAACGCAACTGGAAGGTCAATAGGATCTTCACTCCGTCGTGGTCCAACGAGAGAAGAGACACGTCGTACACAGGTTGGAAAAGAGCAGTCCAGCGAAGCCGAGGCTGGGTTGAACAGTAGTTTCCTGGTCAAGCCTCCTCAACCTCTCTCGTAGCGATTATGTCCACGCCCAAGTTTAGAATGTTCCTAACGATGACGTCTCCCATCTTGACGGGCGCTGGCACGACCAGTTTGGCTAGTTCCGATGCGCATGGCAGAAGCATCTCCTTCGGCACAGGCTTCGTTGAGCGTACTGATGTTAGGGGCGTCTCGGGCCTCCCACAAACTCGAACTGTTGAGAAGAAGTCTCTCTTGGGCGATTTGATCTCTTCTATGCTGTAGTCCTCCCCTCTTTTGCAGCCAGCATTTTCAATCTTGACTACGTCCGTGTTCTCGAGGGTTACGGTTATTTTACATCCTTCTGGACATAGAACGCAAATGACTTCTTGGATTCTCTCCTTTTTCATGCAAGGTTCTTCTTTCATGATGCAGACTCACCACTAGTTCGTTCTCCTCACCTATCTTCTCTAACATCCTCTCTGTCAGTTCAACTTGGGCGACTTGAGAAGGTTTGACAATACGCTTAGGCACAGTGATGTTTCGCCCTATTCCTATCTTAACATTCGTGGCTGGCCTCCGAACACGCAAGTGAATCTCTAAAGGATTCTCTCCGCTGATCAACTGAGGCACAACATACTCTATATCCCTTCCAGCCGCGAGAGAGATTTCTCTCTTCATGGGAGGCAATTCGCCCCTTGCGTATTTTGAAGCACAATACCCCGCCCTTTCACCTTCTGCAGTAACTTGGTCAACAAGATCGTGAACATAGACAACGTTTCCACAGGCAAAGATCCCATCAATGGAGGCTTCCATGTACTCATTGATGAGGGGTCCACCAGTTTTCGAATCAAGTTCTATGAAAGCCTTCTTTGATAACTCGTTCTCTGGGATTAACCCGACAGAAAGAATGAGCGTGTCGCATTCAATCCGCTTCTCACTTCCAGCTACTGAACTTTCATTCTCGCCGCGCTCCATTATCGTTACGGCTTCAACCCTTTCATCCCCATGAATGAACGTTGCCTCATGGCTTAGATAGATGGGAATGCCGAAGTCTGTGAGGCATTGAAGGTTTCTGTCCAGTCCACCTGGGAAGGGCATAATCTCAACCACACCTTTAACCTCAGCTCCTTCCATGGCGAACCTCCTGGCCATTATGAGCCCTACGTCTCCTGAGCCGAGTATCAACACCTTTTTGCCCGGTACATAACCATCGATGTCCATGAGCCGTTGCGCTGTTCCAGCGGTAAAGATTCCTGCGGGTCTTGTCCCAGGAATGCATAGAGCTCCTCGACTCTTCTCTCGGCATCCCATTGCCAGTATGACCGCTTTCGCTTGGAGCTTCAACAGGCCATCTGTCCGGTTAGCTGCCAAGACCCCTTTTCCCACTCCTCCCTTAGAGTTGAGGTCGAAGGCCATCGTATCAGTCTTGTACTCGATTCCAGAATCCTTCACTTTCTTGACAAATCGGGTGATATATTCTGGACCTGTCAGATTCTCTTTGAAATAATGTAGTCCAAAGCCTGTGTGGATGCATTGGGGTAGAATGCCACCCAGATCTTCATTCCGTTCAAGGATCAGTATGGAGTCGATGCCGTTTTCCTTTGCTTCGATGGCGGCAGCTAAGCCAGCAGCCCCGCCTCCGATCACGATAATGTCTACTTCTTTCCTTTCCATCTTTCCAGATCACCAACCAGAAGCTCCTTGGATGGATAGAGCAAGATCTCTGATCCGCTTCCCTTCTTTGTCACATCTTCGACCGGTATCCCAAGTTCTCTTGAGAGTATCCTCGTGACGTGTGGAGTACAGAATCCGCCTTGACACCTCCCCATGCCGGCTCTTGTGCGATACTTGACCCCATCAAGCGTAGTGGCACCACGTCCTATGGCGTCCACTATCTCCCCTTCGGTTACCTGTTCACAACGGCAGACCACGTGTCCATAGCGAGAATCCCGGGATATTATGCTCGCCGCTTTGGATGGATGAAAATCACGGATTGGATGCTCAATGGGTTTTCTAAATGGGTTGAATCGGTCTTTCTCATCTAGTTGAAGGCCCTCCTTTTTCAGAATGTCTACGACCATCTCAGCGATCGCGGGTGCCGAGGTCAACCCTGGAGATTTTACTCCAGCTACGTTGATAAACCCTCGGGGCTCCTCATACGGTCTGATTATGAAGTCTCCTGTATCGGGCTCAGGACGTAGGCCAGCGAAACTCGTAATCACAGCACCGCGCCTCTTTGAAAGACTAGGAACAAGTTTGCAGGCACCGTCCAACACCTCCCTCATCCCTGAAGAGGTGACCTCTGTGTCCATCTTACTCTCGACATCACGGGCATTAGGACCAACAAGAAGATTCTTGTCAACGGTCGGGGTGACAACGATGCCCTTACTGACGTGAGTGGGCATAGGGAAAAGGACATGGTTCACGAGTCCATCCAGCTCTTTATCATAGACGATATACTCGCCTTTCCTTGGGACTATCTTGAAATCACATATTCCAACCTTGGAAGATATTTCATCTGCAAATAGGCCTGCTGCATTGATTAGATACTCGGCCTCTATCGTCCCTTTCTTTGTTGTTACACCCTTCATCTCGCCGCACTTCACTACGATGTCCAATGCCTCAGTCCCTAGGAGAATAGAGACTCCGTTCTCCCTCGCGTTCTCGGATAAGGCTATGGCTCCCTCGTAAGGACAGATTATGCCAGCGGTGGGAGCGCAAAGTGCAGCAAGAGCATCAGGGTTCAGACTAGGCTCCATCTCTCGAAGCCTCCTGGAATCTATTATCGCCAGTTCGGGAACGCGGTTCTTTCTTCCACGAGCCAGCAACCTTTCCAGAATAGGTGTCTCCTCATCAGCCAAAGCAACAACAAGAGAGCCTATTCTTCTGTAAGGTATGCCCAGCTCCAAGGCGATCCTCTGCCAAAGCCAGTTTCCTCTGGGACAGAGCCTAGACGCTAAGGTTCCAGGCTTATCATCGTAACCGGCATGAATAATGGCAGTATTCGCCCTCGTTGGACTGCCAAAAGCTACGTCCACTTCCTTCTCGATCAAGAGAACCCTCGCCTTGTACTTGGACAATTCTCGCACTATCGCTGTGCCGACAATACCGCCACCAATTACCAGTATGTCAGTCTCCACCCACCTCACCTCCAAGAAGCCAACCTTTTGTGAAGGCCCACGTGGACCCTTTAGCGGTGACTCCGGTCGATGGCTTCCCCGACTTAGTCTCCGTCTCTACAGAGTCAGAGTTATAACATGCCAAGTCACATAAAGCTTCTTCCTTCGTCAATCCTAATCGCGTTTGGCTCTACCTCCACGAACACGTTACATCGCAGCGGCCAAGATGATCTTCTTACCCTCCGTGTCAATCAAGGTGAGTACGACTACACCGGCAAACCCTACTGCAAGATCTGACATTTTTGTCATCTACAGCTTTGTTTCTCTATCGCAGAGACTACCGATAATGTTCGTGTTTTTCACGACATTATGAATCTGTTTCTTTATTGGAAGAAGGGTTTTAGGGGCACTATCTTATTAGTACCTTGAATTGCTTCTGATATTCGATCAGTGGCTTCACCTATTCCATCCTTTCTTTCCAAAATAACCTTTTTCTGCTCGTAAGAGGCTAGGCTGGTTCAAGGAAAGAGGCTGAAGTGCCTAGTGCCTCTCCTCATAATGTGTTCATGTCGGCTCGATGTGTTCACCGTCTGCCAGTTTGCGTTCTAGAGTTGCTACCCTAAAGCTTGTGTTGATCCTCGGTAGTTCTCCCTTGTGGAAGAAAAGCAGAACATCCGCCAGTCTTCTTCCTCGCGCCCTGCTTAGGACTGTCATCAAGTTCTGGCTAGGCAAGTGGCCCTTGAGAGCAATCTTTATCTTTTTCTGACTTTTACTATCCTCGTGAGCGTGCTTTCGGACAGATTCCTCCCCGGCCTCTCCTTTCCGGTTCTCATTGTACCATTTGAATATCTCGTGACGACGAATCTGACCATCTCCGAGTTTAGGAGTGTTGTTTGGGAAGGATGCGTTACTTCCCTCCCTCTTGCTTTCAGCAAGATATGTTGGGATCAAAAGAGAGATGCAGGGAGTTGGGAGACTACTTCAAAAGCGTCGGGAAGGAAGAATGAACACGTTGAAAGAGGATTCAAAGATCTCAAGAATCGGACCATTTGGGGTGATTGAATGACGAACTCTTTAGATATCCGGCTGGTCAAAACTAGGAAGGAGCTTGAGGAGGTTTTGAGATTAAGAAAGACCGTGTTTGTTGAGGAACAAGATGTTCCTAAAGAGATAGAGTTCGATGGTTTGGACCAGAGACTGGAACATGTCATAGTCAGGCTCGATGGCAAAACAATAGGATGTGCAAGAATAAGACCTATGAACGGAAAAGTGAAGTTAGAGAGAATAGCGATTTTGAAGGAACAAAGAAACAAGGGATTTGGCAAAATGCTGATGCAGTATCTGATTTCCCATTGCAGACAGATAGGTGCAAACGAGATAGTAATACATGCCCAGCATCACTTGAGAGGCTTCTATGAAGATTTCGGCTTCAAATCAAAAGGACAACCATTCATGGAAGCTGGCATCAAACATATTGAAATGCTTAGGGTGCCATAGGCTGAATTCACCTTCAACTTACTATTCTTAGCAGGAGCATATGGTGATGTTTCAGGGGGCCTTGTTGTCTACGGAGACACCCATGGCCCTTCTTCCTCCAAAGGAAAGAGTTAAGATGCTAAGCAAGCTCAGGGACTACGGCTATGCTACTCTGCCTGCAGAATGATGAGGGTATCATGAACAAGTGAGAAACGACGCCGCAAGTGTAAGTAGTAACAAGCCAGAGAACAAACCACTGAACTGGGTTGGGATTTAGAAGGATACATGTTGAAAAAGAAATCTGTCGCCTATTCAGGGATTCTTCTGATTACTTTAGGCTCTATCTCTCTTGTTTTTGAACTGTGGTATGCATTGGTTTTTGGAATAATCTTAGATATACAATATTTCACACGTCCAGAACTTAGCGGAGACCTCTTATGGCTTATCAGTGTAAGCTGCTCAATGGTAGTATTGGGGTCAATTTTCATACTTTGGGCATACAAACTTCCGAAAAACTAGGATACAAGCATCGCCCCTTCTGGCAGCAGAACTCGATCTTCGTTGATCAAGGTTTCAAGGTTTCTCTTCCGAATCCAGCCCATGGATCAAAAGCAGTTCTTCCCATACTTCTCCGTTAGCTTGTGCTGTCAACACTCTCTCTCAATTTCTTATAGGTGTCTCTGATGCGGTCTCTTATCCACTGGGAGACATCGTTCAAGGCTGGTGGATGAACTAGGAACACGTGGATATCCGATGGTAGTTTTGGTTGGATCCGGATTCGGTTCTCGTCTTTCATTAACAGAATTCCAGCTTCTCCATCCTTGAGAGTCTCATCTATCTGCTTTAGGATATACTCGTCTCGCCTCTTTTCTGCTTCAAGATAGAAGTTCTGGATCTTCTCTGCTACTTCGGGGGTTCTGACTATTGACAGACACACGCCCCAATCCATGTATTCGCCAAACAACCTTTTTTCTTCTAGGGCTATGAGCTCGGCCCCCTGGCTTATCTCGGACTCCACTAGTTCATGGCTCCTCTTGTTTTGTTGCTTGATTGATTCTAAGCTATCTTGATCAGCCGAATAGATTGACTCGTGGTAGATCTTGGCTGCTCTGCCAACTTTTCCCAGCTTCTCAATGTGCTCTTTCACTTCGGTCCAGTACGTATCATACAGCTTCTGGTAGTCTTCTGGAGCATCCTTTCCCGAGAATACAAGAGGCACACAATACAGTTTCCTACCTGCCGCGTACTTTTGCACTGACGGCTTCTCTATTCTACCCAGCTTCTTCTTCGACATTTCAACCACATTTATTATAGTAGAAGGACTAGCTTAGACTTGCATGTCCTACTAGTAAGAAATAGTTTTCTCCATATTACTTTTCCCATTTACCTATTCTAGTGGCAAACTTCAGCCTTTGACTACGATCAAG
>CAZBVH010000061.1:5286-7807 GCA_964495315.1 uncultured Candidatus Bathyarchaeia archaeon | reverse complement strand
TATAAGAGACAGTAGTTAAAGTGTAGGATAGTCCACGCCCCACAGCACACCAATGAATGTTATGTACGGGTAGAGCAGCAGGAGCAGCATCCCGGATACAGCAGGCTACAATCACTCTTGATGCGGTGCTGGGGCGAGATAGAACTGAGGGCAAGGGTAAGTAGAGAACGCGTTAGACACACCTCTCACCAACTGCCTGTTGCTGTATCTTCGAGTGGGCTCCCCTACGCCATTCTAGGTGGCTGGGAGGAGTCTTGTACACGTCTTGACGCAGGATTATTGAAGAGGTGAGTTCGAGGCTCAACCAGAGGACTATGCTGACTGCTATTAGTGTATCGTCCAGTAGGAGGAAGTCCAAGGTCTTACCAAGGAGGCTGTGAAGCCCGAAAAGGCTCAGTGGTATTAGGAGGGAATAGATTGCCCATCGTTTGCCGCCTTCTAAGGCAATTGTGAGGTGAGTGGCGAAGAGAGGGAAGAGGAGGAATGGCAGGTTGATCGGAGATGCGAAGAGGCAGAACAGGGAGGCGGAGAGGGGGATTACGCGGTATAACGGTCTCACAGGGTTAAGGTAAAGAAATATGCATAATATTGCAAGGGTACCGATCGCTAGAGGGATCCAGAGATCGAAGAAATTGGATCCCAGCCGTGGAAGCCTTAGGAGGGGCGCAATCTCCTTTCGGTGTTGGAAGATCAGGTACCACAATCCGCTTGAAGGTCTCCTTAGAAGGGCATAGGTTCGGCCTTCTCCCCACTTTCTCCTAACTAGGATTGCATCAAGGTACTCATTGGGCGTGGAGAGGAGGAAGGGCATCGAGATCAGGCAGAGAAATAGGAGGGAGTCTCCTGCAATTTTGAGGGCGTCATCCCGTTCGGTTCGAATCATTGAGACGATGAGTAGTGGCCAGGCAAAGTAGAAGTAGGGTTTCGTTAGCATCGTAAGAGCCAAAGTAAGACTACCAAATAGGTGGAACCCTTTCGAAATCAGGAACATGGATAAGAGAAGAAGGCAGCATCCAATGCTATCGAAGCTTCCCCGAGCCGATCCCACAAGAATTGTGAAGGGGTTCAAGTAAAAGGCTGTAGATGCGAGAAATGCTTGGTTGCTCTTCTGTCCGATTAGGTAGATCAGTAGGAATGAGAGAGCATCAGCCACTATGATCGGCGTTCGGGAAAAGAGCCAGAAACACGGGTCGCATGGAGTGTGGAAGTCTGTCCAAGAATATTGGATCATCGTCACCATCCAGACTGGCCCATAAACATAGATGGAGAGAGGGTCATCCAGGTTGAACCTGTAGAAGTCTAGTATGTGCCCGTCCTTCACGGTCCGGTAGAAGATGTAGTGCCCCCAAGATTCCACGCCGATTGTAGATGTTGCGTAGAAGAGTCTGATTAGAATGCCAATGCAAAGTATGAGGAGGAGAGTGCGATGTCTGTCTAAAAGCTTTGATGGCCTCTCTCTTTCATACAAGCTTGATCAGTGCATTCCTTCAGATCTCTTGCTCTTCTTATAGTGTGTGGCAGGGTAGCTACCTGTGTTTCAGACATCGACGGTATCACCGACCACACCTACTTTCGGGTCGGATAATGGCTTCAGGAGGCTCTATACCCACCTGGCATCTGGTTTGCAGTGCCCATCAATGAAGACAACAAATTCTCCACTAGCATTCCTTACACCGAGATTCCTCGCATAGTTAGGTCCCCTCGCTTCCTCGATCATTATCCTCATGTTGAATGGGAGGCGATCTCCACCGTCCCGTCCTCGGAAGTCCCGTCAACCAGCACGACCTCCATGTTTCTGTAGGTCTGCAACTTGATCCCCTGCAGAACTTCACGTATGGTTCCCTCATTGTTGCGCGTGGGGATCACGATGGTTACTGGTGGCTCTGGCTTCTTTGACATGGTGCCATCCTACTCTTCAAACAACCCTATTTTAGTTCTGTTGGGAGTATGCTCTAGAATCGACTTGAACGAATAAATCTGATTATTCCGTGGGGAAGTTCAATGCCTTCGATGCAAGTGATCTACTGGGAGCCAGAAGGGACCGAGGATCTTCCAGAAATGGGACGAGCAGGGGAGAAGAGGATGAAACACCCGAGAATCGGCGGAGAATGGGCGGATTACTTCATCTCGTCGACGAGGTTGAACGGCTTACCCCGCCTCAGGATCGTCTTAGGGATCTGGTCTTTCCACTTCCGCAGAAACTCCTTGTCCTCCTTCTCGTCGCGTAACTCGTCCGGGAGCATGTGAGGAATTTCGTCG
This sequence comes from uncultured Candidatus Bathyarchaeia archaeon, assembly GCA_964495315.1. Lineage (GTDB taxonomy): Archaea > Thermoproteota > Bathyarchaeia > RBG-16-48-13. The sequence continues at coordinate 5,548 of CAZBVH010000061.1, read as the reverse complement.
ATTATTGGGTACCATCGTCCACATTCCTTATTTGGGCATTGGAGCAGCCCGCTTACGATCTCGTCTTTCTCTTCGAAGACGTATAGTTTGAGCGGGTAGTCCTTCGTGATAGGACACGCGAGTAGATCCATCAGGCGTCGTTTCATTTTTTCTCATTCTGGTGGAGGAGCCTTATGGTTTTAAGGCTTATTGTTTGGTTCTTGTCTGCGATTTCTGTTTTGGATTCGCATGCGACGTTCCCGGTTCTCCGGGAGTTCAAGAG
>CAZBVH010000061.1:0-5276 GCA_964495315.1 uncultured Candidatus Bathyarchaeia archaeon | reverse complement strand
AGAGGGTGTTCTCTTCACGGGCATTGAGACCTGTGGCGTACGAATAATGGACCTGGCGATCAGTAGCGTTCAGCCATTCTTAGAGGGTAATTGAGAGGAGGACTGGGTGTGCCCGCCAACACGGCAGGGACGGAGCCCGAACCTGTGAGTCTGACTAGCGGACACGAGGGGACAGTTCACTCAGGATCTGTCAAGATGAATGGGTGACCCGCCCCGACTGGTTTTACTTCTTGGGAGAGGGCTCAACCGAGGAGTAAACAACAAACGCTTGGAAACCTTTACTCTACGGAGAACACGCATAGGTTACCGATCAACAGGTTGAGGGTACTGACGCAATAGGTTTTCAGCTGTCCAGAGAATGCAGGTCCTTTTCGTAGAATACCAGCAATCTTAGGAATAGGGCGAGGAGCCCGACGAAGATGCCGGTACGTATCGGTATGTACCAGAAGGCTGCGGTCTCACTTCTGAACGCCCAGACCATGTGTATGAAGGTGTCCAGTGGTTCGGTTGAGTCGAATCTGATTGAGGAGGTGAACACGAAGTGATGGATGAAAGGGAGGAGTGTTGGGATGTACCATAGAATCTCTGAGCCCTTTTTCATTAATGCTAGTCTGACGCACACGAACGGCATGAGAAGCACATACCACTGAGGATGGACCACCGGGCAGAAGATCAGGAAGTAGAGCACTGAGAGGAGCACTGCGTCGTTCACCACGAAGCTGTAGGCTTCCTTCCTGTTGCTTGGGATTCTGGAGTAGAAGAACAGCAAGACAAGGAGAAAGCCTAACGCGAACAGAGGATATTGGGGTAATGTAAGCCATGGCGGAGTGTCGATCGTGGTGTGGTTCTCAATGACATATTTTATGAATCTCCAGAAAACCCCACTCTTCAGCCGGATATCAAGTTGAGGTTCAGAAACATTGAAGGTGATCGCCCTAAGATAGGGCTCCGGATCTGCCAGCAAGTATGGAATCGAGATCACAAAGAGCGGAGAGAACGCCGTCAAGAGGAAGGCACACGCTTCGCTCCTTCCATACTTCTTTAGGATAAGCGCAAGGATGAAGACCAGCGGAAATGCAGCGTACTGTTTGACAAGCAACGCCAGACCCATCAAAACCGCCGATTTCCAGATATTCCCGTCTCTTAGGAGGAATATTGAGGAGAAGAGGAACATTGCGCATATGCTGTCGTTCATGCCCCACATAGCACTGATGAACAGCATGTGCGGATGAAGCAACAAGAGCGTGCTGTATAGAAGGGCCTTTCGCGATCCCACTTCCCTTCTAACGTAGTAGAAGAGGAGTATTCCCAGAATCACGTCAGAGAGTATGAGAGGAATCTTGATCAATGTAAGAAAGCCTGGATCCCTCCGGTTGGTGACTGGGTGGATCAGGTAGACTAGCGAGATATAGTAGGCCCAGAGGGGCGGATACTCGTAGACCGTGTGCCGATAGAAATCGAAGTAGTGTCTCCGATCGACTATCTCTCGAGCGTCCCGGAGGTAGTAGGCTATGTCCACCCTTGACATCGTGTGTGGAGCGATGTAGAGTTGAACGCCGAGGACAAGCAGAGATACAATGAATAGAACCATTTCATGCTTGGAGATCGACCACCGTTGGAACAGTTGAACCACACCCACGAAACATCTTAAGCTGCAGACTATTCCGAAGCCTCAAATCTACTGATCGATTTGTCTTCGATTTTTCCACTTCTTCTGTCGGAGTCACTCAATTCTGGTTGAGCGGAGTCTTGCACCGATCTCTGCTGGAGCAAGTGTAAGGTTATAGTAGATATACTCATGAGCAGAAGCAGGAATTTCGAAGCAACGGCCCAATAGAAGTAGGGATAAACCTCGCTGAAGCGCAGGTTCCAGAGCACCGGGTACTCAACGTATATGGATACTTGGAGTAGGACTTGGAGCAACCAGTCCCATGATCCTGAAAGCGATAAGAGCAGAAAAGGTGTGAACCAAGCAGCGTATTGAGGAGAGTAGAACTTGATGAAGAAGACAAAGACCATCAACACATAGCTGCACGCCATAATCAGCGCCCTCGAACCTCGAATGCGGAAGGTCAACACGGAGAGCCAACCTACCAACTGAAGAAATATGGAGACATTCGAGACAAACCCTGAGGAGAACCCTCCTTCAGAGACTCGGCCTACAACGAGGAGAAATAAGACCCATAGACTCTGATAGTTCCATCCTCTACCGAAATGGAAGACATAGGATTCCAGGAAGAACTGAGGACTCAGCACAATGAAGGGCAAAATCACAGCGAAGCAGAAGACACCCAGAACCCTAAGACTGCTGACTATCACCTTTTGAGATAAACCCTCGCTTCTCATATAGCTGAGGTATGGAAGGAGGAGAAGCACAGGATACCACTTGAACATGACCCCCACGGCAACCATGAGAAAGGATGGGAGATACCTTCTCCTGAGGATCAAGTAGAGTGAGGTGAGAGTAAGGAAGACTGGAATCGCATCATACCTGGAAACCCACGTGTGAAGGACAATCGGTGAGAGATTGTAGAAGAGAGCTACGACAGACGCATGCCTCCTGCTATAGATGTGGAGGGCAAGCTTGTAGATTATCGCCGTGGTCAAAAGTTCTAGGGGTAGTTGAATCAGGTGGAGGGACAGGGCGAAAGCCTGAAAGTTCCCGGGCTGAAAGGAGTAGATAAGCTGGAACAGACCGCCAGCAAGCTGAGGATACTCAAGAGGATAGTTCACATACGGAATCTTCTGCCACTTGTAAACACGAGACGCAAACTGGTAGAACCGCTGCTCGATATCCCAATAGTCAACTGAAGAGACCATGAAGAGACTGCTTTGGAATAGCGGCTGGTCTCGAAAGACCTCAAGGAAGGCAATACCCAAGTAGAGAAGCCGAATCAAGAACCCGGAGAGAACGATCCAACCCATCCGAGAATCCAGAGCCCGACTCTCCGATATATCACTCAAGGGACTGTCTCTCCGCATCAATGAACCATCCTCCCAACAGCATTCTCTGGGCACCAGTAGCGTAGGAGTATAACGGAATACTATGTAAGAATTTGTAAGGGATGGAGATGGTAGCCCGGGAGAGACTTTCGGAAAGAAGATACCATTCGAACTCTCGTCAGCGGGTTGCTTCTACCCTTGGAAGGCACCCAAAGCCCGCAATCCTTGGACGTGAAACAACTCACTTTGACCGCTAGACGACCGGGCTAACCTAGGTTGATAGTTCACACATGCATTTTAAAGCTTTAGAGGAGCCACCGACAGACCAAGCGTTCAGGAACCGGAAAATCCCAGGCGGATACGGAAGGTTGAAGTAGATTGTACGTAAGAATCAGAAAGAAGCTTCCTTGGTCCACCGCCTCATGGGGGCAACCGAGAATCTACTGTAAGGAAGAGATGCATGGACTTTGGGAGACGGCAGATACGAGACGAGATCTCCGACCGGCAGACTACTCCACTATCTGAGTACGCATAGGGAGCTTGTCTTGGTTTGTATTCTGGGGTTCTTGGTTAGACTCTACTTCATCCCATACGTATTCAGCATGGATGATCTCTACACATGGAGAAACATTGGAAGAGAAATCTATGGAGGACATCTGCTCGACTTCTATCATACATACTTGAAGTATAGGTATCCCCCACTCTGGGGATACGTATGCGCAGTCAGCTACGCGGTTACGTCGCTCTTCGTCGGCGAACAAATTAGGATTACCAATATCCACTTCTTGACCTGGATCAAGATGCCGCTGATTCTCTCAGACATCATCCTCGGAGCATTCCTCCACAGGTTTGTAATCGAGTTTACAGGAGACAGGAGGCAAGCGCTGCTTGCCAGCATCCTCTTCATCTTTAACCCAGTAATCATCCTCACAACGGCTTACTGGGGGATGTTCGAAAGCCTGTGCCTCCTCTCCCTCGTCATGGCAGAGTACTATCTCGTAAAAGGTCAACTACGATCCAGCGCCATCATGAACGCCTTAGCCGTTCTGACAAAGCAGTTCGCATACCCCATTGCCCTTGTCTCAGGACTGATTGTGCTACGAAACTCGGGATGGAGGAAGGGAATAGCCTACTTTGCAGCGATCAGCATAATCTTCGGACTCTTTTCAGTACCATACTTGATCTCTGAGCCACGTGAGTACCTGGACGCCCTAATCTACACCGAGCCAGTCAAGACGCTTCGACCTGCGAAGGGAGGATTCGGAGGACTCCTCTACATAGGTCAGCGATGGAACCTCTTCTATGTCCCGGAGTTCTTGAACGGAATATACTTCTATGTCTTCTACGCCGTTTTCCTCTTCTGGTTCGGATTCTTCGCCATCAAGCAGATCAGGGTGGAGAGCCGCACCGTGAACGACACCATGGTGATGCTCACACTGACGTTTCTTACGTTCTCCCCATACATCCACACAAACTACTTCTTCGTATGTGTACCCTTCATCTGCCTATCTGTAGCCCTCAGACACCACAGCCCCCTGTTCTACGCAATAACCGTGTTTCCTATAACGACATGGATCTACGCATTTCCCTTCATCGAAGATCCGGAACGCCTATGGAGCATATCTTTCGTGACTTTGAATTGTCTATCAACATTTGCAGGAGAGTTCTCTACCTCCGCAGACATAATCGAAGCATCCTTTGAGAATAGAGAAGACATAACACCAAGATACGAGGGAAAAGGATGAAACAGACAGACAAAAGTGGACACCGGCCACGCCAAGGACTCAGCTCATCTTTACCGAGGTACCAAGAATCTACGAACACACAACGACGAAGAGATAAAGTCTCATAGAACGGATTGATCAAGCAGATGAGGACAGCTCAGGGTTAGAGTCACCCCGAGACGAAGGTTGAGAGACAATTGCTCTATGTAGTCCAAGGACTTGAGGAGAACTCTAAGGGCGTATACATCAGATTGAGAGTCCTGGAGAAGTATGTGTCGAGAAACGTGAAGACGAGGGATGGGGAGGAGCACAGGGTCGTAGAGGTACTTGCAGGAGATCGCACAGGAACAATCACACTCACTCTCTGGGATGAACTCAGTGAAGGGGTTGATCCAGACGACCTAGTGGATCTGAGCAACGCCTACACGAACCGATTCCGAGGAAGGCTGCGCCTGAACGTCGGCCGCTTCGGGAGCTTAGCAAAGGTGGAGGATCAGAGCTTCCCCACTAGAGAACAGATCCTAGGAAGATTCCGGCGACGCAGAAGAAGCACAGAGACAGGCAGCCTCAACTAGCCTGCCGTGGCACAATTCTTTCAGCAAGACCTGC
>CAZBVH010000060.1:0-7877 GCA_964495315.1 uncultured Candidatus Bathyarchaeia archaeon | reverse complement strand
TGAACTGGTTGTTCAGAACGCCTTGAAGAAGCTCCTTGAGAATAGGCTGGCCATAGTGATAGCTCACAGGCTTTCAACGATAAGGCTGTGCGATGAGATTATAGTGATAGATCAGGGAAAGATAGTGGAAAGAGGAACACATGCAAAACTTATGAAGAAACGTGGGCTTTACAGTTCATTCTATAGGATGCAGTTCAAAGAGGAAGAAGGCTTCGATGCGGTTCAGGCGACCGAATAGATGACTCAGACACCGTTTGGACCCTTGATGTCCTCCGTTCTCAGCCCGCAGAAATCGTTCTGGACTGAGGCTCGTCGGTAGCATCGCAGTCTGCTCATTAGGCGGTGCTTTGCCAGGCAATATCGACATGACCGTCATGGAAGGAAGTGCGTGCGAACGCGATCAACATAAGACTTAAGGGAGGAAGATGCCCCATGGGTTGGTTACGCAGTAAGAAAGGGTGCAGACATGAACAAGATTTGCCTTTCTCTGAGTTCAACTCTTGACTGGAAGAACATAAAGAGGCTTGCCCAAAAAGCCGAGAAAGTTGGGTACCATTCAGTCTGGTTCGGAGACCATCTGATGGGCGATGAACGTCTCCCTCATGATTCGCGTTTCGAGTGTTGGACCCTCATGTCTGCTCTGGTACCTCAGTTGGAAACGCTGAGGGTTGGTCCACTCGTGTTGGCAAACTCGTTTAGGAATCCTGCGCTTCTGGCGAAGATGGCTGCAACCTTGGATGTCATTTCCAATGGTCGCCTCGAGATGGGGATCGGTGCGGGGTGGATGCAGAGGGAGTACGAAGCATACGGGTTCGAGTATCCCCCTCCAGCAGTCCGGATAAAGCAAATGGTGGAGGGCATTCACGTAATGAAGCTCTTGTGGACCGAGGAGAAACCCGCCTTTAAAGGAGAATACTACCAGGTAAAGGACACTATCTGCAAACCCAGACCTGTCCAGAAACCTTATCCCCCGATCATGGTCGGCGGATGGGGCGAGAAGCTTACCTTGAGAGCTGTCGCGAGAGAGGCGGACAAATGCAACTTCCCGCTGTTGCCTGTAGAAAAATATGCACATCTGCTTGATGTGCTGCATCAGCATTGCAAGGCTGTCGGAAGAGACTTCAATGAGATAGAGAAAACGCTGTTTGGCGGGGTATACCTCTTCAAGAATGAGCGAAAAGCAGGGGAAAAACTGAAAGCGGTCTATGAATCCCGAAAGCCAGGAATGCCCTTCGAGGAGTGGCTGAAGGCCTACAAGGAAAGGGTAGTCTTTGGAGACGTAGATGACTGCATCGAGAAACTGAAAGCATATGAACCGCTTGGAGTCTCGTGCTACATACTGCGATTCGAGGGGGGCGAACACAGCATACTCGACGAAGAAGGCTTCGAACTGTTCAACGAACATGTCTTCAAGGAGATCCAGAGATAGATCAGACTACTCAATTGCACGAAACAGCAGATAACCACACGGAATAGCGTGACAAGGGCTACCTAGGCATACAAAGTACTTCACTGATCTTCAGTTCGGAGAAGTTCCTGAACTTTGTCGCCTTCAAAACCACTGCCGTATCCCATTTGCCTATCGAGATTGTCACTGTGCCTTCCGGGATTACCCCCTTCTCTACAGCGATCATCGCGATCTCTGGAGCCACCTTCATGCCCTCGCAGAATCTTCGGTAGGCCGTCTTTACCAAGTCAGGATAGTCATACTCCAGTTCTTTGCTGAAGAGGACCTGGTGTCCTTCCTCCTCCAGCCTTCCAAGCAGGTCACTTGGGAATGAGTCTCTGCCTATGCCGACAACTATCAGTTTGATGTCGGTCTCTTTGAATGCATTCCAGGCTTTCTCGGCAGTAAACCCTCTTGTGGAAGCCAAGACAATGTCCTTGATCCTGCGCTCTTTTGCATTCTTTTTCACGATCTCTAACATCCGATCAACGTTCTCTCTCCCAGGTGCATCAAAATATGTCATGTGAATTCCTTCCTAATGCGTGTTTCAGGGTATACTGCGTAGGATGAAGGCTTAAATCTTCTTTTCTTGCGAGGACAGCAAAGCCAGACCCAGGCATTCTGTTGCGTGATGTGATCCCTGATGGTTGAATGGGTTTGAACATTTTGTTATGGGCGTCTCTTGGTGAGAGATTTGGCTTATATCCTCGTTCGAGGATAACATCAGGTTGGTTCTAAGAGGGGGGCAAGAGTAAGATGATGACAAGTATCTTTGTGAAGGGCAGTTTGAAAAACCTCGATCTGAACGGGGATGGGGAGATGGATGCCTTCTCATTCGAGGTGAAGAATGCTGTCCAGTCGGCAACTCTGTCGGGACTCTCTGTGGAACTCGACGGAGAAACGATTACTCCGGAACTGGTTGAAGTTGGGCTCTCGGGCAAGAAACTGAATTTGACTGAGCTTTCTCGCCAAAATGCAGTTGGCTTTCCTTTTGGGGGCACGGCAAAGCTTACCGCAAAAAAGAAAGGCGGGTTATCCCAGGGAAATCACACGATACGCCTAAGCATAACTGAAGCCTTTTTCGGGACGTTCACCTTCTCAACGGAGGAAACAATCTGAGAAAAGCCCTCTGGCAGAGGCACGAACCTTCATTGCGCCCCTCCTCCTGTCTAGACCCTGTGCCTAACTCAAGCTGCTGGCTCAGCTAATCTTGTTTCCTTCTCATCGCGCTTAAGTTCCATTTCATTTGAGATCAGAGTCTTGAAGATCGCTGATCTCGTTTTGACTCTCACTTCGATTAGGGTTCCCTTGATTGAAGGCAAGAATAAGCCGTTGGAGTTTTATAACAAAGTGGCAGACCTTCTTGCTGTCCTCATTTCGTGGAAAAGTAGTTAAGAGCACTCTCAGCTACTCTTCAGGGAGGTCGACCGATCATTTGAACATGAGGATGGGGAAGACCCTGATTCTCGCCGTTTTCTGGCTGATGGTCTTGGTCTCCACTACCGTCATTTCTCCTGTCGAAGCGTCGCCCGGAAGCAGCGGTGCCCGTGTAACTCTGGCGGAGGAGACCGTGCATGTGTCTTGGCAATTCAACGTAAAGTATGACAGCAGCCAGATGGCGGAGGCGATCGACGACCTCCACGAGGCATTAAGATCCAACTACAACCGTGAGATTGAGACGCAGATGGAGTCGCTGATCACGGATGCTCTCAGGAAAACTAATGCCAACATGACTTGTAGAAACCCCAAGATCGTTCTTGAAACCGATATTGGCACCTGGGCGAACGTGCTTGTGGACTTCGATATCACGGGCGCAGTCTCTACTGAGGAGCGCTATCTCGTAATCGACATGTCATGGCGTACCTTCACGGTGAAGGGCAAGGTCAAGTTTGTACATGATCGTGTCGAGTATAGTTTCTATCCAAGCAAGTCTTGCGGGCTTAGATGGCCGTTCAGCCCCAAGATGGAAGACTGGAGTGCTGAAGAGAAGTATGGCTTCACGACATTCACCTATGTCTATCGTGAAGAATGGGAAATAATCCCCTATGTAACCTTAGACAAACTGAACATGACTATCACCGTTGCGGGCTCCGCAAGTGGAACGGGTAACTATATCCGAGTCGAGAAGGGACCTTCCGAATCAGCAGCGACCGCAGGCGCATACCCTCAAGCTAACTTGTACATCAATCTCGGCATCGTCTTTACAATTGGAGCCGCCGTCCTGTTTGGCACCCTTTATCTCTGGGGTCAACGGGAGAGAAACGCTAGGGCTTCCAGAGTTGCACGGCAGGTGGGCGAGTCCCCAATAGTCAAGGAGTATACGAATGCTCTAGAGAGATGGGAATACCAGGATGAGTGGCATAGACTGGAGCGGAGGACAATCTGGCATGGAGGATCCTTGATCTTTCGGGTTCCGAACCTGAAGCTCTCAAAGAAGGTTCAGAACCGCTACCTCCTCAAGTACACTGAAGAAGGCGAACTCTAGCCATGACGGAGACAGATCCCAATCCACTTGAAATATGTGTAGTCGGTGTGGGCGGATCCGGATGCAACACGGTAGCCCGCCTCGTGGCAGGTCGCGAACTGTCTGGGCTCAGCAACGTTAGAATTCTCGGTCTCAACACGGATGCCGCTGCTCTAAAGGCGACCAACATCCCAAGAAAACTCGTCATCGGAGAAAGATCGATAACTAAGGGTCTGGGCGCAGGGGCCCACCCTCTCATGGGTAAGCTGGCTGCAGAGGAGTCGATGCATAAGATTCTCGAGGAGATTGGCTCTGCAGAACTGCTGATCCTGACCTGCGGATTGGGTGGCGGAACAGGAACAGGCGCTCTACCGGCGATCGCCAATGCTGTCCGTGGCAGGGAAAAGGATATGCTAATCCTCTCTATGGTGACAATGCCGTTCATCGCGGAGGGGATGACGCGGCTCACGTCCGCTCGCCTGGGTTTTAGAGAGATCTATGATCTGAGCGACATGACGGTTGTTCAGTTCAACGATTTTCTCCTTCAGGCGGCGTCCAAGATTCCTATGTCCATTGCTTTCAAGATGATGGACAGAATACTGAGCGAAATGATAACGCACTTGATCAAAATGACCGAGACTGTTGGCGTGATAAACATTGATTTTGCAGACTTCAAGACGGCAACCAAAGACATCGGACTTGGATTCGTGGGGCTGGGCAGTGCGCCCACCGTGATTGAGGCGGCCGAGGAAGCATTCTCGAACAGGTTGCTTGACATCGACCTGACCGAGGCGAAAACACTTCTCTTGAGCATAACAGGACCTGGCACGCTTAGCCTCGAGGAAGCTGAGCGAGTTCCCTCTGAGATTACAAGAAAGTACTCAATCGGAAATGTTCTCTTGGGTGTCCGGCTCATGGATCTCCCTCAACCAGAGGTCTTCGTCGTCGCTGGAGGAGTTCACTCCAAGACGTTGGAGGATTTCTGCGGCGTACCCTACAGATAGATCCGCAAGATATGGAGTTAAACTTATGAATCGAATCGGAAGAAATGCTCTCTCACTTCACTCTAGAGGGGGCTGTCGAGGAAATGGAATTCCAAGGTTTGAGGCGAGAGCTCAAAGCAATATTCTCTGAGACCCCTCTTCTATGGGTATTGTTCCTGTTGTTCATTCTAGTTCCATTGGTGGCAATTGTCGTTTCAAGGATCTTGTCGGGTAGACCAATATCGTGAAGCTTAGGGAAGAAGATGGCGCAACCGTTTCCGGAACCCGGGATCATGCAAAGGAGTTTTGAGTTCTTATCTGTCAAAACGGGACAGGTAGCAGTTTCAACTCAACCTTTTCGGGATCAAAGAGCAGGTGCTTCCCGCATCCTGGACATTTTCCCTCGTTGCGACGGATTATCTCGAGTGGATCTAGAAGTTCAAAACCAGCGTGGATCACAAAACCGCATTGTTCACAGATGTAGCATGCCGGCATTCGTTGTCTCACTTTCAGAGATAATGCCTCAGAAGTTTCTTGAAGTATTCATTACAAACATTGGAGTCAAAAACTGTGGTGGTGTGTCCGTTTCTAGACATCAAGCTAACACGCGAACAGGAACAAAGATGTGCATGCTCAGAGGGCTTGTTGAAAGGGTTACGCTGTAATTGTGAAGTCGTGGAGAAACAACACGGGAATGAAGCCTTTCGTAGACCCCCCATTTTCCTTAAATACTCTCATGGATTCCTCCCCATCAAAAGGGGATTCCTTCGTCCTATCAGAAGCCTCGTCTGATCCTTGAAAGGCGGTGATCAGAAAACCTCATCTGCCTCATCCACTCTCTTCTAGCACTGGAACGTCCAATGTCTGAGAGGAAGACGAGCAGGAGAGAGATCTCCGAGAGGAAACTCCGTGTCTACGGGATTGTGAAGGATTTCTGCGCCTCCCACGCACTTCCGGTTCCAGCAATACAGTTCAAGAAAGGATCAAGTGGATATATCGTCAAGGATCAGACCATTGAAATTGACGAGGGTGAGAAGGATGAGAACCTCTTCCATGCCTTGGGGCATCACAGGTACTTCTTCATCCACGGTTTCAAGGATCGTTTTATGACGCGCATAGACAGAGTCTGTTTCATATGTGCGATCTCACTGATTTTCTTTGAGCGGACAAACCCCTTACCAATGCTGTTATTTCTAGTCCCGTATGGTCACAATGTAATCCGTCAAGCTTATGCCGAGAGAAATGTGCCGAAAGGATCGCGGTCAATAACACGATGGCTCAGACTACTATTCCCCTTCGGGAAGTAATCCTGATCGTCACGTACAAACACTGGGCGAGATGCCACTACAAGTTTTATTAGTCGATAGAGTATCAGTTAACTGATCTTCAATACCGCTTTGAATGAGTGGAATTACAATGTCAGAGAACCTAGCACTAGCAAGTTGTGCACGCCTGATCCGCAAGGCAGGCGCACACCGCGTCGGAAAAGAGGCATCAGAAGAATTGGCCAGAATCTTAGAGAACATAGGTGTCCTCATCTCACAGGAAGCAATGGAGTACGCCGGATACGCTGGAAGGCAGACGGTTAAGAGGAAGGACATCGAGATAGCGGCCACTAAAGTGTTGTGCAATCAGAGTCCTGAGGATGTAGTTTCACTGTTCTTGAGACCGCCCTCAGAACTACTTCGAACTACTTAGCTTGGCAACGTGAGCAGGGCATATCACAGGAAGCAACTATGCCATTGCAGCAATTCTCCCGGCGATAGGTTGTGCGGCAGGATTAGCGGGAAAATCGTGTATTGAGCCAAAGCTCAAATATCTCCTTTTCGATATACTAGCTGCCTGTTCGTTGAACAGAGGAGAATCAGAATGTCTGAAATCGGAAAAAAAGTTAGACTTCGCAGAATCGTGAAAGAAGATGGTAGAACAATAATAATCCCAATGGAAGGCCTCGTACCCGATTGGGATAAACTCTGCGAGAAACTGATTAGAGGCGGGGTCGACGCAGTAATGCCGACCTACGGAATAGCGAAACAGTACTACCATGTGATGGCGGGGAAGATTCCCTTCGTTCTAAGCGTCCCAACAGATGTCCGATACGTGCATGCAGCCGTCAGAATGGGCGCAGACATGGTGAAGGTGACGTACTTCCTCCCGTGGAACTACCAGGAAGTAAATCGAAAACTGACGGGAGAACTCCTTCCGTTCACAGACGAGTGCGACAGACTCGGTATGCCTTCTCTGGTGGAGATAGTTCCGATAGTTCCCAAGGAGAAGGGATTCGACTACGACCTAGATGTTGAACACGTCAAGCAAGCAGTAAACATCGGCTCCAGCCTAGGTGGCGACATAATGAAGACCTCCTACACTGAGAGTATAGAGAGCTTCAAGAAGGTCGTAGCTGAGAGCGCAATACCAGTCACAATACTGGGGGGACCCGCCCTAAACGATGATCGCAAGATACTGCAAACGATTAAAGACAGCCTTACTGCCGGCGGGATAGGGATCTGTTTCGGAAGAAACACCACGAAGCACAAGAACCCTGAAGGTATCGCCAGGGCATACGTGAAGGTAATCCACGAGGAATCTAGTGTCGAAAAAGCGTTGAAGGAGCTGGACTAAGCTCCCATATCTTTTCTTCTTGTTTTCTTCACTGCGTTGCGTGTTTCTGGAGAATGCTAGACTGCTCTCCATCTGTCCCAGATTGTGGCGACTTCTCCGAGAAAGGAACTGAAGTCTTCGCAGTCCACGACTCTGCCACCTTCGACTCGAATCAGACCTGCTCCCAAGAGGCGGCTGTAAACGCTGTAATACTGGCTTTGGGTGAGACCCTTCTCCGCCATGTAACTCTCCCACTCGGAGTTCATGAACGGTCTCCGTGCCTTTCTCCTTTCTTTTACGTACTCGAGAAACTCAAGTGCGCGTTCAACGATATCACTATCGCCGGCACGATAGAAAATAAGCTCGAATATCGCTCGTATAC
>CAZBVH010000059.1:5343-7944 GCA_964495315.1 uncultured Candidatus Bathyarchaeia archaeon | reverse complement strand
AATTCTCTGACGACTGGGTTCATCATCTCCCTCATCTTGACCTTTGGTAAGATGTCTTTGTCGTCCTCCGCGAAGCCTAGAAGTCCCTCCTCAGCTGACACAAGTGAAGTTGCAAGAGCTCCGCGCTTTGTCTTCTTGACGGTGCAGGCGGTCGGCAAACCAAGGGTGAGCGACACCCTATCTTGTAAGACCCTATCCGAACAATAGATCAGTGAATGCGCAGCTACCGTTAACTCGGCTATCCTGACTGGAACACTCTGTTTACCGATCGCAATGACATCGACTGAATGCGCTCTCTTGATCTCGGCTGCAAGGCTGCGAAGTTGAGGCAGCTGCCTTCTAATGTTCTCCTTCGCCTCTCTGGAGATCCGCATCTCTTCAAGTCTTTCACCAGTTATATCCAGGATGGGGACGGCACCCAAGGTCATGTCGATATGAATGATATCTGCATGCTCTTTGCTCAGGAGTTCCTTGCAGAGTCTCATTTCCCTCAGGATGAAACCCTGAGAGTTCACATCCTCGAATACCGGTGTGGACACCGTTTTTTCTGCTTGGGTGTATGGTGGTTCAACCAAGACTGCAGAAGCGGCTACGATCTCTTTGGGATCGAACTTCTCGTCAAGGATGGCTCCACCTGAATCGCATGCAATTATCCTCAGGTCGCTTCCCCTTCTGCAGCGATTCTCTTATTGAGAGAATCCACTCGATCTTGACTCATTGCTTATTCTCAAGTTCATAAAGTATTACCAAGGCCTCTCCAAGCGATACATCGATGTATGCGGAGAGTTCCTCAGGGGTTATGTCTCGCTTTTCGTGAAGTAGGACGTCTCTGACATAAGCCTTGTGATTCTTGTATGTCACAATGGATTGCGCTGTCTCCATTAGTAGGGTCCAAAGGTCGTATTTGCGACGTATCTCCTCGACATCCATCTCTCTTCGACCGTCCAAGCGTTTGGCTTGAATCTGTTCATTCCATTTCGAGTGGAACGTGATTAACTTTCTTGTTCCGCATGGTTTGGACGATATCTATCGAGGGTCTGAACGCGCAGATACTGTGTATGTTGTACTGGGACACGGTGTTTCGAGGGCATCTGACAACAGGTCCATGGCAGCAGATTGGACCAAGCCATGGAGAAGTAGCCGGAAAGCATCCGCTGCCAATCGTTAGATATGTATAGAAGGGGTGCACATTTGTGTAGTTCGTGAACTGGAGAAAGAGCGGTGAAGAAGATCTTGAAGTTGCTTAAGTCCCATCCAGTAGCGCCTGAAACCCGCCGAATAATAAAGCTGAGTCTAGTCACAGTCATTCTTGTTTTGGCAGTTCTGCTCATACTCGCCGGCGTGATATCAGTTCGCAAGTTCTTCTTGATACTGGCAATGGTCTTCGAGACTCTCAGGAGGTTGTTCGAAGAGCTGAGTAGGCTTTTCCCTTGATCAACAACGCTTTGATTGTTACCTGGTCGGGCAATGGAGAGACTGAGTCCGCATCTTAGGGAGGATCTTCATGGTCGAGCCAGAAAAAGTTGGCTTCTTGTATAACGACGGTTACTTGGGTTACCAGTTCGGTCCTGGACACCCGTTTCAGCCGATCCGCGAGAAGATGACCTGCGACCTCCTACGAGAACTGGGGGTCTTCGATGAGTCTGCTATGATTATCTCTCCGCCGATGGCGGCAAGAGATGACCTGCTTCTCGCTCACAGCAGGTCATACGTCGAGTTCGTAGAACATATGAGCGAGAAGGGTTATGGACTCCTGGACATGGGTGATACCCCGGTGACGAAAGGGATCTTTGAGGCGTCATGCCAAGTTGTGGGCGGCTCTATCTGTGGAGCAGACAGAATCATGAGAGGAGAACTCCTACATGCTTTCAATCCTGGAGGAGGACTCCACCACGCGAAGGCTGATTCAGCCTCAGGCTTCTGCGTCTTCAACGACATAGTAATAGCCACGAGGCACCTTCAGAGAGAATACGACTTGGAACGGATAGCAATAGTAGACGTCGACGGGCATCACGGGGATGGAACCCAATTGATTCTATATGATGAGCCGATCCTGAAGATCTCGCTCCATAGGTACGGCATTTTCCCTGGTACTGGCTCCGTTGAGGAGATCGGAAAAGGATCCGGGCATGGCTACTCCGTAAACATACCATTGCCCGGCGGGTGCGGCGACGATCTCTTCATGAAAGCCTTTAACGAGGTGGTTCCCCCTCTTCTAGCCGAGTATCAACCGCAACTCCTGATCAACCAGTTTGGGGTCGACGGGCACTATCAGGACCCTCTCGTAGATCTCCAACTGACCACTTTCACGTACGAAGAGGTTGCGACAACGATCCACGATTTAGCCCACAGGTTGTGTGGGGGAAGATATCTGGTGCTTGGCGGCGGAGGATATGAGCCGAGGAACGTTGCCAGATGCTGGGCCATCATGTTTCTCACGCTTCTTGGAAGAAGAGCAAGCAAAGAGGCTGGTTTGAGTAGTTTGCACGATCCAGAACCCACATCAAGCAACGAATATGTGAGAGAATCCGTGGAGAGAACAGTGAGGATGGTAAAGGAGCCAATCTTCCATAAACACGGTGTCTCTTGACCCTCCAAATC
>CAZBVH010000059.1:0-5333 GCA_964495315.1 uncultured Candidatus Bathyarchaeia archaeon | reverse complement strand
AAATCTTTAGATTCTTTTTCGTCTTGTCATACTACTTTAGGAAGAGCTGTTTCGCAATGTTGGATCAGGGACAGAGGGCCTTAGAGATCACATCGGAACTCGGCGTAGAGTACTGCGAGTCACGCATTCAGAGAAGGAAAACGACTAGGATAGTCTTGAACCATGGACGCTACAAACAAGCAACATATGGAATCGAGAGAGGACTCGGGATCCGGGTTCTCTACAAGAATGCTTGGGGTTTTTCCTCCTCAACCCGCATTGATTCAAGAGCCGCAATTGAGACCTCCCGTAGAGCAACTGAACTCAGCCGTTCATTATCGCCTTACGTCAAGGAAGACGTCATCTTGTCGGAAGAGCCATCAATCAAGAAGGATATTCGCAGGAAAACGGTCAACCCTCCAAGCGAGATCGGCATCGGAGAGAAGATGGACCTTACCCAAGACCTGTACCGTGAGGTAATCGGGTTCAACCCATCTGTAGCGAATGCTGAGATCAGATACGAAGACTTTGAGATCGATGAGGTGCTGGCGACAAGTGAGGGTACAGAACTGATCTCCTGTAGGCTCGGCTTGTCCGTCGGGATCGACGCGGTAGCCAAGTCAGGGGAGAAGATGGTTTCCTGCAGTGAGAGAACCGGGGGAATTGGAGGATTCGAGATCGCAGACAGAGGCAACTTACTGGCTTTGGCACGATCCGCGGCTGCGAGGAGCATCGAACTTCTCGATGGGAAACCCGCCCCAAGCGGCAGATTCACCGTTGTCACAGACCCCAAACTAACAGGGGTATTTGCTCACGAGGCGATCGGTCACGCCTGTGAAGCCGACGCCGTCGTCGCAGAAGAATCAATACTCCACGGAAAGCTGGGGAGCAAGATAGGCTCCGATCTTGTGACAATCTGTGACGACTCTACGCTTCCCAACGGATGGGGAAGCCAGGAGTACGATGCTGAAGGAGTCAGGACCCAGAAGAGGACACTGGTCGAAAAGGGTATATTGACCTCCCTTATCTACGACCGGAGGTCGGCTGGGAAACTGGGAACGAATTCCAATGGCGGCGCACGAACTCAGTCCTACGAGTATCCACCGATCGTAAGAATGAGCAATACATACATCTTGCCCGGCGAGGAGGATTTCGAAGAACTCCTGGAAGGAGTCGATCATGGGATATTCCTCAAGAGCACTAGAGGTGGTGCCGTGGACGTTACTCGAGGCATCTTTCAGTTTAACGCCGAAGAGGCACGTATAATCGAGAAGGGAAAGGTGACTACACCTCTACTCAATGTCTCCATGTCAGGGTTAATCCTTGAGACACTATCCAACGTTTCAGGCGTCTCAGACAACTTTGAACTCTCCATAGGGACTTGCGGAAAATCTGGTCAAAGCGTTCCAGTAGGAGATGGTGGCCCATTCCTCCGCATAAGGAACGTTGTGGTGGGAGGCAGAGTTGGGTAAGTCGATATTGCGGAAGATTGTCTCTTGGTCAGAAGAGGAGGGCGCACGTGAAGCGGAAGCTTTCTTCTCGATGACCGAGTACATAGATATAGTCTTCGAGAAGAAGAGCATCATCCTCTCCGAGAGGAAAAGGTCTTCAGGCTACGGCATCCGCCTGGTTACCGATAAGCAGGATGGAAGAAGCGTTGGACTTGCTTACTCAAACGACTCATCAGCTGGCGCCCTCAGGTCGGCTATTGAAAGAGCTTTGGAAACCGCCAACTCGAAGGCTTCTGACCCCAGTTTCATTCATCTTCAGCAGCCCAATTCTATGAAGCCTGGGAGGATAGAGTTTGATCCCCAGATACTGGAGAGAGACCCAACGGAGTTGCTTAGCTTCGCACAGTCTTTGATCGATACGGCGGATTCTTCAAAGAGGATCAGAACCGTCAGCGGCTCTCTTCTACTCTCAAAGAGTGTGACCGCTATCGCGAATTCACTGGGGGTCTACGGGTCCTATCGGATGTCGAACTTTGACGTAGGAGTCTTTGCAAGCTCAAAGGATGGGGAGTCTGTGGGAGTCGGTTGGGACGGGTACTCAGCCTGTACGATCGATCAAGCTGCCGCCCTCGAATCCGCCCGAAAGGCCGGTGAGCTCGCAGTCTTCCAACTTCACCCTAAAAGGGTCAAATCGGCAAGGCTTCCACTGGTGATCTGCCCAGAAGGCTTCGCTCAAATCCTCTCAAGCACCCTAATTCCTGAGGTTAACGCTGAAAATGTCTATAACGGCGACTCCTTGCTTGCCGGCAAGATCGGCGAGTCGATCGGCTCTGAGACCTTGACAGTATGCGATGATGGAACCCTGCACAGTGGCGTCGGTTCCAAACCTTTCGACGATGAGGGCTGCCCAACCAGGAAGACTAAGATCATCGTTAAGGGTGTTCTCAAGAGCTTTCTTCATAATAGCTACACCTCAAACCGCGAACAGCTCGAGAATACTGGAAACTCCTTTAGACCCGGCGGTCGCCACGGCATGATGCGATACTCGACGGAACCGTCGATATCTCCAACCAACCTCTTGGTGAAGACTGGTAGTCGAAGTCAAGATGAGCTGATTCATCAAATCGACGAAGGAATCATCGTGAAAGGTTTCATAGGCACCCATACCGCCAACCCCAGAACCGGGGACTTCTCGCTTGTCCTGTACTGCGCCTCCAAGATCGAGCGAGGCGAACTTGCTTACCCAATCGGTGAGGCTGTGGTTGGAGGCAACATACAAGACCTACTGCGCAACATAAGCGAGATCGGTAGTGACTCAAAGCAGATCTCCATTGGTCCACGTGTCGGCATCATCTCTCCGTCACTAATCGCAGAAGACCTTGCCATCTCGGGATAGAGCAAGACCGGCATCCAAAAGAGCGATTGAAGAACAATAGCGGACAGCAAGCGTCTGGATGGGCAATCATTGAGGGAAAGAGCGGAGATCTATTGTAGCGGACTTGTCCAGGGAATAGGGTTTAGACCCTTTGTATACAGGATCGCCGTTGATCATCATCTAGCGGGTTACGTTCAAAACCTGGGAGACGCAGGAGTCAAGATAGTCGTTGAAGGCAAGGGAACTGAGATCGAGTCTTTTGTTGAGGAGTTGAAGAAAAGGAAGCCGCCTCTCGCGTCCTACCGCGAGATGACCGTCACCTTTGGTGCCGGCCGAGGGGAACTCAGTCCTTTCATGATCCTCGAGAGCGATGCAAATCTTGCCTCGAAGGGTGTTTCGTACGCCTCCCCCGACATAGCTACATGCGATCAGTGCATTCTGGATCTCAAGAACCCGCACAGCAGAAGGCAGGGATATCCTTTCGTAGTCTGCAGTTCATGTGGACCCAGATTCACCGTGATCGAAGCACTGCCATACGACCGGGGGAATACGACCATGATCGATTTCCCGATGTGTAGCGACTGCCAACGCGAATACCTGGACCCATCTGACCGCCGCTTTCACGCGGAGCCGGTCTGCTGCCCCGTCTGTGGACCTGATCTATCATTCTCAAACCTGAAGAGGAAGATCTCGAGTGGAGAGAGAGCTGTCAAGGATGCTGCCGAAGCGATAAAGTCAGGCAAGATAGTCGCGGTGAAAGGGATCGGCGGAACTCACCTCGCCGTCAAAGCTATCTCTGACGAAGCGGTTCTCCGCTTGAGGGAGAGAAGAAGACGACCTGCCCAACCCCTTGCCGTGATGTCTCCGAACACAGAAACGGTGGGCAGGTTCGCTGAAATGAGCGAAAAAGAGCGGGAGCTTCTCATCTCCTATCGGAGGCCGATCATTGCTCTCAGGAAGTCTTCAGAATACTTCTTGAGCGAATGGGTGAGCCCTGGGCTCCACACCGTAGGCGTAATGCTTCCCTACAGTGGGACTCATCATCTTCTAATCGAGGAGTGCGGCGAGCCCGCCATAGTTCTCACAAGCGGCAATTATCCAGGTCTTCCGATGGCGATCGAGAACACAGAGATACTGCAGCAGTCCGCAGAGATAGCGGACTTCTTCCTCCTCCATAACCGTAGAATCGAGAACCGATGTGACGACTCAGTAGTTCGAGACGTTGCCGGTGTCTTGGTTCCCATCCGTAGGTCCAGAGGATATGTCCCGGAACCGATAGGGCTTCCCATCAAGATGAGGGGAGAGGTTGTGTTCGCAACTGGTGTCGAAGAGAGGTCGACATCATGCATCCTGAAGGATGACCATTGTTTCCTATCTCAACATATAGGCGAGGTTGACACCCTTCAGACACTGGAATTCCTAAAGACCGCCTCAGAGAAGCTATGGCAGCTCTGCGGTGTTGACAGGCTTGACGTAGTGGCCTGCGATCTCCACCCACTCTTTCTCTCTACTAGGTGGGCATGTGAACTCTCTGAGAAGCATAATGCTCGACTTCAGCCAGTTCAACATCATCATGCTCATGTGGTTTCCCTGATGGCTGAGTCAGGCATCATCCCGGACGAACAGATAATCGGCATCGCACTGGACGGAGTAGGATACGGAGAGGACGCAACCTCCTGGGGC
The DNA here is from genome assembly GCA_964495315.1 of uncultured Candidatus Bathyarchaeia archaeon. Lineage (GTDB taxonomy): Archaea > Thermoproteota > Bathyarchaeia > RBG-16-48-13. The sequence continues at coordinate 845 of CAZBVH010000059.1, read as the reverse complement.
GGAGAGATATTGCTCTCAGGCTATGAAGAGTATGAACGAGTCGGACATCTCGAAACGCACAGGATGCCCGGCGGAGACCTCTGTGCAAGATTCCCGATCAGGATGGCAGCATCGATCCTGAGCAAGATCCTGTCTCTTGACGAGATCTCAGAGCTATTGCGAGAAGAGTACCTCCAAGCTCTCAAACACGGCTCAGAGGAGGTGGAAGTTCTCATCAACCAGCTCAAGGCAAATGAAGAGCTGCCCGTCACGACTAGTGCAGGACGCATCTTAGATGCGGCAGCCGCACTCTTGGGGGTCTGCTTTGAGAGAACCTACGATGGCGAGCCAGCAATGAGGCTTGAATCAACGGCAACACGCTCAAACTTGAGCCCTCCACCTCTAACCACAACGATCTCTGATGAGGGGAGAGTCCTCACGTTGAATACAACTCCGATGATTCACGATCTCTTGCAGTGGAAGAAGCAGCAGGAAAGGACACCTGAGCTCGCCTCTGCAGTCCAGTCGGCGCTGGCCAAAGGGGCTGGGGAGATGGCGTTAGAACTGGCTCAGCGGGAGGGTATCCGAACCATAGGTTTGTCCGGGGGCGTCGCCTACAACGACCAGATAACCCGAAAGATAGAGGAGACGATCGTCAAGTCGGGGCTCCGTTTTCTGAGGCACAGGAGGATTCCCCCGGGGGACGCGGGGACCTCCTCTGGACAGGCACTTGTGGCTTGGGCTAGAAGCCGGTGACTACTTTAGATTGCCGCAATGACGCTGCTAGGTGACCAGTCGGCCGATGATCAGTAGAATCGTTCCAACCAGTCCGAGGACCAACCCGGCTAGACCCCCGGAACCCCAGG
>CAZBVH010000058.1:0-8002 GCA_964495315.1 uncultured Candidatus Bathyarchaeia archaeon | reverse complement strand
CAGCACCTCCTGCAAGAGAACGGTGACACGGCTACGTTTAAAATCTTTCTTCTGCGCCTTCATCCAGGATCGTTGGAGGGACATTAAGCCCGAAGGTTTAAACATGAACTCCTAGAGCGCGGAGTAGGAGTTCTCTTGGAATAGATTAATGAGTTCGGCTTATGCAGGAAGGGAGTGGTGAGGTGCTGCTTGAAAAAAGAGATTCGAGACTCATCGCTAACCCGTAGGCTTATAGGTCCGAAGCCGACGGTGCTGGTGACCTGCATCGATAGCAAGGGCCGGGCGAATATAATTGCGATCGCGGCTTGCACGGTAGTATCCCATGAACCGGCGATATACATGGTTCCGGTAAGGTATGACCGGTACTCCCATGACCTGATAGCAGAGAGCAAGGAGTTCGTCATAAACGTTCCAACCGCGGATTTGGTCGAGGAGACTGAGTTCTGTGGAACGAAGTCGGGGAGGGACGTTGACAAGTTCGCTGAGACGGGGCTGGTCGCGGTTCCGGCAAGTCTCGTCAGACCACCTTTGATCAAGGAGTGTCCGATAAACATCGAGTGCAAAGTCATTCAATCGACCAAGCCGGGAACCCATACGTTGTTCTTCGGGGAGGTCGTCGCCGCCCATGTGGAAGAGGGTCTGTTTCCAGATGGATTCAACGATTACGGCAGGCTGCCGGTAATATTGTCCAGCTACGCAGAGTACTTAAACGTCGGGTCTTCAATAAGACGGCGCCGCCAGTGAACGTGGTCCATGGCACGTGTGAGGTGAGTCCTTGAAGAAGGACGAAGTAATCAGAAGTCCAGACACACTAAGGGAAGACAGGATTCCTCCAGCCAAAGAGTCACAACGGGATGGCCGGTCCTACATTGCGGAGCAGTACCTAACATAGATGTTTCAAAATGGACGTTCAAGATCTCTGGGCTGGTCAAGAAGGAACGGGCCCTCGACTTTGAGGGATTCATGTCACTTCCGCGGGTGAAAGTTGTGTCGGATGTCCATTGTGTAACTGGCTGGTCGAAAATCGATAATCTCTGGGAAGGAGTAAGTACCAGGGTGATAAGGGAACTGGTCGACATACTCCCCGAAGCAAGATTTGTCCTGGTCCATTCAGTCGGAGGGTTCACAACCAATCTTTCCCTGAACGACTTCTTCGAAACGGATGTGCTGTTTGCTACCAAGCATAATGATGAGCTACTGACACCTGATCATGGTTATCCAGTTAGGCTGGTTGTTCCCAGGCTCTATTACTGGAAAAGTGCCAAATGGGTTGTGGGTGTTGAGTTTATGAAAGAAGACAAGAGAGGATTCTGGAAATCTCTCGGGTACCATAATCATGGCGATCCGTGGGAAGAGGAAAGGTATGGCGGTTAGTCGAGCCCTAGACGCCTGCTATCGTCCCATTGTATCACTCTTGAATTCGTGCGCACCAGGTGCATAACTACTCTGCCCACAGCAATAAGGTCTTGAATCAGCTCCGCATCTGTTGTCTTGGTTGGCTGATCCTGTCGACACACGTAGGTGATTCATGAATGGTCAAGGTAAAAAAGAGAGACGGAAGTGTAGAAGAATTCAAGCTATCCAAGATCGTCGCAGAATGCGAGGAAGCAGGTTCGACCCCTGAACAGGCTTATCCAACTTCTATAATGCCCCACCTCGGATTGTAAACTAGAATGAGAAGTCAACGAACTACCTGTTTTTCATGTCCCAAGAATGAAGGCTGACAGCGGAGACGGGACTGTTGCCGGAGAACACGGATCCCTAGGGTCTGGCGACTCAAATCTGGAGCACACGCTATGTTTCGGCTAGCTCCACTGCCATCTTGTAGTAACCCGTTGCCTCGGAGAACAGTGGGTCTCTTGGGCATACTACTGGGCGTCTCATCTTTTCCTCCATGCCTCGCCTGACCATATACTCACCGCTGTAGGGATTCTGGAGCATGGAAAAACCACCTGACAAGACAATGTTCTTGACGCAACCCAGATTCATTGCCGGAAGCTGCGAATGCAGCTCTGCGACCTCATATTCAATCTTCTCGCATAGAAAGTCGACCGCATTCGTCAACGCCGGCTCGATATCCTTCCGATTCACAACGGTATTTGCATCAAAGATGGAGTCGATCTTGTCGATGAGGATAGTATCCCCAACCCTAATTTCTTTGCTTATTACCAGATTGCGCGTCGTTTCCTTGCTTGGTACGAGTCCGAAGTCTCTGATTATGGAGTCTCTGACCTGCTCTACGACGTAGTCGGTGGCCTTCGACTCTTTGCCCCCACCCAAGACTGTGAGATCCTCCACTAGAAGCAGCCCGGTCGTTGAGTGTCCTATGTTAATGACGGTCGCCGATTCCAATCCACAGTCAATAAGTGAACCAAAGCCTTGGGGATATATGGCCATCTGCGCAGGTTTACCCAACGACTCATTCAGCAGCTTCTCGAGATCGTTGATAGAGCTTACGCCGACGTTGTAGGGCAATCCAGTGACCAGAACCACGGAACTAGGATTCTCAATATTGAGTCTCCTGTAGGCTTCCTGGGTGAGTTTTATCGCTGCCTCATGCTGAACCGTTCCCTCAATTATTGGGCGTATCACTATGGCGCCATCGTGTTTCATCATCTCCAGCGCTTTCTCTCCTATTGCCTCGATTACGGCGCCCTCTGCTCCCCTCTCCCCTTCGACGCCTAGGTCAACCTCTTTCCTCTTTTCATCCCATGCGCTCTTCACGAGCCGCTTAGAGTATACCGAGGGAAAGATTACCTTCCTGTCCTGGTCCGCTATGGCCTTCACTGTGCTCGTTCCGATATCCAGCCCAACAGGCTGTAAAGCGCCCGCGCCACGGTTGAGTGCTTGACCCATTTTTCGGTTTGCCCCTACGGTCCCTCTCAATCACACATCTGTGGAGACCCTAAACGCAATCATCGAGCCTCTTCCTGTTTGTTCGGTCCACACTCCTTCCTGCGAACCCGTCACGAGGCCTAATGTTGTCGTTGGTAATACTTCTCATCCCTTTATAAAGACATTCAAGGGTAGAAACCCGCATCGAATTTCCTCGGAGATAACTTCTTGGATCCTCCGGGAAGGGAACGATGGTCAGGGAAGGAAAATCACTCCTGGAGTCTGGGAGTAAGTGTAAGATCTCCATTCCTTTCGAATCCCACAACTCCTCCTTACTGCATGAGCGTGCGAGATCTCGGACACCTCTACTTGTACTCCGCGCCTCCAATGCGATGCTTCTTGATGTAATCCCAGTCGTATTCTACACCTAGTCCTGGGCCTTCCGGCACAGGCACACATCCATTCTCGTCTACTGCGCGCAAGCCATCCTTATAGTCGCCCTTATAGATCGGGTGACCTGTGTCTGGCACTTGTGGGTGTACCCAGACCATCTCATAGTAGTTACTGTTACGCGTGGCTGCCATGCAGTGGCGTTGGGCCGGGCCGGCACCATGGTACTCGATGTCGACTCCGAGTCCTTCAGCCGCATGGGCTATCTTCATGGTGCCAGTAATACCATCGTAGATCACATCACCCCGTACAAAATCAGTTGCGTCCGCCAGAAGGAAGTCGACATGAGGTTCAAGGCTACGCACATGCTCACATTGCAGGAGAGGCGTCCTCACGAGTTGGCGTAGCTTGCGGTGACCGAACTGGGATATGCCACCATCGGCATAAGGATCTTCCCACCAGAAGAACCGTTCTTCATCGCATGCCCATCCGACCTTAAGGGCGTCCCCAAATGTCTGATAGTAGCAGAACGGGTCAAGCATCAGATCCATCCGGCCTCTCACACGTTCTCCCACCGCATGAACGGTTTTCACATGCCTCTCAATCGGACCTCCCGGCCAAGGGTGAATCTTGAAACCAGGATACCCCAGGTCAAGGCATTCCTCCGCGAAATCAGCGTAGGATTCAGGGGTAGACAGTCCGCCTGCCTCGCCCCCATTCATGGTACTGGCATAGCAGGGAAGCTTCCTACGATAGCCGCCGAGCAGCTCATAGATCGGCGTGTCATAAAACTTTCCGGCGATGTCCCATAATGCTACATCCACGATCCCAATGCCTATCCGGCCCAACTGCCGGACCGAGAGCTTCAGGTCCCTGTAGATCTTCTCCCTCTCCAAAGGGTTCTGACCAATAAGATACTTAGCGAATACCGGCATCACAAGACCCTCCGTTATGGGCCAGCCAGCAAACTCTCCCTCTATCCCCACATCGGTCTGGATCTTCAGTGCTCCCCCTCTCCGCGGAAGCACACTCCCAGGCCTGTACGTGGGTATGGCGCCTGTCGGGTCGGTGCCGATATCTTTCAGTTCCCACTCGAACTCATGAACCTCAATCTTGGTGATAGTCGGCTTATCCTTCACTCCAATAACACCTCCACAAGGTCACATTATTCGCGTCTAGAAGATATGACGCTATCTCCAGTGCGAAGCGCGCACTATCCTCATGGACTCACCCCTCTCCCCTCGCCGACCGGTAGCAGAGAGGATTTTTTCCAACCGATCGTCCAGGAGACCATGATTACCCGAGGGTGGCTCCACGCTCACGGTGAGGTGGTCCCCGTCAAGGCATGGAGCGATGACTTCGAAGGGGCAGACCGATGCAGTCTCTCTGAACCGGTCTATCGTCAATCTCTTATTCCACATTCAGGAGATTGATGCCCGGAAACCCACAACCATCGTAGTTCACTGAGTTTCCTAATGAGACGAGAACCTGATAGGTGATCTGGCTTGGATTCTGAAGGCTCGAAGGCGGAGTATGATATCAGTGTAGACAAGGTTATGGTGCCGGTTCGAGACGGGGTGGGTTTGGCGACGGACATCTATCGTCCAGCCGTCGATGGAAAACCCGTTACCGGGAAGTTTCCGGCGATCCTTTTGAGGACACCTTACGATAGGAGGTCGCAGAGGTTCGTCCTCGAGGCCGAGTACTTCGCTAGGAGGGGTTATGTGGTTGCCGTTCAGGACTGCAGGGGGAGGTTTGAGTCTGAGGGCGAGTTCTACCTTCTCGCGAATGAGGGTCCTGACGGTTACGATACTGTCGAGTGGATGGCGAGGCAGCCGTGGTCGAATGGTTCGGTGGGAACCATGGGAACCAGCTACATGGCGTGGGTGCAGACGGCTCTCGCGGTTCTGGACCCCCCGCACCTGAAGACGATGATAGTGAACCAGGGCGCGACGAACGCTTACGCCAGCTCGATGAGGCATGGAGGTGCCTTCGAGATGCGCTGGATGGGGTGGGCCTTCTCCGGGGCGGCAAGCAGTAAGGAGGCGATGGCAGACCCTCTGGTCGTGGCGGCGTTTTCAAGGGTAGACATCAAGGAGTGGTTGACGAGAACCCCGATCAAGAGGGGGTGTTCTCCGCTACGGCTCGTTCCGAGCTACGAGCGGTGGTTCTTCGACCTATTGACCCACGGGGACTACGACGGGTTCTGGAGGAGGCCTTGCTTCGCCTTCAACGAGTACTTCGACCAACACGCGGACATCCCAGTCTACTACACGGGCTCCTGGTACGACTCCTACGCTCGCTCCACAGTCGAGGGGTACGCGGGTCTGGCTGGGCAAAAGTCGAGTCCCATGAAGCTGATAATGGGTCCCTGGACCCACGGCATGATGGGTCTCACCCACTCAGGAGACGTGGACTTTGGTCCGGGTGCAGGTATCGACTTCGATGCCCTTCAGCTCCGCTGGTTCGACTACTGGCTGAGGGGGGTGGACACAGGTATCATGGAGGAGCCTCCTGTGAAGATATTCGTAATGGGGGGAGGAGACGGAAAGAGGAATAGGAATGGAAGGCTGAACCACGGGGGCATGTGGCGGTTTGAGAACGAGTGGCCTCTGGCAAGGACGAAGTACACGAACTACTACCTCCTCCGAGGAGGGTTGCTGAGCCTCGAAGCACCCGTCGAAGAAGAGTCGTCGAGCAGCTTTCAGTACGATCCTAGGAACCCGGTTCCAACGATCGGGGGCAACATCTCAGCACTTGTCGAGGTTCTGCCTCCGACGAAGGGCGTGGTGGACCTTGGTCCTCTCACGAGGACGAAGCCTGTGGTGGAGGCCGGTGCCTTCGACCAGGCCGAGAGGGCGGATGTGTTCGGGTGCAGACCGCCGTATCTGCCTCTCTCCTCGCGCCATGATGTCCTCGTCTACTCCTCCGAACAGCTTGACCGGGATCTCGAGGTCACCGGTCCGGTAATAGTTACGCTTTGGGCATCTTCCTCTGCGGTTGACACGGACTTTACAGCGAAGTTCATCGATGTCTATCCCCCGAGCGAGGACTATCCCGAAGGCTATGCCATGAACCTCACCGATAGCATTATCCGAGCCCGCTATCGCGACTCCTGGGAGAGAGCCCAAATGATGAAGCCCGGGGAGATCTACCGATTCACTATCACACTCTATCCGACGAGCAACCTATTCAAGGCGGGTCACAGGGTGAGGCTCGACATATCGAGCAGCAACTTCCCGAGGTTCGATCTTAACCCGAACACCGGTGAACCGCTCGGGGAGAGCATCCAAACCTTGGTGGCTCGCAACACCGTCTACCACGACCGTCCTCACCCCTCTCACATAGTCCTTCCAGTGATTCCATCGGGCTGACCCATGCCCCCAGGAGATAGCCGGTTGAAGCTCGAATTCGCCGCGCGCCAATCATTTATGACATCCTGCCCGTGTGGACTTATGAGGAGGTAATCTGTGGTGGAAGAAAAGCTGAGGTTGAAGAGTATCGACCAGGTGTGCGTGGTGGTTGGAGACATACAGAAGGCAGTGAAGCAATACTGGGACATCCTAGGGATCGGTCCATGGTCCATCTACACTTTTGCGCCTCCTAGACTCACCGACACAACCGTGCGCGGCAAATCCGAGTGCTTCAGCATGAAGATAGCTTTGGCGCAGGTAGGCTCCATGACGGTAGAGCTCATACAACCCCTAGAGGGCGAGAGCATCTACAAAGAGTTCTTGGCTCAGAAGGGCGAAGGGCTACACCACATAGCTTCATTTCAGCTTGACGACCTGGATAGGGCGATAGCTCTGCTGGAGAAGCGCGGAATAGGTGTTCTCCAGAGCGGCACATGGGAGGGTGCATCCTTCGCCTATATGGATACAGAGAAAACGTTAGGGGCAATCATCGAATTCGTCAAGAGGGTCGGTGAACGACCCAAGCCGGAGGCTACCTATCCCTAGTCTCCTCATCACTACGACCTTCTATCCGTCGAGCATTATCGTAGGCTTGGCGCATCCAACACTTGTGAAGACTCCAGCATGATACCCGGTTCGAGCCCGAAGCCATTCGTTCTCCGAAAAATATTAAGCTCCCATTTTCGGCTCCCCTACTGAGGTTCTCAAGCGGTGCCGAGACTTGAAGTGGTAGACTTCGTGAAGGGTGTGGCGATCACGGCGATCGTGATCTTCCACACCTATGAGGCGATTTACGGCTGGGCTGGACACGACCTCTTCGACCTCATGCCTTGGGGGCTCCTCAGAGGATACATCATCGACTTCAGTTCGTGGGAGTCGATCTCAAGAGGCTTCCTGAGGTTGACCAGCTTCGGATACCAGGGCGTACATGTCTTCGTGGTTCTATCAGGTTTCCTCCAGATGTGGGCTAGCAGAGACAGGGAAATCAACATCCGTGAATACTACTTCAAGTGGTTCCTACGCCTCTACCCCGTCTACTGGCTGGTAATCCTATCGGTCATCACACTGAACCTCACAGTTCATGGGGTTCTTGGTGCGACTCCAACCCAGATACTTCTCTTGTTCCTGGGCTGGGCCGGGGTCGGGCTTCCCTTCAACTCAGCGCTCTGGTTCATGGTCCTCGTAGTCCAACTTTACTTGGTCTTCCCCCTCCTACATATCCTCCTCAAAGACCTAGGCGAACGGAAGTTCCTTATGGCAATGTGGATAGTGTCAGTCGCCATCCTCTTTCTCCTACCCATGCCTTGGGTCGGCTTGTTGCCGGAAGACCATTGACATTAGGGTCTGGCAGATTCGCATCCGGA
>CAZBVH010000057.1:0-8984 GCA_964495315.1 uncultured Candidatus Bathyarchaeia archaeon | reverse complement strand
GGATTAGCCAGTCGTAGCTCTTCTCTATCCTGCCTTCTTTCGTTATGCCGGGTCCCATCCGCTCGAATATTCCTTTGTAGCTTGTGGTTGCCTTGATGGGAACTATCCAGAATGGGAGGTATCTTAGGCTGTTCTCGGTGATCTTGGATTTGTTTGCAAGATCGCCTGGCTTCAGGAATCCGGATCTCATCCACTCTCGCACTTGCTCGACTGCCTGGTTTGGATTGTGCTGGTTCAGGAGCATTGCATGTTCCATGGTGAATATCTGGCCGGTGTCAATGACGCTTGAGTACCCGCAGTAGCTGCAGAGAACCACGATCTCCCCAGGATTGAATTTGAGGGGGGCGCCACAGTGAGGACAGTTTATCTCGTTGATGACGGAGCCCAAATGGAACACTCTCAATTAATAAGAATGCGGGTGCAACGCATATATCTCTGAGCATTGGGAGGCGTCTGGGTTGGCTTCACTCTCGAGACTTGTTGGAGCAATGTTCTCCTCTGTCCTGCTGACATTCATCTTCTTCTCGATTTTCTTGGCTGCTTTGGCGGTTGCTCTCGATATCAGCCCGGTCCTGGCGGTATTGGCAACACTGCTCTTCATGGTTATTCAATATGTGGTTGGTCCCGCGATTGTGGTGTACTCAACAGGGTTAAGGTACTTGCAGCCAGGAGAGCACCCGTGGCTCGAGGCTACGGTCCATGATCTCGCTTTGAGGGCGGGGATACCGATGCCGAGACTTGCAATGGTGCAAGATGAGAGCCCGAATGCCTTCACATTCGGGACCACAAGGGCGAACAGTACACTTGCCGTTCATGCCGGACTGCTTAGGACACTCAGCGAGGACGAAGTCAGAGGTGTGATAGGACACGAGTTAGGACACATAAAGCACAGGGACTTCATGGTCGTAACGATGCTCTCCGCCTTACCGTTGATCTGCTACATTGCAGCCAGAGGACTGATGCAATGGGGCAGGGTCAGATCAAGAGACAGAAGGGAGAGGGAGCCAGCAGCATTGCTCGCAGTGGGTCTGGTCGCCTACGTGATCTACTTCATAACGCTGTATCTTGTAAGGCATCTGAGCAGGATGAGGGAACATTATGCAGATGCCTACTCTGCCTACCTTACGGGTTCTCCACACTCGTTAGCCAGCGGGCTCACAAGGATCGCTTACGGGCTTTCCCTGAAGCCTGAGGAAGCCCATGGTGCAAGAGCCTTCTACATACAGGACCCCGCACAGTCCGCCAGAGAAGTCCAAGGAATACTGGTGCGGAAAGACATGTATGACCTTGACCGGGACGGGGTGCTGGATGAGAGAGAGCTGGAGCTGGCTATGGAGCACGAGGCAAGATCAACCTGGAGTAGGATGAACTCGACGTTCAGCACCCATCCTCCAACGTATCGGAGGATACTCCTTCTGCGGCAGATCGAGGGGGAGATGAGAGAGGGAAGATACACGTCCCGCAGCATATACAACCATGTCTAGCCAGGGCACCAGTATCCTCGGGCGAAGCGTATGGGCGGCTCACTTGTGCACGTCTAAAACTCCATGCTCATCGATCTGGAAGACAGCCTCCACTTCGGGGAGGTAGGGGCTGTCGATGAGCCGTGCAATCCGGGTGTTTCCCTGGGATTTTCTGAGGAAGAGGCGGTGTGTAGCCGCGTGCGCAACAACGTGGCCGCCTGTGGGTCTGTCGGGGTTGCCGAAGAAGGCTTGAGGGTTGGCTTGGCACTGGTTGGTTACGACTACGGCAAGGTTCTGGATCTCTGCGAGGCGAAGCAATTTGTGGAGGTGGCTGTTCAACTTCTGCTGTCGCTCGCTGAGGTTCTCTCGACCGATGTATTCTCCTCTGAAATGAGAGATAAGTGAGTCCAGTATCACTAGCTTGACGTTCTCTTCGGGACATATCTTGTACAATTGATCGACGATCAAGATTTGGTGATCGCTGTTGTATGCCCTGGCATAGAGAATGTTCTCGAGGGCTTGATTGGGATCTAGACCTGCATGTTGAGCGATCTGGTGACATCGGTTAGGGGAGAAGGTGCCTTCGGTATCTATGAAGAGCGCCTTTGACGCCAGACCTCCTTTTTCCACAGGCAGTTGAACCATCGTGGAGAGTTTCATGCAGATCTGGCTCTTCCCGGTACCGAATTCTCCGATTAGTTCGGTGATCGCTTGAGTCTCGAACCCGCCGCCGAGAAGCGTGTTTAGGCTCTCGGTACCAGAGGTTATCTTCTTCAATGCGCTCTTCTTTTTGAGGAGCTCTGCGGCCGTAGAGAAGTCTGCTCCTAGAAAGGCTCTTGCAGTCTCGCCTATCTTTGAGGCTGTCTGGTGGCCTATCCCGGTAAGCTCGACAAGCTCCCGTGCAGGAGTGACGGCTATCGACTCAACCGTCCAGAAGCCGGCAGCCCTAAGCTTCTCAGCAGTAGCAGAGCCTACCCCGTTGAGATCTTCTATGCTCAAAGTCCATGCCTCATCCGAGTCTTTCATGCGCCGGCGGAAGCGATTAGGACCCGCTCAAAGTTCAGTGCCCAAGCCAAGTTGCGGATGGTCTTGTAGATCAGGTCTTCGTCCCAGTCTTTCTCCCAGTCAGAGTAGACCCAGTTCTCCTCGTCATGGGTCTTTAAGAGGACACTGACCGCGAGAAGGTCTCGCTTGTGGACACCCTCAATGTGCAGTCCGAGCTCGGCTGCGGCTTTCTTCATTGCAGATGCGACTATCTTGATCCTGTCTCTTCGAACGGAACTTTGTCGCGGGATGCAGAGAATCAGGCTTCGAGGCGCCGAGTTTAGAGACATTTGGGTCCACGATCAGCTTTCAGGTAGACGGTATTTAAGGGCTGGAAGCGTTCCGCGAAAGAGGGAGACAGGTCACCAAAAGTAATCACTTGTTCTGGAGTAGCTGGTTCCCGTCATCAGCAAAGCCAACTCGATAGAGAAAAGACACAGCGTCACCAGACGCGTCTCCTTCCACGCATTCGTGAAACGGTATCCAGCACGGAGTTGGAGAGAACAGCATTCTGATCTGAAGTCATAGGATCTCAGAGATTCTTGTTGTTCGTTCTTCGTGTTTTGTTTCACTCACCTCTCCCTTTGTCAGCCAGCATATCTATTGCTTATCAGTCTCGACTCGGGCATAGCGTTTCACGTGAGACGACAATGGTAGATGGAAGTAGACTTGGTCCAATCTTGGCTGGCCAAGTTGGAGGAAACCGGTGTGGATGCGGAAGTTCAGAGATACAAATCTATGTGACAGACGCATCGCGCCCGGTCTGCAAGAAGTGCTGGTTGAAACTCGCAAAGAGCAGTAAGGAATGGTAAAGACAGCATTCCCACATTCCTCATGCACGTAGACAGAATCGGCCTGTTTTTATGAAGACGCTCAGCCGCCGCGATCCAGCAAGAGATCAGGTCATCAAGACGAAGATACCCTACTCACTTCAACGATCCGCAGCAGGATGAGGGCGACGTACATTCACAAGAATTGATTTGAACAGGAAACAAGAAATGCGGGGCGCGAGAATAAGGAGCTTGAGCGCATAAGAGATGGGAATTCAAGCAGGAAAGATCGGGGTTAGAGCACTCGGCATATCTGAGAGCTTTGTCAAGGGAGAGAGTAAGAGATCCATTCTAGCAGGAGTGGTTATACGGCAAGACTTGATAGTTGACGGATTCTCCTTCAACTACACTACCGTAGGAGGCATGGACTCAACCGCATCCATGCTCGCTCTTTATCGCAGGCTGGAGCGGGACGACATAAACCTCCTTATGCTGAATGGATGTGTGATAAGCTGGTTTAACGTCGTAGACCTGCACGAGTTGAACGAGGAAACGGGCAGACCAGTGATCTGTGTGACCTACGAGGAATCCGAGGGAATCGACAAGTACTTCAAGGAGTACTTTGAGGACTGGAAGACCCGACTTGAGATATGCAAGAGAAATGGGACAAGAGACAAAATCACTCTACACACAGGACAACAAGTCTTTGCGAGATTCATAGGGATAGAAGAAGACACCGGGAAGAGGATTCTGGACAGGTTCACTATTGAGGGGGGGATCCCCGAGCCTCTGAGAATCAGCAGGATACTCGCAAGAGCCATCCTAAAGTCAGAGTTAGGCAGAAACCTATAATCACACGATCTGTGGAAAACCTTAATGTCAGAGAGCCTCAAAGACAACGTTCAAGGTGACTAACGCTCAAACTGCACTGATTCGTGTGAGTCTTGTTCATAATAATGTGATGTGGGAGGTACATGTGCTTGGTTGATCGAGTCAAAGTTGCGGGAGTTCAGATGAGACCAAGAATGCTGAGTGTGAAGCAGAATCTCGAACGATCCCTCAATCTGCTCAAAGTCGCTGCGGAAAAAGGTGCGAAACTGATCATCTTTCCTGAATGCTCATTGACTGGATACTGCTACAGGAACTTGGAGGAGGCGGGAACTGTTGCGGAACCGATCACCGGTCCTAGCATACGGAGGATTGGGGACACCTGCAAGGAACTGGATACCCATACCGTAATCGGATTTCTGGAGACTGACAAAGGGAAGATCTACAACGCCCTGGCTCTTCTGGGACCTGAGGGATTGGTCGGCAGATATCGAAAGATCCATCTTCCTGGTCTGGGAGTCGACCGATTCGTCTCTCTGGGAGATGAACCTTTCAGGGTCTACGATACAGAAGTCGGAAAGATAGGGATGAACATATGCTACGACATGAGTTTCCCGGAAAGCTCCCGCATATTAGCATTGGAAGGAGCTGAACTGATCGTTCTTCCAACGAACTGGCCTGTCGGGGCAGAATACTACTCCAAATATGTAGTTCACACCCGCGCCGCTGAGAACCGAGTTAACTATGCCGCGATAAACCGTGTGGGTACCGAACGGACGTTCAAGTACTGCGGACTGAGCAAGATTGTAGACTGTTCTGGGAACAGCCTTGCTACGGCAAGCCGATCCAGAGAAGAGATAATATACGCAGAGGTTGACCTTGCAAAGGCGAGAAGCAAAGTTAGCGTCAAGATCCCAGGGGAATGGGAGACAGATCGGTTTGGGGATAGGCGACCAGAATTCTACACCAAGATAACTGACCCGACGCAATCAACGAGACGCCGCTAGGAGAAAACGAAGAAGTAGGCAGAAGATCCCGGGAAAGAGCCTGGGAGGATTGATTCGTCATGACAAAGGAGTCTAACCAACGTAATGAGTATGACGACCTAGTCTCCTTGCTTCAGAGCATGGATGGAAAGACAAGAGAAGAACAGTCTGAGGATAAGTATCTAGAGGCAGTTGAGTCCTTCCTATCCTATATGAAGGAAAGCCCCAAGACGATGCTCCAGAAGGTCAGAAAGGCTAAGACCTCAAGAACGAGAGAAGAGCTGAGAGAGGGCACAATTCGGGAAGCAATCCTGTACCTTGACGGTCTTGCAGAAAGAGACGAGGTATCAACAGAGGAATATGCTTTCAGGTCAGCGGTCATCGGGGACTTTATGAGATTGCTCTCAGATTATGTGATCAGAGGAATCTGAGACCTCAATAGAAGCCCTTGAATTCTGCCAGAGAGCGATCGAAATAGCCGATGGAATGCCTTTAACCTGTCAGTGATGCCCGGTATAGGGTTTAAGGGTCCAAAGTGGCTATCTGGTTAGGCCCAAGCAGTCGCGTAGATGATTGTCAGTGGTTCGTTAGTATCGTTCTTTATGCCGTGGGCTGTTTCTCCGGATATATGCAGAGTGAGCCCGGGACGAGCCTCTACGGGTTTTCCTTCAACCTCAATTGTTCCGGATCCTGATAATACGTGGTATATCTCCTCGCGCTCTGGGTGAACGTGAACTTTGAACTCTCCTCTAGGAGGGATCTGGAGAAAACCGAATCCCGAGAACCTCATTCCCTTGAGTTCACCTTCACCTAGGACTCTCTTGATGTTGGCGACTCCAGTCTTGTAGGGGGAATAGGCGACCTCTTCAGAATCCACAACCTTCCACATGGTGATCCCTCATCCTCTTCACGCTCCAAGGAATAATATGCTTTTCCAAACGTCGCAGTGGTGCCCTCCGTTTTGATTGCGACTCGACAAGAGGATCTGTTGAGAAACTGGAGGAGCAGAGCTCAAAAGATAGACCCGTGAAGAGTTCTACGAGTCCTGTTCATAACCATGGGAAGAATCTGTGCGCCAATAAGACGGGTGATCTTGGACTTGGATGAGACCTTGTGGAAGGGAAGGGCGTAATTCATGGAGCCGCCGTTCGAGAAGCTGGATGAGAATACGATTTCAGATTCGTATGGACGAACGATCAGAATGGATCCAAAGACAGGAGGACTGCTGTTCAGGCTTCAGGAGTCCAAGATCAAGACAGGAATGGCAAGCTTCAACTTCAGAGAAAAAGCGGAGGAGCCAATGAGGCTGTTCGGGATATTGGAGTTCTATCAGGAGCCGTTGAGAAAGATCTGGCTGGAAAGGGGCAGAATGAAGCACCTCATGATTCAGGAGATAATAGAAGGGGTGAAGAAGGAGGATCTCACGCCCAAATACTCTCAGGTGCTTTACTATGATGACGAAAAGGGCTACTTTGAGAGGGGGCGAGAGACAGTCAGTCCGGAGATTCATTGTCTCCAAGCAGGGGTTGATATGATGACGCCTTACGATATCCTGAGTTACATAGAGAGAACTAGTTGAACACCGTGTGTCTCAGTCGATGAGCGCCTGCGGTCAGCAGGCGCTTGCTGAATGCTGCCCTCGAAACTTCGAGCCCAATACTCCACCCGATAGACCGTCCAAAGCGGCGAAAGCGGATTCCAAATAGATGGCGCCAAGGCGTGTAAGGGCCCATCCAACCATGGTTACTGAGATAAGTAGACCGTAGATCCTCCGCCCAATGGGAGCGTAGTCTTTGTCCCTGAAGGGAAAGTAGGTGGCTAGGATGGTCTCGGGCAGAAACTAAACGTAGTTTCTTCTATGTATCCCGATGTCAGCCGCGGAGAATGCTATGGGTAAAACCAGATACTGGGAGTTTATCATCAAACCGACTAGTGTAAACACCATGTTTGATCCTAGGAGTGTGTCGCTAAGAGCCGTTGCTTGTCTTCCCTGGAGGTAACAGAGGATCGTCAAGAGAAGCATCAAGCAGATTAGCGCTGGCTTGTAGGAGTAGAAGGCGTCAGACGGGAGATGGAAAGCTTTGTCGAGAAGATACCAGATTCCAGAGAAGAAGAACCCTTCAAGGCGCTGGTACCGGGTACATAAGGACGTCTCTAACCTACTGGCAATAGTGACTGCTGCAAGATACTGAGACGGTGTCGTCACCAAGAAGGGCAGCGAGAAAGCGGCAAACAGTGAGACAGAGGCGGTCAAGAACATGAGGGCCCCACGGTAGTTTCTCCTCCTAAGCAAGACCGAGATCAGAGGAAGGAGGGAGAGATAAGCGTACTGTTTCGTCAGCATAGCCAAACCGAACGAAACGCCACCCAGGAAGAAACGGTCCTTCTCAAGGATATACACGGATAGGAGAAGGAAGAAGACGCATATACTATCAAACATTCCTTGAATCGATGAGACATATATGACAAAGGGATTGAACAGCCAGGCTACGGTGGAAAGTAAAGCCCTATTCTCGTCTGAACTCCATCGTTTCACCTGGAGGAAGATCAAGACGGACACCAGGATGTCAGAGACTATTACTGGCAGCTTTACAAGGAATCGAAAGATGGGTGAGAGTTCAGATGCATACCATCCCAATCTGTATCCTGCCGCAGCAAAGTTTAGGATAATCATCCATACAGGTGGATACTCATATTCGGCGGGCTTGAAATACGCACGTCCATAGAATTCCGGTAGGTTCAATGATGACAGGATCTTGACAGCGTCAAACCAACACCTCACATCGTAGCCGCCAGTTGAGTAGGAGAGCCACAGACGCAACATACCTCCGAAGAGCAAGAAGAGAAGAAGCACACGAGGCATGAGGTCGAGAGGCCTTCGCAGACCGCTAATACCATTCAAGTCTGGCTCACTCCATGCTGGATACACTCTGTCAAATGTGTCAGGCGAAGCAGACGATTCTCCTGGCAGTCTCTGAATCTCAGACTACTCACGCAGACTCGGATATAGTCTTTGGCAACAGGAATACAGGAAAGCCCTATTAGGACCGTAGGAGAGGAGTAGTGTGAGAAGTGAAGAAGACTTGATGAGAAGAAGCTTGATTGCGATTGCTTTCTGTCTTCTGATGGCATCGACCCTAGAGTGCGGGGTGTTGGAGGCAAGAGCCGCACCCTCAGCAGATTTCAGCAGTAGGACAGTAACCGCGGAGCGTGGATCAAGTTTTTCGCAGCAACTGACGCTGGACGCAGGGGATACGAACTATAGGAGTCTGAAAGTCTACTTCGTCATGCCTGAGGGAGTTACATGCCCAGATGACCCGAAGCGAGGAGAGTTGGACAGTGGGGACGAGTGGTCTTTCACAGTGACTTTTCAAGTGTCCTCAAGCGCAAATCTAGGGACCTACACTGTCAATGCACGCGCAAAATGGGAGGAGTTTGATGAAGGCACGGAGGGCTGGGAAGGAGGCGACGGAGGACTCACGAAATTCACGCTGACGATAGTAGAGAAGACAACGAGTCCCTCCGGGGGCAGTGAGGAGACTAAAGCGGGGACCCCATTCTCCAGCCTCTTGGTTTTCGGGATCTCAGGAGTCGCTTTGATTGCAGTTGCGGCGGGCATCCTTCTCTATTCAAGAAGCAGGCGGAGAAGCGAGCTATCAGCGCCAACATTCCCTATGCGAGAAATTCCAACCACACCGGCGACGGAGAGCCCGACAGGGATCTGCAGATATTGTGGATTCGAGAACATCCCTGGAGCTACTTACTGCCGCAGATGTGGGAGAACGCTCGGAGAGCAGTAGAAGCATCTCAGAGCCAGAAGATTCTCAGGGGCACGTATTGTGCCCCGGGAGATGCCCTCCAAGCAGTCCTCCGACCAGAATGAAATGTATAAC